>CAJOHN010000001.1 GCA_905234235.1 uncultured Selenomonadaceae bacterium
TTGGTTCCTCGAAGATGATAATAATTTTTCGACCGATAATCAGCTTGATGATTTGGTTGAAAGTAAAAGTTATTTGCCAACGGCACAGCTCGACACTTCAGCAACTTTAACCAAAGAAAATAATCTCATCACTTACAGTAAGAAATAAAACTGCGCGGACAAAAAAATTAATCCCGTCGAAAAGCTCGGCGGGATTTTTTGTTGGAAGAAATTTTCAGGTCGTCTTAATTTTGAACGAGGCATCAATCTCTTCAAGCGATTTCTTTTTGCTTTCAATGCCTAAGCTGAGGACAACCAGCGAAACAATAACGAAAACCGACGCGAACATCACGAAAATTAAATTCATCTGCACGCTGTGGAATAATAATACGCCGACAAGCATGGGAGCGATCATGCCGCCGATACGCCCAAAGCCTGCCGCCCAACCCGAACCTAAAGCACGAATCGCCGTCGGATAAAGTTCGGGCGTGTAAGTGTAGATGACGCCCCAAGCTCCGAGATTAAAGAAACTCATCGCCGCGCCCCAGCCTAAAATTTCATAACTAGCCGTCGCATTCCCGAAGAAGTAAGCGCAGATACCCGACATCAAAAGGAAAGTCGACAACGTGTAGCGTCGCCCGATTATATCAACCAAAATCGCCGCCGCGAAGTAGCCCGGCAACTGCGCCAGCGTCATTATCAACACGTATTCAAAAGTTTTCACGACCTCGAAACCTTGCGAGAAAACTATCGACGGCAACCACATGAATATTCCGTAGTAGCTGAAGACAATTCCGAACCACGCAATCCACAGCATTAACGTCCGCACACGGAAAGTTTTCGTCCAGAGCGTGAACACGTTCAGTTTGAAAATCGGCGTCGCCTCTTCTTTGAATTCTTTATCAAACGGTCTGCTCGGCACGCCCAATTTTTTCTCCAGTGATAAAATTATTTGACGCGCCTCATCAACTCTGCCCTTTGAAATTAAATAGCGGATTGATTCGGGCATGTGTAAACGAATTAAAAAGACGTACAGCGCGGGCAATGCTCCGATTATAAACGCAACTTGCCAACCGAATTTTGGAATCAGCAGATAAGAAATCAAAGCCGCGACCAGCCAGCCGACGCCCCAAAAACTTTCCAGCAAAACTATAAATCGTCCGCGCAGATGTGTTGGCGCGTATTCACTCATAAGCGTCGCCGCAACAGGCAACTCTCCGCCTAATCCAAAGCCGACTAAAAATCTAAAAACCAACAGCGATTCATAACTCCACGCCACCGCGCAGAGTCCCGTTGCCACGCTGTATAAAATTACCGTCGCCGCGAAAACATTTTTACGCCCGAATTTATCGGCAATCGTCCCCGCTAATACCGCGCCCAATGCCATGCCGATTAAGCCGACGCTCCCTATCCAACCGACTTGCTCAGGAGTTAAACCCCATTCCTTCGCCAAAATCGGCAACACGAACGAAATTAATCCCGTGTCCATCGAGTCGAAGAGCCAGCCCAATCCCGTTACGACCAAAAGTTTATAATGGAACGAGCCAACCGGCAAAGTCTCTAAGCGTTCAAGTATCATTGCAACCACTCCTTAAAAAACTAAAGCGGAAAAATTTCAAACGGCTTGAATTGTATTTCACACGCAAAGAAATTGCAAGCCCGCTGTTAAATTTAGTTGCGAATCTGCGCGGCGTCTTGTAAAATATAATCGCAGTATGAGGAAATTTTTTTTAGGGATTTGCAAGGAGGCGATTAAAATGGATTTTGCGACAATCGGAACTCTCAGCTCTTACGTCAAGCGACAGAATTTAACCTTCGCCGCGAAACACAAGATACGAACGGGACAGACGCTCACGAACGCGAACGGCAATTTTATATCGATGACAACTTCGACGTTCGACAAACTCCGCGAGGCGGCTAAAGCCTCAACCGACCAAGCTAAGGCGCAAAAACTCGCGCTCATCAAGAAAAAACTCCAAGCGGGTCAAAAGCTCACCGATGAGGAAATGGGCTTCCTGCGCGTCAACGACCCCAAGACTTACAAGAAAGCCAAGCATGCCGACGACGCTCGCGAGGAACTCAAATCCGAACTCAAAAAAGCTAAGTCAAAAGAAGAGGCGCGCGAAGTCATGACGCGGGCAATGGTTAAAGCTTCGTCGGAGGCAATGTCTGAACTTTCCGCGCTCGGTCAAGGCGGCGGCAATGTCGCGGCAGGCGGCGTTTCGTCAAATGTTTCACAAGATATTTCCGGCGGCGGCGAAGTTAATCAGTCGATTCAAACTTCCAATGAAACTTCCAACGAAAATTTTAACGAAACAAATTCTCCCACGCAAAAAAATTCGGACGAACAACCCGATACGCCCGAAGACATTATGGAAAAATATATTTGGACGATTCGCGCCCTCGAAAACGAATGGGCAAAGTTCACCAATTCAAAAGACTATAAAGACTTGCCCAGAAATCTTGTAGATAAAAAAATCATCGACCATAAACTTTTGAACGCGGCAACGGCTTATCGTAAGGCAATGGCTCACTAAAAAAAAATTTTCCCCCGCGCAGATTTTTACGCAGGGGATTTTTTTATTCATCAAAGAAAGGCGCAGCGAGGCTCACGAATAACGAACCTAAACTAAATCCTTCGGAAACATCCTCGCGAGCTACAAGCGGTCTTCGCGCTACGGGCTTGCCATTGTAATTCAAAACCGCCTCGCCTAAAATTTCTCCTGCGCGGATACCTTTACTCGCGTCAACAATTTTCGGCAGGTCGTAAGTAACTTTCAAAAGCTTAGGGTCTTCGCCCGCCATCAACGGGAAATTTAAATTCTCCTCTAAGCCGACGCGTAAAGTCGCTTGCTTGCCGCCTTGAACGAATACAGTTTTCTCCGTGCGTTCGCTCTCAATGCCGTCAACCATGCGCACGCGTTCAAAGCCGTAATTGAAAAGAGCCGCCGCGTCATCAAAGCGCGTATCGTGATCGGGCGAATGCATCACAACCGCAATGAGTTCAACCTCGCCGCGTTTGGCACTCGCCGCTAAACATCCGCCCGCCGCCGTCGTCCAACCGGTTTTGACTCCGTTCGCGCCTTTGTACTTGCCCAAAAGTTCGTTGGTGTTGTTAAGCTCCGCCCATTTTTCCTTAGGCCGAATCCAGCGAATCGAAGTGCGCCGCGTACCGACAACTTCGCGGAACTCGGAATTTTTCATGCAGTAAACGGCAATGCGTGCCATATCAGCCGCCGTCGAGTAGTGATTGGAATTGGGCAAGCCGTTCGGGTTCACGAAATGCGAATCCTTACAGCCGATAACCTTAGCTTTGTCGTTCATCATGTCTGCGAATTCCGAAGTGCTCCCCGCGACAGCTTGCGCAAGAGCAACCGCGCCGCCATTTTCCGAAACTAACATCACAGCCGTAACCATATCGCGTGCGCTGACGGAATCGCCCACTGTCCAATTAAGCGTGTTATCCTCCGTCGTGACTGCCGCTTGGCTCATGGTAATTTCTTCAAGCGGATTAAGTTTCTCCAGCGCGAGAATGCACGTCAACATTTTAGTCATACTGGCAGGCTCACGTTCGGCGTCGGCATTTTTTTCGTAGATGATTCGCCCCGTTGTCGCCTCAACCAATATCGCCGAGTCCGCTAAAATTTTAGGCTCGCCCGCTGCCTGCGCGGACAAATTCATTACAACAATCAGAAAGAAAATTATCGTCGCGAAAAAATTTTTCATGCTTACACCATAGACATCGTCTGAACAAAATTAAATATCCCGAATGCGCCGATTGCAATTCCCGCGTACCAGAAATAAATTTGTTTCATAAGTCCGGCGAGGGAAGTCAATAGAATTGCGATTTGCAGATACGTCAACGCGCCCGCAAAGCCTCTGTTCAATTCGAGGAAGTGATCTCGTTCCAATTCCTTTTGATTGGCGGCTTTTCTTATCTCTGCTTGCTCGCCGTCGTAACGGTCAATCGTCTGCTGATATTTTTGTTCAAGCACGCTTAATTTCACCGGGTCGACGTTATCGGGCGGGTCAACCTGCAAAGATTCAAGTTGCATTTTGTAAAGCTCTTCCTTAATGCTCTTTGCCTGATAATAAGCCCAGCCGTCCGACGCTTGACTTTGCGCCAAAATTCCTTTGCTAGCGTTCGCGCCCGCGTACAGTGAAGAAAACGTCGCGCAGATTGCCAATATCAAAGCCGTCAACGCAATTAATTGATTCGTGCGCTTCGGGAAGTCCGGCGTCTTGTCCTCTTCAATTTCTATTTTCTTATCAGCCAAAATTTATTCGCTCCTTAATCTTGAATGCTGATGTCCGTAG
Source organism: uncultured Selenomonadaceae bacterium (assembly GCA_905234235.1). Lineage (GTDB taxonomy): Bacteria > Bacillota > Negativicutes > Selenomonadales > Selenomonadaceae > Quinella. The sequence continues at coordinate 4,297 of CAJOHN010000001.1, forward strand.
TAATTTCGCCGTTAGAAATCGTGAACATGATAAAGTTAGACGTTGCACTGTCTTCTGCGGTCGGCGAGACAAAATCAAAAGCGTAACCGTAATTGCCGTCGCCGAGCGGTTCGTCTTTAACTTGCGGGTCGTCGCCGATTGTAAACGTATCAACTTCAACCTGCGTAAAATCTTCGTCGTTGCCGGAAATCGTCATGCCGTAATGGAGCGTCGTAATTTCATCGCCACTGCGGAGCTTGATAAGTTCGCGGGAGCTCATGCCGTGACTGTCTAAGCCTTTGCGTGCGCCGAGAATGTAATATTTTTCATCGGCGTAGACGTAAGCGACTTGCAAATTGCATTCGACGCCGTTAAGTTTAATCGGGATTGAGTAAAGATTGTAGCCGTCATTTTCCTCAGTAATTTCAACGTAAACGGGGTGCCCGTCAAGCATAGGCCAGACGCCGCGAAAGTTATCGGTAAAAATGCCCGCGTCCCAATCAGCGTTAATATCGGCGTCGCTACCGAGATAAAGGACAACATCATCATCGACACTAATATAAGCCAACTGGCAGTGAACGCTCGAAAGGAGTTCCATTTGTTCGGGCGTGAGCTTAACGAAAGCATTACCGTCCTTATCCATTTGAACGGGGAAATCTTCCAGCTGAGAAATTTGGAAAATCTCTTGACGTTGCGGAGGAGGAGTCGTCGGCGCGGGAGTAACTAAAGTATCGCCGTCAAGCAACGGAACAACATCGGCAGGAAGTTCGCCGTAAATGAGATAGTAGTACAAAAGTTTTTGGGGAATGGGCGCGGATTCTTGATTGAGGTAAGCGACTAAAGTTTGTTCGTCGCCGCTGTAAGAATAGAAACTCGATAAGCCGCCGCCACGACTGCGGTATGCGCCGCTGACTTTGTAAATAACCGCATCATCAACCGAGCTGATAAGTTTATCGGCGGTATTGGGGAGAATGGATTTGTTGCCCTTCGCGAGGTCGACAATGTCAACCATGTTTGTGTAACCGCTCTGGCGAGTGTTGCCGCCGTAATTTTCAGCCTGCGCGGCACCGCGTCCGAAGTTGGAGAAAAAATTTCTGGGGTTTTTATAAGCCGCACGAAGAGCCTCAAGCCCAAAAGCTTCGTAAGCGTTGCGGAGGTAGGGAAGTTGCGCGAGGTCGATAACGGAAAGCGTCGCCGTGTCATCAACCCAATAACTTTCGCAAGCGTCCATGTAAGTATCGCAAATCGTCTGCCCAAGTTTCGCGCCGCCCATTGCAGGATTTTGAGCGAGTGCGCCAACCCAGCCTTTGTAATTCCAACCGATACCGGGTTCAACTTCCTCCGACGCCGTAACGTAGCGCGTGAAACCGTCAAGAGCGTTGATTGTGTCGTAAGTCGCCATGAGGCACGCGTCAAAGCCGATAAGTTCAAACGGCGGATTTTCATTCGACGCTTCATAAACAGCGGCAAATGCGGAACGCAAGTCGTTCAAACTTAACATGTTGCCCGTGCGTTCGTCTAAGCAAACACCCGCAACCGAACCGCCGCCGTGATCCCAGAATACAAAAACTTTATGGTCGGCAGTGTAATTTTCTTTACCAAAGCTAATGAAATCGGCAAGCGTGTTGACTTGTCCCATGTCGGCATCGTTCAAAGTCGCAATGCGTTGAAGTCCGTTCTCGTCGTAAAGAAAACGTTCAACCGCGCCGCTCGATACAACATTGTTTTGCCATTGATTGGAGCCGCCCGTCTGAATCAAAAATTTTACATTGGCAGGGAGTTTTACTTCCAACAACTCTTGCAAATCCGCCGTAGCCGCACCGGCTTCCGTCTCCAAGTCCGAACCGCAAATATACCATTGAACAAGCCACGTGTCGCCTGATTGGTAAGTGTCCTCGAAAGACGCCGATTTAGCCACGCGATTTGGAACGCCGTCTTCAGCAGTGTCATCGCAACCCGCCGCCGTCAACGCCGTCATCAAAAAAATTGCAAGCACAAAAAATTTCCTTAGCAAATGCATCTCCTTCAACTCCTTTAAAAAAAAAGGTTAGCGATTAGAAAGCCTAACCACTAACCATTCTAGGGATCAGGGATTAGGTTTTAGGGAGCAGGGGGCAGCAAAACCCTAATCCCTAATCCCTGTCCCCTGAACCCTGACCACTAATCATTTCTGCCCGGTAACGAATTTGGCAATCGCTTCGGGATCCTGCGGAGCCCAATAAGTTTTACCGTCGGAACCTTCGACGACTTCGCAAGTAACTTCAATGCTGGATTCGGGATTGAGCGGGAACTCGTTGATGAACTTGTCGATTGATTCGAGCGCGAACTGTTGGAATTCGGGGCTGGCTTTAAGTTGTTCTTCCGTCAAACCTTGCGCTTGAAGTTCGCCGTAAGCAGTTCCGAGCGCGACCAAGTCAGCATTGTTCTCGGCAACTTTATTTGCGCCTTCCTGATTGAGTGTCGTAGCGGTGAGTTCAACGACGGGGTGTTCTTTGTCGTCTTTTTTAATCGTCGTCTTCATGTCCATACCGGCATGGAGCTTGGCGATATATTGCCCTGTCATTTCCGCGACGCTTTCCTCACTGAGCGGATACTGTTTGAAAGCTTCGACCAACGGGGCGATAACTTGCTCTTGGACTTTCTCGATGTCGGCTTCAGTCATGCCTGCCGCTTTTTGATTCTCGTCCTCGATGACGCCGTAAGCGTAGAGTTGCGCGTAAGCAAGAACTGCCTTATCCGCGCCGAATTCCGGAGCCGCAACTTCAACTTTCGCGTCGTCTTTTTTAGCGTCGCCGCCCTCGTCTTTTTTGCCGCCGCAACCTACCATGCACAGCGCGAGCAGGAGCGTCAAAGCTCCAAATAAAATTTTTCTAACCATTAAAAACATCCTCCAATCAAAAATCTTTATGATAAGTTTTGTACTGCCGAATTAACTTTGCCCCGTGAGGAAATTGATAAGCGCGTCGCCGTCAGCGGGAGCCCAATGCGTATTTCCGTCGGAACCTTTTATTTTGTGGCAAGGCACTTCAAAAGTTTGTTCGGGCTGAAAAGAAAGGGCGTCGATAGTTTTCCCAATGGCGGCGACTGCAAGCTTTTGAACATCAGAATTTTCTTTAATTTGGTCGTCGGTCGCGCCTTCGGATTTGAGTTTTCCAATCATGCCGATAAGCGCAATGAACTCGTCATTTTTACCTGCGGACTTAGCGGAGGCGACTTGGTCAATCGGCGTGGCAGTGAGTTCGACAATCGGATTATTGGCGTCATCTTTTTTGAGCGTCGCTTTGAACGTCACATTGCCCTTGAGTTTATCGAAATAAATTTTAGTAAGTTGTTCCGCGCTGTCGTCGTTGAGCGGCACGATATTTTCCATAGAACTGATAAATTTTTTAGTCATAGCGTGGCGAATCTCTTTTTGATTATCCGCAACGAAGCCCGCCTCCGATAAATTTTCACTCGTGCCGGTCATGACGGTTTCGGCGTAAGCAAGGATAGCTTTTTCGGGCGTCCCGATAATTTTTTCTTCGCCGCAACCGCCAATCATCAAAGCTGTTGTCAATACCGCGCAGATTAAAACTTTCTTGAACATAATTACCTCCCTTCCGTTCCGCCCGCATTATATCAAAAATTTTTATCGGCGCAACAGGAATTTGAACAATCTGCGCGGCTCTGATATAATCACAGAAAATTTCGACGGGAGGCAATAATTTATGGATTTTGTTCACTTGCACGTTCACACGGAATACAGCCTCCTCGACGGCGCGGCTCGCATTAACGATTTACTCGACGCGGCTAAAAATCTCGGCATGGATTCTCTGGCGATAACGGATCACGGCACGATGTACGGCGTCATTGATTTTTATAAGGCAGCAGTGAAGCGCGGCATTAAACCGATTATCGGCTGTGAGGTTTACGTCGCGCCTGCGTCTCGGTTTCTTCGCGAGGAAATTAACGGCGTAAAATATTTTCATCTCGTCCTGCTTGCCGAAAATAATACGGGTTATAAAAATCTCGTTAAGCTGGCGAGTTTTGCTGGTCTTGAAGGTTTTTATTATCGTCCGCGTGTCGACAAAGAAATCCTCCGCGAATATCACGAGGGACTTATCGCGTTAAGTGCGTGCGTCGCGGGGGAAATTCCTCACGCAATCATCAACAAAGATTTTGATAAAGCTAAAGAACTTATCGCAGAGTATGTTGATATTTTCGGGCGGGATAATTTTTTTTTGGAGATACAAAATCACCACCTCGAAGAAAAGGAAGAGGATAAAGTTCGCGAAGCTCTTAAAAAACTTTCCGCAGAGTTAAATGTCCCGCTGGTCGCCACGAACGATACCCATTACGTGCGCCGCGAGGATGGCGAGTTTCATGAATATTTGTTGTGCATTCAAACGAGCTCGACTATTACCGACGACCAACGATTTAAATTTTTCTCGGATAATTATTATCTGAAGTCGGCAGAGGAAATGCGCGAACTTTTTTACGATACGCCCAAAGCTTGCGACAATACTTTAAAAATCGCCGAGCGTTGCAACGTTCAGCTTGAATTTGGAAAGTTTCAAATGCCCGAATTTCCTTTGCCCGAAGGTTATACTGATGCTGAATATCTGCGCGGGCTCTGCGATAAAAAAATCCGCGAACGTTATCCGATTATTACTGACGAAGTTAAAGCGCGGCTCGATTATGAGTTGAAAATTATTCACGACATGGGCTACGACGGCTACTTTCTGATTGTCTGGGACTTCATAAACTTTGCGCGGCAAAATAAAATTCCAGTCGGTCCCGGACGTGGCTCGGCGGCGGGCAGTATCGTTGCTTACATTTTGGAAATTACCGAACTCGACCCGCTCAAATATAATTTGCTCTTTGAACGTTTCCTTAATCCCGAACGCGTCACGCTCCCCGATATTGACGTTGATATTTGTTACCTTCGCCGCGATGAGGTCATTGAATACGTTAAAAACAGATACGGCGCGGATAAAGTTTCGCAAATTATAACGTTCGGGACTTTGACGACTAAGGCGGCGATTCGCGACGCTACCCGCGTGCTTAACATGGTTTATTCCGTGAGCACGCGCCTCGTCAGCATGATTCCAAACGTCTTGAACATTACGATTGACGAAGCGTTGAAAAAATCCAAAGAATTCCGCGCCGAATACGATACCAATCCCGAATCAAAAAAGATTATCGACATCGCGAGGAAATTTGAAGGCTTGCCGAGACATTCATCTGTTCACGCGGCGGGTGTCGTCATCTCTAGAGAGCCGATCCGTGATGTTGTTCCGTTGCAAATGTCAAACGGCGTTATCGTCACGCAATACGACAAGGATAAAATCGAAGAGCTCGGACTTTTAAAGATGGATTTCTTGGGCTTGCGGACGTTGACGATTATGGCGAATACGTTTGATAACATAAAAATTTCGCGAGGCGTAGAATTGACGGCGAATAAAATTCCGTTGCGCGACGAATTAACGGCGAAAATGTTATCGGCGGGCGAAACGGGCGCGGTTTTTCAAATGGAATCGGCGGGCATGACGGCGTTAGTTAAAGAGTTGCGCCCGGAAAGTTTCGAGGACTTAATCCCCACCGTCGCGCTGTACAGACCGGGACCTTTAGGTTCGGGAATGGTTGAAGATTTTATCGCGGGCAAACACGGACGTAAAACTCCGCAATATCTGCACCCGAAATTGGAGCCGATACTTAAAGAAACGTTCGGCGTGATTTTATATCAAGAACAAGTCATGCAGATTGTTCAGACGTTGGCGGGATTCACGCTGGGGCAAGCGGATATTTTACGGCGGGCAATGGGCAAGAAAAAAGCAGATATATTGCTCGCGCAGAAGGAAAATTTTTTGCGGGGCTGTGAATCAAACGGCGTCGAAAAATCTTTGGCGGAGAGAATTTTTGAGTTACTGACGCACTTCGCGGATTACGGCTTTAACAAATCGCATTCGGCGGCGTATGGACTTTTGGCTTGGCAGACGGCGTATTTAAAGGCGCATTATCCAGCAGAGTTTATGGCGGCGATGATGACTAATGCGCAGGACGTTGAGAAGATTACGGGTTACATTGAGCTTTCGCGGCGAATGGGAATTAAAGTTCTTGCGCCCGATATAAATGCGAGTGATAAAAATTTCACGGTTGAAGGCAATAGTATTCGCTTTGGTTTGTCGGCGATAAAAAGTCTCGGCGATTTAGCGGTTAAAAATATTCTTGACGAACGATTATCCGGCAGGTTTAAAAATATGGAAGATTTTTTTGAGCGAGTCGACGTAAAAAAAATCCCAAGACATAGTTTAGAAAGTTTGATTAAATGCGGGGCGTTCGACGGCTTAGAAAAACGGCGGGCAGATTTACTTGCGTCATTGGATTCTCTGCTATCGGCGGCTACCAAAAGTCAGATGGATAAACAAAACGGCGTAATAAATCTTTTTAACGGCGAAGACCTTCACGAGATGATTCTTACGCGATTGGATGACAAAGAATATTCGCTCAAAAAAATTTTGGCGTGGGAAAAAGAGACGCTCGGCTTTTACGTATCGGGGCATCCTCTTAATGACTTTCGCGAAAAATTTTCCACGCTTACCAAGATTAAGGATTTGGCTAAACGTTTAGATAAGCGCGTCAAAGTCGGCGGGATTATAACGGACGTGCGACGAATCATAACTAGGAAAGGCGATACGATGGCGCGGCTCAGGTTGGAGGATTTTGATGACGAGGTTGACGTTACGATTTTCCCGAACGTTTTTAATCAAAGCCTCGCTGTTTTGTTTGTTGATGAAATCGTCGTAGTGGACGGGCGCGTCGAGAGCGCATCTGATTCGCTTCAAATTTTAGCAAACAAAGTTACGGCGGCAGAATCTTATGCGGCAGATTTTTGGTTGACGATACCCGCGCAGATTGACAATCCCAACACGGCTAAAAAATTGAAAAAAATTTTTGACTCACACGCGGGTTTGAATCAAGTTTTTCTGAATCGCAGCGGCAAATGGCGTAAGCTTAATGAAAAAATTTATGACAGCTCCGAACTGCGCAACGAACTTAAAAATTTATTGGGCGCGGAAAATGTTCGCCTGTATTGAAGCCCTGCAAAGCGCGGGGATTTTTTTTGACAAGGCGGCACGGCGAATTTATAATCAACAGAATACTTTCAGAGGAGTGATGCACTTGAACTTAAAAAAATTTTTGGCGGCGATAATTTCAACTTCATTCATAATTTTCAGCGTAGAGGCGGCACCCGAAGGCAGAATGCCCGCGTCGGAGTTAATGCGATTAGACGAGGCTCCTCGCGGAGAAGTTGCTCGCCCGATGCAAACTTTGACTTCCGAAAATTCAGGGCTTAACCCCGGATATTCCGTTACTCCGATTCAAAACACGCGCCCCGTTGCCGCTGATGACGCCTTGCCTAACGTGACGGCGACGGCGGCTATCGTTATCGAGGCGTCAACCGGACACATTCTCTACGAACGTAACCCCGACCAAAGAATGTTCCCAGCCAGTACAACTAAGATGATGACGCTGATAACCGCGCTCGAAAGTAACCAACTTGATGAGATTGTTACTGTCGGCTCCGGTGCTTACAACGCGGAAGGCTCGACGCTTTGGCTTGATGTCGGCGAAAAAATTCCGCTCGGCGATTTGCTTTACGGTATGATGTTAATTTCCGGTAACGACGGCGCGATTGCTATTGCCGAACACTGCGGCGGAAATGTTCCCGACTTCGCCGCCCGCATGACCCAAAAAGCTCACGAACTTGGCGCGGTTAATACGAACTTCACGAACGCCAACGGTTTGCCCGATTCCAATCACTACACGACGGCTCGCGACTTGGCGATTATGGCTAAGTATGGATTCAGCTTGCCTCACTTCGAGGAAATTTGCGCGACTAAGGAAGTTTCATTCGGTTGGATTCACGACGACACGAAACTTTTGCGCAATGAAAATCAAATGCTTTGGCTGTATCGCGGTTGCAACGGCATTAAGACGGGCTACACCGACGCGGCGGGGCGTTGCTTGGTCACGGCGGCTAAACAAAACGGCGTTCAATTAATCGCGGTCGTGCTTGATAGCTTGTATATCTGGAACGATTCGATTTTCTTGCTTGATTACGGATTCGGGCGCGTGTCGAGTCAAACGTTGATTGAGCCGGGACAAGTTGTTAAGACATTGCCGATAGTTTCTGGGCGGCGCAAGTCAATGCAAGTTAAAACTGCGGGCGAAATAATTATGCCGGTCTTCGAGGGCAACGATAACGCTTATGAAATTGTTTATGATTTACCTGCGGAATTGACGGCACCGATAACCAGCGGCGAGACGATTGGGAAAATTCGCGTGGTGTTACCAGACGGACGAGAGGCGGCTTCGGTTGACGTTGTGACGACGGCGGACGTTGAGCAGAAATCTTTTTTCCGTTTGGTACTGGATAAGTTAAAAAGTTTCTTTGCATGATAAAGGAGAGATTTAACATGAGCGAGAGAATTAAATTGGCGGACGAGTTGCACCGTAAAGGGTTCAGCTGTTCGCAATCGGTAGCGGTTGCCTGCGCGGATTTGGTTGACGTTCCGCCGGAAACTTTATTCAAAGCGACGGAAGGTTACGGCTTCGGGATGGGCACGATGGATGGCGTTTGCGGCGCGTTGACGGGCGGGCTTTTAATCGCGGGTTTGAAGAACAGCACCGGCAATTTGAATTCGCCAAAATCTAAAGCGTCGACTATGAAAATTTCTAAGGCTATGCTGACGAGTTTCCGTAAAAAAAGCGGCGCGATTATCTGCCGTGAACTTAAGGGCGCGGATACCGGTAAAATGCTTTGTTCGTGCCCCGACTGTATTAAACATGGCGTCGAGGTCGTCGAGGAAAATTTAACGTGATGAAAAAATTTTTGCTCGCGCTGATTTTCTTACTGAATTGTTCAACCTGCGCGGCTGACGAACTTGACGCGGCGGAGATAAGATTGATTTGCGCGGTGTGTTCAGTGGGAGCTTACAGCGACGATAACAGTTTTTTTACGCGTTCAATGCTCACGACTCGCGGCTGGCAAATTGAAAAGCTCGCGTCAAAAAATAATCGCGTCGAGACAAAAGCTTATCTTGTCAGCAAGGGCGACATAAAAATCTTGACAATCGCGGGCACCGAAAATCTTAAGGATGTCGAGGTTGACTTTCGCGTCGGGCGAGTTCATTTGGACGGTACGCCGCTTGATAAGGAAAAAGTTTCCAAAGATGAAATTTTCGTGCACAAGGGCTTCCGCGATTATGCCGACGCGGTTTTGAGTGACGGGCTTGCCGAGCAGTTGATAACTTCCCTAAAAAAAAATCCTCGCGAGACGCTTTACATAACGGGGCACAGTTTAGGCGGAGCGGTCGCAACTCTCGCGGCAATTCGTTTGGCTGATTCTGGCGTTCCAACGGAGCGGCTTAAAATTATAACTTTCGGCGCGCCTGCGATTGGTTCCAAAGCCTTCGCCGCCTCCTACGAAAATAAAATCGATTTAACTCGCGTCGTGATGAAGGGTGATATTATTAAAAAATCCCTCAGCAAGCTCGGTTATGTTCAATTCGGCAAAGTTTTGGAATGCGAGCCGAGCCACACGAGTAATCACTTTGAACATAAAATGGCGGTTTATCTTGACTGCGCGATTCGTGATTATTACGCGGCGGGTGGCACTCTGAATTACGAGGCGCGGGATAAAATTAATGCGCCGATTTACGTTGCGCCGATTTTGCTCCTTAAAGACAGCTTCCACAAATCCGACGAGGAACTTATTTTGAACGCCCTCGACGACAGCTTACAAAATCATTTTGGCAAGTTGACTTTCGCGACCGCGCAGAGTATTGAGCTTGACGAAGAAAATCTTTTCGACGATGACGCTGAGGAATTTGTTGCCGCCGCAAGGGAGCACGATTGCAAGTACGTTTTGATTCGCATTCTGAGCGCAAAAAAAATTCGCGACGCACCTTCAGGCGATAGGCATGTCACGTTGGAAGAAATTATTTTGGACGCGGACGGCGCGTTGCTGTCAATGCAAACTTCGGGCGCGTCGACGGATAATTTAACGATTTTCGAGGCGGCTATTTTCGCTCAAGAAAATTTGATTGAAGACACCAAGAACTTTTTTAAATAATTTTAGCGGAGACTTCAGCGACGGGGATTTTTTCTTGCGTAGCGGTCTCCAAATTTTTTATTGTGACGGTTGAGGTTGCGACTTCGTCCTCGCCGATAATCAACGCGAACTTTGCGCCCGACTTAGCCGCCGCCTTCATCTGAGCCTTCATACTTTTTTTGCCGAAGTCCATTGCCGCCGAAATATTTTTACGTCTTAAATCTGTCAAAAGTTTAAACGCGTAGACATCAGCCGCCGCCCCGCCACTCACGACGAACGCGGCGATTTTTTTATTCTGCGCGGGCAATAAATTTTGCAACTCCAGCGCGAGCAAAATTCGTTCCAAGCCCGCCGCAAATCCGACTGCCGGAGTATCATCGCCGCCGATTTCTTTTATCAGCCCGTCGTAACGACCGCCGCCCGCCACTGCCGATTGAGCACCAAGCGGCGCGTATTGAATTTCAAAAGCTGTTTTCGTGTAATAGTCGAGCCCGCGCACCAGCCGATTATCAACCGTGAACTCGACGCCCGCCTCCGTCAAAAATTTTTTCAGCGAGTTAAAATGTTCGCGGCAATCGTCGCATAAGCAAGTTTCAATCTTAGGCGCGTCCTCCATGAACTCTTTTAAGCCGTCAACTTTGCAATCGAGAATCCTCAGCGGATTTTTTTCTAAACGTCGCCGACAATCGCTACAAAGTTCGTCAGCCTCTTCCGTGAAATATTCCGTAAGTTTCCTGCGGAAAATCGGGCGACATGCGGGGCAACCGACGGTGTTAATTTTCAACTTCAAATCGTCGAGTCCCAAGCCCTTCAAAAATTCCCAAGCCAATAAAATTATCTCGGCGTCGACGGCAGGATTTTTCTCGCCCAATGCCTCCACGCCAAATTGATGAAACTCGCGAAGCCGTCCCGCCTGCGGTCTGTCGTAGCGGAACATCGAACCGATATAAAAAAGTTTCACAAGCCCCGCGTTCGCGTAAAGTTTATTCTGCAAGTAAGCGCGCACAACCGACGCCGTGTTTTCGGGGCGCAAAGTTATCGAACGGTCGCCTCTGTCCGTGAATGTGTACATTTCCTTATCAACAACGTCCGTGCCCTCACCTATACCGCGTTGAAAAAGTTCAGTGTGTTCAAAAGTCGGTGTCCGAATTTCCTCGTAACCGTAAACTTCGCACAGCTCCCGAATTTTATTTTCAAGCCAAAGCCAACCCGTAACTTGCTCCGGCAAAATATCTTTGGTGCCTCTCGGCGCATTCGTCAGCAAATTTTTAACCTCCTCAGATTTTTAAATCGGCAACAGCGAACAATGCCGCGTTCCCAGAAATTTTAACGCGTTCGCCCAAAACTTCGCAATGCAACACTCCGCCGCGAGCCGATGCTTGACGAGCGATAAGTTTTTTCTTACCGAGACGCTCCGCCCAATACGGCGCGATTAAACAATGCGTCGAGCCTGTCACAGGGTCTTCCGGAACTTTGACTTTCGGCGCGAACACTCTCGATACACAATCAAAATCTTTACCGGCGGCAGTTACGGCTTGCGTCAACCCTTCCAGATTTTCTAGCTTGTCAAGGTTCGGCGAAAGTTTTTCCACAGCCTCCGCTGACTCCAAAACCATTAACAAATCGCGAGCAATGTAAGCCTCAAGAATTTTCGCGTTAATAGCGTCCTGCATTGCGTCGGTTACGGGGATTTTTTTCGGCACGTACGCGGGGAAGTCCATCTCGAAAAGATTTCCCTTGCGCTCGACGAAAAATTTCCCGCTTAAAGTTTCAAATTCGATTCGAGGCAAATTCTGTTCGTAGTAATTAAAAAGCACAAAAGCCGTCGCGAGCGTCGCGTGCCCGCAAAAATCTACCTCAGCGGCAGGCGTGAACCATCTCAGCCGATAAAAATTTCCATCCTTGACTGCAAACGCCGTTTCCGAAAAATTATTTTCCATTGCAATGTTACGCATCAACTCTTCGGGTGGAAAATTTTCCAGTACACAAACTCCGGCAGGATTTCCACCGAAAACCTTATCCGTAAACGCGTCAACTATAAATTGTTTCATTTCAAAATCCTCTTGAATGTCTCGAAGTTAAACATTTCTTGCGGTCGGCAGTAAATCGCGAATACTACCTCCTTAAAAAATCCGTCGAACTCCGGCAGAATTTTTTTATAAGCCTGCGCGACAACCTCCGGATTATTTCTGAACGCGCCGCAACCAAAAGCTCCCGTGATAAAAATCTCCGTGCCGTGATAAGCCGCAACCGTAAACATGTGCCGCAATCTGTTTTCGTGCAAGACAAAAAGTTCTTCGTCGCTGATTTTAGTTTTGTAAAGATTCGGCGCGGCTATCGTTATCACGTCAACCAAATCCCATTTATCGCGAGCAAGACGCGCAGGGCGTTCGGTATCGCTCTTGCAGATGACAACTTCGGGCGTGTATATGCAGGCGTCGGTGTGCAACGGGTTGCCTTGCGCTCGATTAACAGAATAAAAATTTTTCCAATTCTCCGCAGTATCAAGGGCAGGGTAAAGCGTCGAACAACGGCATAGAGATTCTTCCTGCGCCCGCGAACCAATCTTCACGCCGCCACCGGGATTCGTCGCTGAGGCAAAGTTATGTACGGTAATTTTCGATTCCAAATGTTTCCGTTGAATGAAAATCGCCGCCTCAAAAGTCCGTTTCTTTAGGATTGATACCGTTGTACTTTTAAATCTGCGGGCAGGCAATGTCGGATAATCCTCCGCGCCGTAAAATATCGTGCCCTTTATCGTATCCCTTATCGCCTGCTTCAAATTTTCGTCGGTTTTACAAAAAGCTTCCGTGTCCTTAAAGATTTCAATAATATCGTCTCTTGTCACGTATGCCATTTGTTAATCCCCTCCATCGCTTGCAAACGTTTCAACAGTTGAATAAATCTCCGACAAAATATCTTCGTGCCGTTCAATATATCTTACTGTGTCGCGTATCAAATTTTTATTATCAGTCGTCGTCGTGACATCGTCGGGCGTATCTTCGTCGTCATTTGTCGTGGTTGAAGTATAAACTTCCGCCAAAATTTTTTCCCGTCGCTCGATATATCTTTCAATGTCGCGCTGATAAGTTTTCAAATCCTTAGCGTTGAATGCCGTAAGAATTTTTTTTGCAACTTGGTCGGGAACTTTAGTCGACGCCGCCGCTCCCACGCCCAATATCGTTTGACGCTCGCCCATTATCTGAACGTTATAAATTCCTTCCGCGCCTCGACGACACCAGCCGACGTTTTCAATCTGCCCGCTCATGTAACCTTGCCGATAAAGATAGTACGGTAAAAAATTTTCGCCGCGCAGAATCTTAGCCGAATACTCAGCCATCTTGCGAACCTCAACATCTTCTGGCAAATTAAAATCTTCCAACGTGTTCAGCTTATCGGAAAGTCGCGCCTGAAGTTTGGAACCGCGTTTTATCGCCAATGAATGAATCGTCACATCGTCCGGCTTAAGCTCAAGAATTTTTTCCAACGTCTCTTTGAAGTCGCTAAACTTTTCGCCGGGCAATCCGATTATCAAATCCATATTGATTTTCCAATCGCCCGCCGCCCGTAAATCATTGAAAGCCCGCGTCACGTCCTCGACCGTATGTTGTCGCCCGATTATGTCAAGCGTCCTTTGGTGCATAGTCTGAGGATTAACGCTTACTCGCGTCACGCGGAAATTTTTCATCGCGGAAATTTTTTCTTCGTTTATAGTATCGGCTCGCCCGCACTCCACCGTAAATTCTTCAACGCCTGCGCCGTAAAAATTTTTATAAACCGCCTCCAACATTTCAGTGAAAAATTTTTCGGGCAAAGCAGTCGGAGTGCCGCCGCCTATGTAAATCGTTTGAACTTCCAACCCGTAACGATTAATCGCCTCAGCCGCCGCTTCAATGTCGCGTGTCAAAGCAGTCATGAACTCGGCAATTTTATCTTCGGCGGGCAAAACATTCGACGGGAACGAACAATATAAACAGCGCGTCTTGCAAAAGGGAATGCCGACGTAGACGCTGATTTTTTTATCGTCGCGACGAATTATCGGCAACTGGCGAATCGCAACCTCCGTCAAAAGTTCGGCTTTATCGCGTTCGGTTAAAAAGTCGGAGCAAACACGGCGAGAAATTTTATCGCGGTCAATGACGCCTTGACTCGTGACGCCGTAGCCCTCGCTTATCCAACGCTGAATAATTTTCGTCGGGCGCACGCCGTGTAAAATTCCGTAAGGCACCGCGTCAAGCCCGAAACTGTTAATCAGCAACAGATAAAGATTTTTTTTAACGAGGCGATTAACTTCCGCGCCAAAACGTTCATCTGCGCGGGCAAGCGAACTTTTCCGCAGATAAATTTCTATGCCGACGATCACAACTTTTAAGCGAGTGATAATTTTCCTGCCGATGACTTCGTTAAAAATTTCCAAGCTGTCAAAGTCCGCGTCCGCCTTGCCAATTTCAACCTTAAGCGAACGCAGAACCTCCCCAACAACTTTAGAAAAATCGTGGTCGCCGCGCAGATTGATTTTTTTTATCCTGAGGCTCAAGCGTTCAATCTCCCTTCGCACGACAATCTTTGCAGTAGCCAAAAAATTTTACTTCGTGATTGAGAATTTGAAAGCCCGACTTTTCAGCGATGTCCGCCTCCAAATCGTCAAGCAAATCTTCTTCAAACTCGATAACTTTTCTGCACTTAACGCAAATCAAATGGTGATGATGATGAACATTCGGATCAGCCGTGTTGAGTTCGTAGCGGGCGCAGCCGTCGCCGAATTCCATTTTCACGAGAATCCCCAGCTCGCTCAGCAAATCCAAAGCGCGATAAACCGTTGCCAAACCGATTTCCGATTCCCTCTGTTGCAAAATGCCGTAAACATCTTCCGCGCTCATGTGATGATAATCGGAGTGTTCGACAAAAATTTTCAAGATTTCCTCGCGTTGCGGCGTCATCTTGTAACCGCGCTCATATAATTTCGCCCGCAAGTCTTTCAAGTCGAACAGCGGATGATTTTCGCTCATGTTAAAGCCTCCTTCGCCATTTGCGCTGATTATATCAGTTTTGGCGTTCACTGAAAAGCATTTAATATTTTTCCAAGTCTTCTGCAGAGGCGCGATAAAGTTTTTGAAAAAAATTTTGCTTGGGGAATTGACAAAAAAAAAAACTATTATAGTTGGCGTGTACACACAAAAATTTTTTAGGGAGATGGTTTTATGGCTGATAAGAACAATTACACCGACGGCGTGGTCGTCAAAGGTTCTGCCAAAGCGGACGACATTTACAACAGTGGCTCGAACGTCACAATCAACGCAGGCGCAGGCGACGACGAAATTATTAACTACGGTAGCGCGGTGAAAATCGACGGCGGCAAAGGCGACGATTACATTCTAAACTTCGAGGACTCTTCGGGGGACGACGCGGATGATTCTTGGGGCGATGATGCCGACGACGCTTACGGCGAAGAAACTTACTACGGCGATGATTTGGACGACGACACCGCCGATTACAGTTACGACACCGCCGACGATGACGGCAAAGCTCCGAGTACACTTCTCGGCGGCGACGGTAACGACTTTATCGACAACGGTATAACCCGAGATGAGGATGGTTCAATCATCGGCTGGCTTTACACTCAAAATGTCACAATCGACGGTGGCAAAGGTGATGACTTCATTGCCAATAGCGGCGAAAAAACTTTGATAAAGTACAGCGGCGGCAATGATACTATTTCGGGCTTCGATGTGGACGACACGCTCAAGATTGCTTCGGGGACAATGAACTCCGTTGTTACTACGGACGGCAATAACTTATTCCTCAAAGTCGGCAACGATACAATCACTACTAACTACGCCTCCAAAGTTACAATCAGCGGCGGTAAGGGAAATGATTCAATCATCAACGGCTACGGCGAAAATGTACTGTTCAAGTATGCAAAGGGCGATGGCAACGATATTATCGAGGGCTTTAATGAAACTTCCACGCTTCAAATCACGTCGGGAAAAATGAACTCCGTTGTTAATTCCAATGGCTCGGATTATTTCTTGACAGTTGGCAGTGGCAAAATAACTTTGGCGGGCGCGACTTATCTCGATAAAGTTAATGTCGTCAACTCCAGCGGCAAAGCTATCAACTTTACGGTTAAAGCTGTCAACGACGTAAGAAACTTTAACGACAACGCAAAACTCAACGGCACTGCTAACAGAGATTATTTCTACAACTTTGGCAACAAAGTTTCAATCAGCGGCGGCGACGGCAACGACACATTTATCTACAAGCCCGGCGAAGGCACCGATACAATTTTTGACTACACGAGCGGAGACACTCTGACGATTCTTAAGTCGAATGGAAAGTCGGGCGGCACATTTACGGATTCGGCGTTCAGCGACGGCGCACTCACGCTTACAATCAGCGGTGGCGGCAATGTCGTCTTCAATAACGTCAGCGCGAGCGACAAGTTTAATATCAACGGCAAGAGCTATTCAATCAGCAACTCCAAACTCAAATAAAAATCTGCGCGGAAAAATTTTTAATCCCGTCGAGGCGGCGGGATTTTTTTTCGCAAGTGTGATACAATGCGCGGCATGGATAAGAAACTAAAAATTTTAACTTACGGTTGCCAAATGAACGTCGCCGATTCCGAACGGATGGCGGGGCTCCTTAATCAAATCGGTTACACATTGACGGACGACACCGACGCGGCAGATTTAATTTTAATCAACACGTGTTGCGTGCGGGCGACGGCGGAGGATAAAGTCTTCGGGCAAATCGGCAGATTCAAAACTCTCAAGCGGCAAAAGCCCTCGCTGATTTTAGGCGTGGCAGGTTGCATGGCGCAAAAGGAAGGAGAAAATTTAATCAAACGTGCGCCGCATGTCGATTTTGTTTTAGGGACGGGGCAAAGTTCGGAGGTTGCACGCGTCGTTGAGAGTTTGGAGCTTGAACGTAAACATTTCGTCGACGTTTCAAATGTCAGCGGCGACATTCCCAGCGAAGTTTTTCCCCTGCGCGGTGGGCAAGTTTCAACGTTCATTCCGATTATGTACGGCTGTAACAATTTCTGCACGTATTGCATAGTTCCTTACGTCAGAGGGCGCGAGCGCAGTCGCAAGCCCGAAGAAATTTTTGCGGAAGTTAATCAAGCAGTCGCGGAAGGTTTCAAGGAAATTACTTTGCTTGGGCAGAATGTTAATTCGTATTCGGGCGGCATGACTTTTGCCGAACTTTTAACCGGCGTCGATAAAATTGCGGGCGTCGAACGGCTGAGGTTTATGACAAGTCACCCGAAAGATTTATCCGACGAATTGATTGCGGCGATTGCGGGCGGGAAAAATATTTGCGAACATATTCACTTGCCCGTTCAATACGGCTCCGACAAAATTTTAAAGCGGATGAATCGCGTTTACACCGTCGATAAATATTTAAAGCTCGTGGAAAAAATTCGTGCCGCCATTCCCGACGTGAGTTTGACGACAGATTTAATCGTGGGATTTCCCGGCGAGACTGATGAAGATTTTCAAGAGACGTTGGAATTTTTGCGGGCGGTTAAGTTCGACGCGGCGTTTACTTTTATTTATTCGAGACGAAGCGGGACGCCTGCCGCAATTTTCCCCGCGCAGATTGATGACGAAACTAAGCACCGCCGCCTCGATGAGCTGATGAAAGTTCAGAATGCAATAAGCCTCGAAAAAAATCTTGCAATGGTTGGTTCGACGGTTGAGGTTTTAGTTGAGGGCGCGAGTAAGACCGACGAAAAAATTTTCACGGGGCGGACGCGTTCCAATAAGCTGATTCTCTTTGAACACGGCGACGAACACGCGGGCGACCTCGTCAACGTAAAAATTACTCAAGCTCAAACTTGGTTGCTTAAAGGCGATATAATTTGACTGTAGGACGTTGTGCAATGATTTGAAGTCTTGAAAAAATTTTATAAAAGTTATTGCCTGCGAAGGGTGATTATGTTATATTAAACGATAGTTATCGACAGGTTGAGGATTTTTTATTTGTCGGAACTAATCATGCAGGTGACAGATATGGAAGTAATTTTATCGGAGTGTTTAGGATTTTGTTACGGCGTTAAGCGGGCGATAAGAATAGCCGAAGAGCACGCGGATGGGAAAAGTTGCACGCTCGGACCCATAATCCATAATCCGCAAATGGTCGAACGACTGCGCTTAAAAGGCGTGGGAACAGTCGATGATTTGTCGGAGATGGAGGAGGGCACGATAATAATCCGCTCACACGGCGTAGGACCACAGGTTTACGAGGAGGCAAAGGCTAAAGGATTAAAAATCGTCGACGCAACTTGTCCACACGTAAAGAAGGCGCAACTATCCGCCAAAGAACTAACGGGCGACGGTCGACAAGTGATAATAATCGGCGAGAAAAATCATCCGGAAGTTAAAAGTATCTTCGAGTGGTCAAACAAGCGGGCGATTATCTTGGAGACGGAAGAGGACGCAATAAATTTCGCGCCTTGCCCGAAACTGGGGATAGTCTCTCAAACAACCGTGAGCGGCGAGAATTTCGTTAAGATAGTGGCGCACTTACTCGGCAAATCACAAGACATAAGAATTTTGCGAACTATCTGCACGGCAACGGATCAAAGACAAAAGGCAGCCCTTGAACTCGCGTCGAAAGTTGATGTTATGCTGGTAATCGGCGGACGCAACAGCGCAAATACGACGCGCCTCGCTCAGCTTTGCGAAAAAAAATGCAAAACCTATCACATAGAAACAGCAAAAGAGCTCGCACCTGAATGGTTAAAAAAATCCAACAAGGTTGGTATCACAGCCGGAGCCTCAACGCCGGACTGGATTATCGGGGAGGTTTTTAAAAAGTGTCAGAGGATTTGAAGAACACGGAAGACATGGGTAATTGGCTTGACGAATCGCCGGACATGCAAAAGATTCGCGAACATGAAGTTGTTGAGGGCACAGTCGTCCTTGTTAATCGCGAGGAAGCTTACGTCGACATAGGCTACAAGCAGGAAATCGCCATACCTAAAAAAGAATTGGCGAATCCCGAACCCGAATCGGCGGAAGATGTCGTCAAACAGGGCGACAAGATTAAAGTTTACATCCAATCACTCGGCGGCGAAAATGGCGGCGTCCTTTCAAAAGTTAAAGCTGATGCAGAGGTTGTTTGGGACGAGTTGCGGGCGGTTAAGGCTCATAACGACGACCCCGAAGCCGAAGATTTGCAGACGGTTGACGCGCATATCGGTAGCGTTGTCAAAGGCGGCTTAACTGCTACCGTCAACGGACTGCGCGGATTTATTCCTGCGTCGCAAATGGAACTGCATTTCGTAAAAGATTTAAGCACTTATGTCGGGCAGACGGTTAAGGCACTCCCGATTGAAATTGAATCGCATAAACGTCGCCTCGTACTTAGTCGCCGTCAACTTCTTGAACGTGAACGCGAAGCTAAACAGCAAGAAATTTTCGGAACGTTGCATGTCGGCGATGTTATCAAAGGCACCGTAAAGCGTCTGGTTGAATACGGCGCGTTTATCGACGTGGGCGGCGTCGACGGACTCGCGCACATTTCCGACCTTTCTTGGGAGCGCGTCAGCCATCCTTCCGATGTTCTGAAAGTCGGCGATGAAGTTGATGTTTTTGTTAAGGATGTCAATCCCGAAACGCGCAGGATTTCTCTGTCGATTAAGCAAACTCAGCGCGACCCTTGGCTTGACAGAGCAGAAAATTATCGCGAAGGCGAATTTATCGAGGGCAAAATCGTTAAGCTCGCGAAGTTTGGCGCGTTTATGGAGATTGAACCCGGTTTCGACGGTTTAATTCCGATGGGCGAACTCAGTGACCGTCGCATTGAAAACGCAGAAGATGCCGTGCAAGTCGGCGACATTGTCAAGGTTAAAATTTTGCGTATCGACCTCAAGCGCAAGAGAATTTCCTTGTCGATTAACCGTGCACGTCGCGAGGGCAATAATGCCAATTTCAGACGTTATCAGCCCGCAGAAGAGGCACCTGCAGAATAATTAACTAAACAGACTCCCGAAAATTTATAGGAGCGAGCAGCGTAAAGTTGCCCGCTCTTTTTTTTGTTAAAGTTTCGTTAAAATCGCCGCGCAGGAATTGACAAAAAAAAAAATCAATTATAATGGTTGTGGAAAGGAGGCGTCACTCATGGTTAAAAAAATTTTTGCGACGTTTCTGCTGGCGGCGACCTTGCTGATTATCGGCGGGCAAGACAATCGGGCGGAGGCGTATTGGGCAGTCGTAGTTAATTGCCGCGAATGGATTAGCTTACGCGCTGCTCCTTCGACGGATGCGGCACGGCTTGCTGAAATTCCGCTCGGCGAATGGGTTTGGATTATTCGAGCCCCGATAAATATTCCTACGAAGATTTTTTGCACGACGTAGAAATTCTCCGCGAGACTTATCCGAATCAAATTCAAGTCTTAAAGTTGTGCGATACGGCTGACGGGCGCGGCGTGTTCGATATTGTTTTGGGCGACTTGCAAGGCGACAATCAAATTTTAATCTTCGGAGCAATGCACGCCCGCGAGTATATCACGGTACAAGTTGTTATGCGCCAACTCTGCGAAACTTTGAACGCGCTCAACGGGCGTGAATAATCCTGTTTTGCGCGATAAAGTTGCGGCGATAGGCGGCGACCTCGAACAGTGGAAGGCGAATGCTAACGGCGTCGACTTGAACAGAAATTTTGACGCTGATTGGTATGAATTTGTCGGCTCGCCCCAGCCCGCCTCCGAACGTTACAGGGGAACTTATCCCGGTTCGGAGCCGGAAGCTGCCGCGTTGATTCGTTTGACGCAGGATTATCATCTCAAGCGCACGATAAGTTATCACACTTGCAGCGCGTTGATTTATTGGTACTTCAAACAGAGCGGGAACGTTTTAGAGGAATCAAAAAAATTCGCCGACGAAATTTCTTCCACGACGGGCTACTATCTCGACGACGATTATACTGCGGTTGAGCAATAAAAATGTCGTCCTCGCGACCGCTTACGATTTAAAACATTAATTACTTGTGCGAACGTTTGTAGTAAAAAATATATTGCTGGAGAATGCCGGCGTTCCGACCGAATTGGGCAAAAATATTTTCGCCGTTGAAATCGTTATCAATGGCGCGCTTAATCCAAATGTCGACGGGCGCGCGGTCAACGCGATGATACGCGAACAACGCAATGCAGTTGGCAACTTTATCGCCGACGCCGGTAATCATCTTCAGCTCCTCGACGAGTTCCTTATCCGAAAAATTTTCAAGCTCCTCCAAATCAACCGCGCCGCTCGCAACTTTATCAACGGCATTCATAACATATTCGCGCCGATAAGAAAGCCCAAGCTCATCCAAATCGTCAAGCTTAATGCCCGCCATTTCCTCTACGCACGGGAATAAATAAATATCGCCGACGCGTTGCCCGAACTTCGCGCAGATTTTTTCGACGGAACTCCTTATCGACGGAATACTTTTTCTCTGGCTGATTATAAAACTTATCAGCATTTCAAAGGGCTCTTGCCGCAAAATCCTAATGCCTTTGCCGAATTTAGTTGCGTCGCGTAAAATTTTTTCGTAAGGTTTGCCCGCCGCAAATTTTTCAACGTCGCGTCGAATGTCGGCATAGCTCGTGTCAAGGTCGAAATAATTTTTCCAAATGTTCTCCCAATCTTCCGCCGCGCAGTCGACATCAAAAATCCCCGCGCCGAGTTCGCGGATGTACAAAACATTTGCCCCGAAAATAAATCTGAATAAGCCCGGCTCAACTTCCTTCGGACGGAAACATTGCCCGCTGTCGACGATTTTTTTCAAGTCGAAGTCGTCATTTATTTTAACTTCCATTGCACAACCCCCTAAAAACTTTTTTGACAATCGGCGCGGGCACGTCGGAGCAAATTTCAACGTCGCCAAAATTTTTCATCAGCACCCAATTCACAACGCCGCTGACAGTTTTTTTATCGCGGAAAGTCACATTGTAAAGTTTATCGGCATCGAGACCCGCGCAAGTCGTAATCATGCCGAATTTTTTTATGAGATTTTCTAAGCGTTCGACGTTCGCCGCAGAAGTTTTGCCGAGTTCACAACTTATCTGCGCCGCCGCAATCATTCCAATCGCAACCGCCTCGCCGTGACGATATTTTTTGTAATGAGTTTCCTCCTCAATCGCGTGCGCCATCGTGTGACCAAAATTTAAAATCCGTCGCAAGCCCGATTCGCGTTCATCCTCGCCTACGACTTGAGCCTTAATCTCGCAACTGCGCTTGACGACGTGCGCCAAAGTTTTCAAGTCGCGATTTAAAATATTATCGGCATTGTCTTCAAGGTAAGTAAAAAATTTTTCGTCGCTAATCACGCCGTACTTAACAACTTCGCCGAGTCCGGATTTAATTTCGCGTTCGGGCAACGTCTTCAAAAAGTTCAAGTCGATAAAAACTGCGCGGGGCTGGTGGAAGGCTCCGATTAAATTTTTGCCGAGTGCGTGATTGACAGCAGTCTTGCCGCCGACACTTGAATCAACTTGCGCGAGGAGCGTCGTAGGAATTTGAATCAGATTAATCCCGCGCATAAACGTCGCCGCGATAAAACCCGCCAAATCTCCGACGACTCCGCCGCCCAATGCAATTATTACGGATTTTCTATCAAGCCCGCACTCAATCGCCCGCGTATAAATTTTTTCAGCCTCGCTGAGACTTTTGGAAGTTTCGCCGTCGGGAATCAGCGCGACTTCGTAAGGGAATTTTTCAGCGCAAGGAATATTTTTCTGCGTGACGATTAAAGCCTTGCCCGCGACAAAATTTTTCACGCCGCCCAAAATGTCCTCGCCGATAAAAATTTCGTAGCTGTTTTTGTCGAGATTAACTTTAACTTTCTCCATGCCTTCAACTCCTAAACTGCCGCAGATATTTGCAGATGTCATCGATAATTTGAATCGGCGACCACTCCGTCGTATCGACTTGATAATCTGCGCGGTCATAAAATTTTTTTCGTTCGGCAAGGAGTTTTTTAATTGTCGCAAGCCGTTCGTCGCCGCCGCCATCTAAAACAGGACGTTCACCGCGCCGCGCAGTTCGATTAAGAATTTCTTCGGGCTCCGTCGTCAAGCAAATCATCACGCCCGAACTTTTCAGCAACGTAAGATTTTCCTCGTCCTTAATCGTGCCGCCGCCCGTCGCTATCACAAGCCCGCGCCGTTCACTGAGTTCCTTGACGGCATTTTTTTCAAGCTCGCGGAAATGCGCCTCGCCGTATTGCTCAAAAATTTTCGGGATTGACATTTGCGTTTCGTCTTCAATTTTTTTGTCAATGTCAATGAACGGTCTGCCGAGTTTCGTCGCCAAAAGTTTTCCCAAACTCGATTTGCCCGTGCCCATAAAGCCCGTTAATATCACGTTATCTTTCATAAGCCGAAATCCCTCGCAAGCCGCGCCCGATAACTTTCAAGATTGGCAAGCGTATCACAGAGCGCGTCGCCGCCAAACTTCTCGACAAGCGCATCAGCAATCACAATCGCCGCCATCGCCTCGCCGACAACTTCAGCCGCCCATATCGCGCAAGTATCCGAACGTTCCTTACTAGCCGTCGTCGCAAGTTTCGTTGCAATATCAACCGTCCGCAATGGTTTCATCAAAGTTGGAATCGGTTTCATCGCCGCACGAATAATTAAATCTTCGCCGTTGGTCATGCCGCCTTCAAAGCCGCCCGCCCGATTCGTCTCGCGATAAATTTTGCCGCCGTCAATAAAAATTTCGTCGTGGACTTCACTGCCAAGCTTAGTCGCGTTCAAAAATCCGTCGCCGAGCTCAACTGCTTTAATCGCTTGAATCGACATGAACGCCGCCGCAATTTTCCCGTCCAATTTTTTATCCCATTGAATGTGACTGCCTAAGCCCGCCGGTACGCCCGAAACTTTTATCTCGAAAATGCCGCCGACCGTATCGCCTAAACTTTTTGCCTCGTCGATTCGCGCCTTAATTTTATCGCCACTGACGCCGCCGACGCTTATAACTTCGCCCGAAATTTCTACGCCGCAAGCCTTAAGAAAAATTTTACATAACGCGCCCGCCGCAACTCTCATTGTCGTTTCGCGAGCAGAAGAACGTTCCAAAATGTCGCGAACGTCCACACGATTATATTTAGCCGCGCCCGTCAAATCGGCGTGACCGGGACGAGCATTTGTAACGCGTTCGCCAAACTCGACGCCTTCCGCGCTCATTCGTTCCTGCCAATTTTTCCAATCGCGATTCTCGACGCTTAAAGTTACCGGACTACCAATCGTCTCGCCAAATCTGATTCCCGATAAAAATTCGACGCGGTCTGATTCAATCTTCATGCGCCCGCCGCGACCATAGCCGCCTTGCCGACGTTTAAGCTCCGCGTTAATAAAATCACTCGAAACTTTGACGCCCGCCGGCAAACCTTCCAATATGCAAACCAAACGCGAACCGTGACTTTCGCCGCCGCTTAAAAATCTGACACCCATAAACTTCCTCCATTAATTGTACGAACCGACGATATAGCCGCCGTCCACGAAAAAATTTTGCCCCGTTATCCAAGCCGCTCTGTCGCTTAACAAAAATAAAATCATCCCCGCAACGTCGCGCGCCGTCCCCAAGCCTAACAAGTGCCGCGAAATAATTTCCTCATTCGCCGTCGCCGCGTACATTTCATTCTGCATCATTTCCGTTTTGACAAGCGCGGGAGCTACCGAATTTATCCTGTGCTTGCTACGGATTATTTCTTTGGCGAAGGATTTGACTGCAGATTGAACAGCCGCCTTCGCCGCCGAATACGCGAACAAACTTTTGCCGCTGAAGTCGCCCGCGATTGAACTCATCAGCACGAACGACCCGCCGCCGTCTGAAAATTTCTTCCGCGTCGCCACCTGTACAAAATTAACCGCGCCCCAAAAACTCGTGTCGAAAATTTTATGCGCAAGTGTTTCGTCAAATGAATTTAACGGCGTCAATCCCCAAATCCCAGCCGTGTAAACTCCGCCATTGATTCTGCCAACTGCGCTCGTGAAATTCCCTAGAACTTCCGTCCAATCGTCAATCGTCGCCGTTAATACGTCTAATTGTTCCGTGAAAATTCTCGGCGGGCGTTTCACAAGACTTATCGGCGAATTTTGTTTAAGCTCGGCAAGCCGCTCCAAATTCCTGCCAATCGCTAAAACGTTCGCGCCGCTGTATGAAAGTTCAATCGCCGCCTGTTTACCGATGCCCGACGACGCACCTACCACTACAAAATTTTTCCCTGTGAAATCAAATGTCACACTCATTAAAGCGCGCCTCCCGCGAGTTTGTATAAATCTTCGACGGTCTGCGCGGATTTAATTTGTTCGGGCAAAATTTTTTTCCCAAGCGTCGAGTTGCAATAAGAGAAGAACGATACCATGCTCAACGAATCCCAATCCTCTACGTCCGCGAGCTTCGTTGATAAATTTATTTCCGCCTCCGTGTCCATTAAATTAATCAGTTTCGCTATGAAATTTTCAGCTGTCATAAAAATTTTCCTCCTAAATCTCAACGGCAGGATTTCCAAAAACAGTTACGCCTGCGCGGACTTTTTTGAATACAACACAGCCCGCTCCGACCGTCGCGCCATCACCGACTTTAGCTTTGGGCAAGATAATCGCGCCGCTACCAATAAAAACTTCTGCGCCGATTCGAGCTTTGCCAGCAATGTTGGCGTGCGGCATGACACAACTAAAATTTCCAATCTGCGCGTCGTGCCCGATAATCGTCAGCGCATTCAACGCAACAAAATCGCCAATCGCCGCCCTGTCGCTTATGCCAACGTACGGAGAAATTATCACGCCGCGACCAAGTTTTGCCGTCGGAATAATTTTTGCGAGCTTGCTGATAATGTTTATGAACTCTCCGCCGCGATTCAAAATTTTTTCGATAAGTTGACGGCGAATTTTAGGCGTACCGACCGCGCAAGTAAAAACATCGTCCGCGCAGATTTCGTAGCTGTCAACGTCGCCCAAAACTTTATCGGGCAAAAGTTCATAATCCTCCGCAGAAAGTTTAACGTCGCCGTCGAGAAAACCTTTTATCCGCCAATCGACACCAAAGCCAACAGAATCTTGCGCGTGCCAATAAATTTCCCTCGCAAAACCGCCGACGCCGATTATTATCAAATTCTTCATCGAATCATCTCCACCAACATTATAAACAAAAAAAAACGCCCCGCAACGGGAGCCCTAAAAATTTTTTCTCAGTGCTTAGAAATTTTTTTGTCAATGAGGAAAGTCACCGCAGTAAAAAATGCCATACCGCCGATTATCATCAACATAAACAACACAGCAGGTAAATCCGTCGCGGGCGTCGCGAAGATGTGCTTCATCAAAATTCTGTCGGCAACTCGATTCAAATAAAATCCCGCAACTCCAATCGCCGATAAAATTACCGCCGCCATCACGAAAAATTTCTTCCAACGTTGATAAAATTTCTCCGCGCCGATTAAATGCAAAGTCCGCCGCCAAAGTTCATTCCAATTCAGCCCGACGTGCACGCCGATTAAAATCAACATCACATACGGCACCGCGACGTGCAGTTGATGAATCGTCATGTTGCGGCGCAATTCAAAGCCTGCCACGTCGACGAAAATATAATTCGATACGAACACGCCCGTCATCAAAATTATCGCCGCGCAGATTGTCAGCGCAATGGTCAGCGGCAACGCAAATTTTATCCGCCGCCAATTTATCGCCACGTGAAAAATTATCGCCGCGAACATCGCCACGCCTAAAATTTCGTGTAAAACTTTCGGCAGGAAAAGGAAACTCATCTCCGCTACGAACAGCACGATTAAAATTATGTCGGTTAAAACGTTTCTCATAACTTAAGCGAATCAAGCCACGCTTTGACTTCGTCCTTTGAAATTATTCCGAGCCGCTTACCGTCTTTAACGTCAGCACCCTTGCAAAGTTTCTGCAGATTCGTAACGCTCGTGTGAATATCGGAACCGCCACTCGTGCACACGGGAACGATAATTTTGCCCGTCAAATCGTAACTCTCAACGAACGTATCGATAATGCGCGGCTCTGCTCCCCACCAAATCGGAAACGCAACGATAATCGTTTTGTACTGCGCGGGATTCTCGATTTTATTTTTAATTTCGGGGCGAGCGGCTGAATTTTTTTGTTCGACGTTAGCGCGGCAATTCTCGACGTTGTAATCCAAATCGGCGGGCGTGTAAGGTTCAGCGGGAACAATCTCGAACGTATCCGCGCCTAAAATCGTAGCGACTTCCTCAGCGGCTTTCTTGGTGTTGCCCGTGCAAGAAAAGTACGCGACTAAAATTTTATCGGCGGGAGCATTGGCGGCGGATTTTTCTGCATTAGAATCTCCGCAAGCCGTGAAAATTATCATCGTCAACGCGACAAGAAATACACTTAAAAATTTTTTCATGGCGAGCACCTCAGTCTAAAATTTTATCCAAGCCAATCGTCAGCCCGTGCAGATCGCGAACTTTCTTGCAAGCCAACACGACGCCCGGCATAAATGAATCTCTGCCCATTGAATCATGACGAATCGTAAGCGTTTGCCCTAAGCCGCCGAAGATAACTTCTTGATGAGCAACGTAGCCCGGCAAGCGCACGCTGTGAATTTTTATGCCGTCAAAATCCGCGCCGCGCACGTGGGCAAGTCGTTCAACCTCGTCGGGATGTCCTTGTTTATGAGAGGCGCGTACTTCCGAAATCATCTTGGCTGTAAGTTCGGCGGTACCCGACGGCGCGTCCAACTTTTTATCGTGATGAAGTTCGATTATCTCAACGTCGGGCATATACTTGGCAATTTTCTGAGCCGCTAACATCATCAACACCGCGCCTAATGCAAAGTTCGGGGCGATAAATGCGGGCGTTTGATTTTTTTCGGCGAGTTCACGGATTTTTTCCTTAGCCTCGTCGCTTAAACCCGTCGTGCCGACTACCGGCGAAACTTTGTTAGTCAAAGCAGTCATCACATTTCTAAAAACAACATTCGGGCGCGTGAAATCAACCATAACGTCGGGCTTAAATTTTCTCAAGGCGGCGTCAAGATTCGTTTCAACTTTCAAGCCGTCGACTTCGCCCTCGTAAGCGTCAACAGCTCCGACCAATTCCAATTCCGAATCGGCATTAACCGCGCCAACAACCGTGCGCCCCATGCGTCCGAGCGCGCCATTCACCAAAACTTTAATCATCTTAAAACCTCCTACATTTTTATAAGCCGCCCGCCGTTGAGCAGGTACAAATATTTTTCGGCGATTTTTATTTTGAGCAAAGCCTCTACCGCCGCCGCGTACAATTCAATCTGAACTCTATAGCGTTCGGCAATGTCCTCTGAATCGCGGTCGGTTTTGTAATCTAAAAGTATCCATTGCCCCGCCGCGTCCTTGAACAGCAAATCGATTATCCCTTGTATAAAAATTTTCTCGTCGACGTGGAAAAATTTCTGCGCGTCAATCAATCTGCTGAACGGCAATTCCCGATAAAATTCTTGCGCCGTCACTAATCGTTTTCCCAAATCGCTTGTGAAAAATTTTGCTAACTTCTCCGCCCGAATCAGTTTGGCGTGTTCCTTTGGAATAATTTCACGCCTTGCAAGTTCCTCAATCTGCGCGGCTATTCCCGCTGCTGATAAGTCGCCGTCTAAGTTCAAACTCTGCATGACTTTGTGCATTAGCGAACCGAATTCCGCGCCCGATATTTCCTTACGTTGCAGGAAGTCGGGGCGTCGATAAATAAGTTTTTTTTGCGCGAACGTTTCAAGTTGCGGAAGTTCTTCCTCTGCGCGGCGTTTGAGTTCTGTTACCGAAAGTTTAGCCGGGATTTTAGCGAGCGGCGTCGGCAAAAGTTTTTCCGGTGCTTGCGAAATTTTTTCTTGCGCGGCGGCTAGCGGGCGTTCCCTTATCATCAAAATTTCCGATTGATTCACGAGCTCCGACTTTACGACGAATTTTAACGCGTCTTTTATCGGCAATAACCAATCCATGAACTTGCCCGCTGATAATATATCGTAATCGCTTTGAACGTCGACGGGGCGCAAATTGTCAAGCGCGCTCTTGGACGTTATCCCCACCAAAAATAATTTTTCTTCCGCCCGCGTTATCGCCACGTACAAAAGCCGCAACTCTTCCGCGATTGATTCATCCGCGATTTTTTTTGATACGGCTTGCGTCGCCAACGTTTTAACTTTCAGCTGCGAACCGCGAGGCGTCCTGTGCGCTCCAATCCCAAATTCTTTATGCATAAAAAGTTTCGCCCGCGTGTAATCTTCAGCGTTGAACTTCTTGCCGACGCCCGCCACGAATACTACGGGATATTCAAGTCCTTTGCTCTTGTGAATCGTCACGACGCGCACTACGTTATCATTTTCTCCGAGAGTCGTTGCCGTCGTCAAATCATTGCCGCTATCGCGAATCTTGCCGATAAATTCAACGAACCTCGATAACCCGCGAGCATTTGTTGATTCAAATTTGGTTGCGCGGTCAATCAAAATTCTTAAGTTTGCCTGCGCGGATTCGCCACGTTCAGCCTTGCCCGCCGAATCGTAATAGCCCGTCTCGCGATATAAATTGCTCAAAAGTTCGGGCACGCTGAGTTGGCGCGCCAATTCCCGCCAACGATTCAACTTGCCCAAAAATTCCTTGCACTTATCCGAACCCAAACTCACCGCCGTATAAAAATCAACGTCGGGATTCGCAATTCTAATCTCCGCCAATTCTTCCGCGCTGAAGTCGCCTATCGAACTCATCATCACTGCCGCCAACGGTATATCTTGCCGCGTGTTGTCCAACAAACTCAGCAGGCTTGTTACGATTTGAATCTCCGTCGCTTGAAAATAATTTTCCTCGTCGGGCACGTAAGCGGGCACTCCAAATCTTTTGAGCGTGTCGAGAATTTCAAAGGCTGTTGTCTTCGGCGAACGGTGCAGTATTACAATGTCCTTGAACCGCACGGGACGATAATTTTCGCCGTCGCGAATCAGCTTCTTAGAATTTATCAGCTCATGAATTTTGCCCGCAATAAATCGCATCTCAAGTTCAATGTCCTTGCTGTCGTCGTCGGGTTCGCGTTCCTTTTTTATGTAATAAAATTCGGGGCGTTGGTCAAAATAATTTTCGCCGCCCTCGTAACTCGCACCAAATTGCAACTGCGCCGCCGTATCATATTCAATTTCCGTTGCACGCCGATTCATCAGACGTTTAAAAATTTCATTCGCTGCTGTGATTATCTGCTCACGACTCCGGAAGTTTTTCGATAAATTTATACAGCGGTAGTCCGACATCTTATCTTTGAAGTTCGCCGAATCAACGAGACGGAAACGATAAATCGACTGCTTAACGTCGCCGACAAAAAATAAATTATCGCCGCGAGAAATTTTTTGGACAATCGCCTCCTGCACGCCATTAGTATCTTGGTATTCGTCAACCATGATGAACTTGAACTTGTTGCGGTAAGCGGCGGCGACTTCGGGCGCGACATCAAAAATTTTCAGCGCGAAATGTTCCATGTCGTTGAAATCGATAATGCCGCGTTCACGTTTGGCTTCCGCGAACTTTTGCCCAAAAGCTTTCGTTACTCGAATCAATTCTTTAATCGGCTCGCGAAGTTCGCGCACGTCGGCAATCATTTTATTTTCGTCGGCTAAGAAATACTCCTTGCGCAATTTCTCCAACTTGCCCTTGTAACTGTCGCGCAGATTTTTAATTTCATCCCTGATAATTTTTTTATCGCCAACAACTCTCCCGACGCTGAAGCGGTCAAACTTAACCGCGCGGATTTTGTCGCCGAGCGCGTTCCAATCGTCGAGCGCAGTTTTCAAATCGTTTATCTGATTAAAATCTTTGCCGATAATATCTGCCTTGATATTATTTTCCTCAGCGAGCCGCCTCGCCTCCGCGCAGTCCGTAAAAATTTTTTGGAGCGTCTCATCAATATACGGCTTAAGAAATTGAAACCAGATTGTATCGTCGAGCCGCGCAGATTCGGGCAAGTCGTAAGGTTCCGCGAGCGAATCCAACCACGCGTCGGGATACGGCATACTCAGCGAGAAATCATGCAACTTGATAATCATCTCGTGCAAATTGTCGTCGCCGTGAACATTGCCGCCGAATTCGTCCGTAAAATTCTTAAACGTCTCGCTTAAATAATTTTCCTCAAAAAGTTCCGTGATGACTTCGCGCTTTAGGATTAAAAGTTCATTGGTGTCGCCCGTGCGAAATTTCGGGTCGAGGTCAATGCGCGAAAAATTTCTCCGTAATATCGTTTGGCAAAATGAGTGGAACGTTGAAATCTGCGCGGAACTGAGGAGAATTATTTGGCGTTCGAGGCGGGCTTGATTAGCGGCGTCGAATTCAGCCTCTAATCGTTTCGTCAGCGCGGCTTGGATTCTTGAACGCATTTCTTGAGCCGCCGCGTTCGTGAATGTCATGATTAACAGTTCGTCGACTTCGCAAAAATTTTCTTCCAGTAATCGGACGACGCGCTCGACTAACACGCGAGTTTTGCCCGCGCCCGCTCCCGCCGCGATTAATAAATTTTCTCCGCGTGATTCGACTGCCGCTTGTTGTTCGTGTGTAAGCTCCATAATTAAAATTTCAACTCGCCGCGTTCCAAACGTTCACGGAGCGTCGGAGCCTTAGCGTCCTTATCGGCAAGTATCGTCGGCGCAAAATTCCACGCAATATTTATTTCCTCGTCGTTCCAAATTATATTCCCGTCGCACGCCGGCGCATAAAAATTATCCGCCTTATACTGAATCTCCACGTCGTCGGTTAAAGTAAGGAAGCCGTGCGCGAACCCGCGAGGTATCAGTAACTGTTTTTTATTCTCGGCAGTCAATTCAACCGCTACCCATTTAGCAAAAGTCTCCGAGCCTTCGCGAATGTCAACTGCTACATCCAAAAGTTTGCCGCGTGTGCAACGAACTAACTTCGCCTGCGCAAATGGTGCCGTCTGATAGTGTAAGCCGCGCAGAGTCCCGCGTTGCGCCGAATACGATTGATTATCTTGTACGAAGTTGAAATTCAATCCTGCCGCCTCGAACTTCCGCGCCGACCACGTCTCCATAAACCAGCCCCGCGCATCCCCGAAAACTCGCGGCTCCAAAATCAATACGCCTTCCAATTCTGTTTTTGTCACTTGCATTTAAAATTCCTCCCATCATCTGCCGTGCTTGGCAAGTCGTTGTAAATATTTGCCGTAATCATTTTTGGCGAGCGGCTCGGCAAGTTTCAAAAGTTGCGCCTCGTCGATGTAGTTCATGCGGTAGGCAATTTCCTCAATGCAAGAAATTTTTAAGCCCTGCCGCGTCTGAATGGTATGAACAAACGCGCCCGCTTGCAAAAGTGATTCGTGAGTGCCGGTATCGAGCCAAGCATAACCGCGCCGCATTTTCTCGACGCGCAATGTCCCGCGCTCTAAATAAATTTTGTTCACGTCGGTAATTTCAAGTTCGCCGCGAGCCGAAGGCTTAATCGATTTAGCAACGTCGACAATATTTTTATCGTAGAAATAAAGCCCCGTGACGGCGTAATTCGAGCGCGGTTCCTTAGGTTTTTCTTCGAGGCTGACGGCTTGCCCCGTTTGGCGATTGAATTCGACAACGCCATAATTTTGCGGATCGTTGACGTAGTAAGCAAAGACAGTCGCGCCATCATCATTAGCCGCCGCGTGTTGAACGAGCTTTGCGAAGTCCGCGCCGTAAAAAATATTATCGCCCAAAACTAAAGCGCAACCGTCGCCGCCGATAAATTCCTCGCCGATTAAAAATGCCTGCGCAAGACCTTCGGGCTTTGGCTGGACGGCATAAGAAATTTTCAAGCCGAGTTGCGAGCCGTCTTTTAACAATGCTTGGAATAAATGGCTGTCCTGCGGCGTCGTGATGATTAAAATTTCTCGAATGCCCGCGAGCATTAACGTCGACAACGGATAATAAATCATCGGCTTATCGAAGACCGGCATTAATTGTTTGGAGACGACTTCCGTCAGCGGGTAGAGGCGCGTGCCCGAACCACCCGCTAAAATTATTCCTTTGCTTATCATTGAATTTTCCTCCTTAATTTTCTTGCGCGTATTGTACACAACAAAAAATCTTTTTGCAATTCAGCGGGCGGTTGGTTATAATAAACCTGAAAAGAACTTGAAAAGGGAGTGAGACTTTTGCCGACAGGAAGAATCGTCGACTTGGCAGCGAAGTCGCAAGAGATAAAAGAGAATGAAGTGCCCGCCGCGCTGATATATTTTGAGGAGCGGGTACCCGTACACGATTGGCAGGAGCTTTTTTTCATCGCGGTCAAGTGCCTCTACGCCGAATTTCCCGACACGATTAACAGCCTATGCAGTACCGACCCGACGCGCACGCTTTTTTTGCGAACGAATACAATCGGCATGGTTAAGCCTAAAAAAATTGCGTCGATAATTTACCTCGAAACTAATCGCACGCCGCAACAAATTATCAAGGCGATAAAATTAATTTTCAACCGCGCAGATGTCCGCCATCCGCACATGCGAATCGAAGTTCGTGAACCGCTTTATCCGAAAAATTATTTTTCGCCACCGAGAGTAGAAGCTCCGCCGCCTAAACGCCCGCGCAATCAAAAGCCCGTCCTCCATTTGAATCAGACGATTGAGGAAATGTTGGCGACACTCGACGCAATGGAGCCTTACACGCCGGAAAATACTCAAGTCGTCCTGCCGCACGCCGAGCCTTACGGGAAAATTGAGCCGCAAGTTTTTGGGAATTTATTTTTCGTATTGGAGGGCGAACGTCACGGACCTTTTGATAATGAAAAAAATCGTTACGTCGCGCTTATGCAGTGCCTCGCCGAATTGTATCCGTACCAGATTTTAAAGGAGGCGGGGCATCACATAAACAGTATGCACAGGTTGACGCTTATGAAGGGCGCGAGCTATTTGTATTTCCGCGAACCAGTCGAGTTGCCGAATAATTTATTCCTCGATAAGGATTTCCCCGACCGAGTTCTTGTCGAGAATGAACGATATTATTTGGCGTGTTGCGGGCTTTACTTCGAGAGTGTGATGTTTGGTGCCTGATAAAACACGAATCGCTTGGATTGACTTTGCCAAAGGTTTCGTGATGATTCTCGTTGTGCTCGGTCATGTAACAGTTTACGGCGGCGACGCAAATAAATTTGTCTGCGTCTTCCATATGCCATTCTTTTTTATAACATCTGGTTTCTTGCTCAATTTAAATAAATGGGGGGGGGCAGAAAATTACAAAAATTTTGTGTCGAAACTTATTAAGCGTCTGCTCTTGCCATATTATCTGGCAAATTTTTTATGGTATCCGTTCTTGGTGGTGAAGGAGCATTTTTTTGGGCACTTGCTGAAAATAATTTTTTACAGCTCGCCCATCGAATCATTCTTGGGGATTTTCATTGGTAAGCCGATTCTGTTACCGTTGGGACCGCTTTGGTTTTTGCCGTGCTTGCTAATCGCGGAAATAATTTTCATTAAGCTTTATAACCGTCTTGCAAAAATGTCTGCAGAAATATTTGTCTTGGCGATAATCTTTGCGGCTTATACGGGTTTAATTTTGAGTCGGTTAGGTTATCTTCCTTTAGGATTGAACGTCGCGCTCGTCTCACAAGTTTTTTTATTGGTGGGCGTCCTGATTCGCAGATATAACTTCGTAGAGAGAATTGACTTAAAAATTTGCGGCTTGCTTATTCTGACTTTAACGTGCGCATTCCAATTAAATAAGCACGTGGATATGTCCGCCGCAGTTTTTGGAGATCCGTTGCTATTTTATTCGGGAGCTGTTGCGGGCACGTTGATTGTCATGAAACTTTCCTCTTTAATTGCGGGAGGTAAAATTTTTTCGCTGATAAGTGATTGCGGACGACAGAGCGTAATGATTTTGATTTTGCACCCGTTAATCATTGAGCTTTTCTACAATATTTTTGTCAGAAATAAACTTTGCACACTCCTTGAAATTTACACGGAGCCCTTGCTGATTCTATGCATGACAGCACTTGGCGTTTTGATTCCGTTGGTTATCGCGGAAAATTTTGGACGGCTCCCCATACTGAAATATTTTTGCGCATAAAATTTTTCAACAGTTGCTTGCCTGCAGTCAACGTAATGCTTTATAATCAAGCAGAGTATTTGTAGGAGGCGGTAGCCATGAAAATTTCGCGCAGAAATTTCGTCAAACTCGCAGGGATTGCAGGCTTAACCGGACTTGTCGGAAACTTAGCGGGTTGTAGCGATAGAACGGCGAGCACAGGACAAATCGCTGAAGCAGATAAACTTCCTCCCGACGCGAAAGCTAAAGTTTACTTCACCAAGTACATTGACGGCGAACATCTTATCGCTCTCTATAAAAAAATTAATTCCGAAATCACGGGCAAGGTTGGAATAAAAGTTCATACGGGCGAACAGAATGCTCCCAATATTTTGCCGCGTGATATGGTTCAAATGTTTCAGGCGCAAATTCCAAACTCGGCGATTATCGAGACGAATACACTTTACTCCGGTCCGCGCTCGACTACTGAACGTCATAGAAAAATTTTAAAAAGCAACGGCTGGACGTTTTGCCCCGTTGACATTCTCGACGAAGAGGGCGACGTTGCTCTTCCCGTTAAAAAGGGCTTTCATCTCCGCGAGGTTGCCGTCGGCTCGCACCTTGTCAATTATGATTCGCTGGTCGTCCTTACGCATTTTAAGGGGCATTCTATGGGCGGTTTCGGCGGCAGTTTGAAAAATATCGCTATGGGTTGCGTCTCTGCTAAGAAAGGCAAGCGGCAAGTTCACGGACTCGAAAATTTCGATGAATGGGTTATGGGCGAAACGTTGATGGAACTTTTGGCTGACAGCGGCAAGGCGATTTGCGAGCACTTCGGCAGGAAAATGGTTTTTATGAACGTCATGTACAGGCTGAGTGTCGATTGCGACTGCGCGGGCGTTGGAGCGGCTGCGCCTGTTATGCCCGACTTGGGGATTCTCGCCTCGACGGATATTTTAGCTGTTGAACAAGCCGCTATTGACATGATTTACGATTACCCCGAAGACAGCAAAGGCGATTTAATCACGCGCATTGAAAGTCGTGCGGGGCGTCGACAATTATCCGCTATGGAAGAACATAAAATGGGCACGCCGGATTACGAACTTATTTCAATCGATTAATCGGCGCGCTTAAACAATTCCTCAAGAGGCATTTCCACATTGAGGAAATTTTTTATTGCTTCCTGTTGTTCAAGAGAGAACCGACGTTTTCCTGTGATTTTTCTTGAGATTGTAGATTCACGCACATTCAAAACTTTAGCAAACTGATAGCATCTAACATTTTTTTTCTGTAGCTCAAGCGACAATACAGGGTATAATTTCCAAATAGGCTCGACAGGTGTTTTTTCAACAGACTTATCGTCTTCTTTTTTAAAAAGTTCATCCAGCGGCATATCAACGCCCAAAAAGTTTTTTATCGCTGTCTGTTGCGTGGATGTAAATCCAATCTTACCATTAATCTTTTGAGAAATTGACGAGTGACTTAATCCCAAATGTTTTGAAAGTCCTTCAAACGTAATTTCTCTGCGTTGAAGTTCATCTGCCAAGACTGGATAAGCGTAAATTTTGGGCGTCGGTGTAAATCCGTCGTTTCTGCGAAATAATTCTTCAATCGAAAAATCCACGCCGAGAAACGCTTTTACTGCCCTCTTTTGTTTAGGTGAAAAATTACCTTTACCGAACATTTTCACTGATAAATTTGGCTCTGAGATATTTAAGGCTTCGGCGAGTTTGGTCAACGTAATGTTTTGTCTCTTCAGTTCAGCCGCCAAATTCGGATATACATACGGTTTGGGCGGAAGAGTAAATTCGGGCTTAACGCCATCTGCTCTACGAAACAACTCCTCCAAAGATATTTCAACTTCAAGAAGGCTTTTGATTGCTTCAGCTTGTTTGAGAGAAAAATTAATCCTGCCGAGTAATCTTTCGCCAAGTTGCTGATTTGATAAATTGACGTATCGAGAGAGTTGCAAGCGCGTTATTTTTTGTCGTTGCAGAAGCTCTGAGAGTACAGGATAAAATTTCCAGATAATGGCAGGTTGATATTCGCCATTCGCTTTTCTGAAAAGTTCTTCGAGCGGCATGCTTACACCTAAAAATTTCCTAATCGCAATCATCTGTGAGGGCGTAAATCTAGAATTCCCGTGCATTTTGATTGAAAGTACTTCTTTTTTCATGGCTATATGCCTTGCGAGTTCAGCACGTGAAACGCCTTTTCGTTCGAGTTCAGCATCAAGTATCGGGTATTGTGAAGGTTTTTTGAGAGCTAGAGATATTTTTAGTTTACTCTTAACTGTCAGTCCGAAAAGCCCATTGCCGCCATCAGTCATGTTGTAACCTTTAGGAAATTTGCAGTCGTATTTCGCTATCCAAAATTTTTCGCGTTCATTGAGTTGTTCAGCAGTCGCACATTCTTCGAGAATCTTCCAAGTGAAATTTTCAATTTTGTATTTCTTCCTCGCTTTACCTATGCAACTCTCCTCGTGAAGATGTTCCTTGAAACGTAGTTCCACCGAGCGCGTTGTCTGTCCGACATATTTTTTACCGTCAAGCTCATACGTAATTAGATAAATCCAACCTTTAGCCATGATACCTCCGCCTTTCATTGACAGCGCGGCAAGAGCGGGTTATAATCGAAAAAATTTTAAAAGGCTCTGTGCTGTCGCTAGTGGTTGTGTTTATAACAATTCAATCTTAGCACAGACAGGGTCTTTTCGCAATGTTGGGCTTAAAAATTTTTTTACAAATTGAAACTTACCTGCTATAATCAACGCCATAATTTCTAAACACTTGTTGAGGAGGATGATTGTTGTGCTCACGATTCAAAAACTCCAAGATTATGGGGTAAACACCAAAGAGGGACTTTCAAGATGCATGGGGATGGAAAAATTTTATTTTCGGATGCTGGGTATGGGGCTCAAAAACGATGCCTTCGACAAGCTCGAAAAGTTGCTCGCGGAAGGTAATTTGGAAGAGTCTTTTGAACAAGCTCACGCTCTCAAAGGTGTAGTGGGTAACCTCGCAATCACCCCAATCTTTGCAAACTTGAGCGAACTTACTGAATCTCTTCGCGCCAAGAAAGATTTGGATTACGTTTCGCTCTATAAGCCTATAAAGGAATTTCGCGACAAGCTCGTTGCAGAACTTTAAGGACTGGTCTCAATGCTGGATTTTAAGACGAGCTTTTACGGAAAAATTTTCGACTCTCTGGACAATAACGCCGTCCTTATGCAACTGACCAACGACGGAAAATATTTCCCTGTATGGTGCTCGCGGGAATTCGCCGAGATGATGGAAGGTTCCGCTGAAGATTTTATTAAACGCGAACATGCCGAGCCCGGCAAAAGTTTTCATCCCGACGACCGCGCAGAAGTCGAGTATCTTTTCCGCAACAAAATCACTCGCGCAGGCGATAACTCCTTGACTTTTCGTCAGCGAACTCTTAAAGGAAATTGGCTTTGGGTTAATGCTCATTACGCCTTCGTCGAGGAAAACGGTATCGAATACGCCTACTGCAACTGCTTCGACGTGACTAAGATTAAAAAGGGCGAAGAACGCGCCAAAGTTCTTTATGAGGGCGTGCGCGAGGAGCTTGAAACTCTTTCCAATGATACTCTCGTTTCGGTTCGTCTCAATCTGACTAAAGATATTGTGGAGGATTGTCGCGGGCGCGAACTCTACGATATTGACCTGCGCGGCATGAAAATTTCTGAACGCTTTGAACAACGCGCAAATTGTTTTCCATTGGAACGCGACAGAGAAAAATTTCTCCGCGAATTCAATGCCGCCCAACTCCTTAAAAATTTCGCGGCAGGTAAAAATACTCAATCAGCCGTGTTTTTCAGCCGCCGCCCAAACGGGCGTGAATGTTTCATAGGTTACAGCGTCACATTGCGCCGCGACCCCGATACCGAAGATATTATCGCCTTCGCGACGGAAAAAGATTATAACGCCGAAGTCGTCAGCAATACCGTTTTGAATAAGGCACTCGCCGACCAATTCGACATGATAACTTACATAGTCGGCGGCAATTACGGCGTAGTTATCGGCGACGATGCGGACGTTCAGCAAGGCACCATTTTCCCTAAGAAACGCACCGGCAGTTACGAAGAATATATCAACGAACAAATCGCGCCGACACTCAGCGGCTCTGACGAGGAAAAAGCTAAGGTATTAAAGGCGTTAAGCCTGCAGAAGATTGAACAGGCATTGGAACAGCACGAGCCTTACGAAGTAAACATTCACTGTTTTATTGACGGCGAAATTTTCCATAAGCGGTTCGTCTTTTACCTTGTCGACCGCGACGCTAAGTTTTATATTCTTCTCAAAAACGACACGACTAAAATTCAGCGTGCGCAGTTGGCAAAAAATGAACAGCTCAGAAATGCTTTGGAAGTCGCTAACCAAGCCAATATCGCTAAAACCGCGTTCCTGTCCGCTATGAGCCATGAAATTCGCACGCCTATGAACGCGATTATCGGACTCGACAGCATTGCTCTTAAAGCTCCCAACTTATCAGACAGGCTCCGCGAATACTTAGAAAAAATCGGCTCCAATGCCCGCCACTTGCTCGGCATTATCAACGACATTCTCGATATGAGCCGAATCGAAAGCGGGCGCATGATTCTTCAGAACGAGGAATTTTCCTTCGCCAATATGCTTGAACAAATTAATGTCATAGTCGGCGAACAATGCCGCGAAAAGGGCTTGCAATACGATTGCACAGTTCGCGGGCACGTCGATGATTTTTATATCGGCGACGAACTTAAACTTAAGCAAGTCCTTATCAACGTTCTCGGCAATGCGATTAAGTTCACGGATAAGGGCGGGGAAATTTCTTTCAGCGTCGAAAAAGTCGCGCACTTCGAGGATAAATCGACGCTCCGTTTTATCGTTAAAGATACCGGCATCGGCATCGACAAAAATTATTTGCCAAAAATTTTCGAGCCGTTCAGCCAAGAAGATTCCGGCGCGTCCAATGCTTACGGCGGCACGGGGCTTGGCATGGCGATTACCAAAAATATCGTCGAGACTATGAACGGCAATATCGCTGTCAAATCGGATAAGGGCGTCGGTTCGGAATTTATCATCAATATCACGCTCCGCAATTCGCCCAAGTCTCTCGACTCCGTCAAGGGCAAGAAAATCGAAGTCAAAGATTTAAGCGTGCTGATTATCGACGACGATCCTATTGCTTGCGAACACGGCAGGCTTGTATTGGAAGATGTCGGTATAAAGGCAGAAACTTCCTTCAGCGGGCGCGAGGCGATTGATAGAGTTCGTCTTCGGAAGGCGCGCCATGAAGTTTATAACATTGTTCTGCTAGATTTGAGATTGCCGGGCGAAAACACAATCGCCATTACGCGGCAGATCCGCGAGCTTGTCGGCAATGAAACCGCGATTATAATTTTAACCGCTTACAGTTGGGACGACATAATCGAGGAGGCAATCGCGGCGGGCGTCGATAGATTCATGGCTAAGCCGCTGTTCGCCTCGTCAGTCGTTCACGAATTCCACCAAGCCCTTGAACAAAAAAATCTCGACGAGCCCGAAAAACAACTCGCCGATTTGGAAGGATGCAAAATTTTAATGGCGGAAGATATGCCCGTCAACGCGGAAATTATGATGATGGTTTTGTCAATGCAGGGAATGGAAGTCGAACACGCGCCCAACGGGCAAGAGGCAGTAAACACGTTCGCGCAATCGCCGCCAAATTATTTCGACGCAGTGTTAATGGATATAAGAATGCCGATAATGGACGGGCTCAAAGCTACGGAAGAAATTCGCGCCCTCGAACGCCCCGACGCTAAAAAAATTCCGATAATCGCGATGACTGCCAACGCCTTCGATGAGGACGTTCAACGGAGTTTGCAAGCCGGAATGAACGCGCACTTATCAAAGCCCGTCGAACCCGAACATCTTTTTAAAACTTTGGCAGAGCTTATCGAACCTTGAACATTTCCTCCTGCGGGAGGATTTTTTTTATAAAAAAAAAACGCCCCCAATGTCGGAGGCTAAAAATTTATTGCAGGGCGAGAAAATTATTCTTCGGTGTAGAATTGAATGACATTACCGAAACGGAGGCGCGGCGGACGAACGCCCTTGACAGCGATTTGACCGGGCATGGTAGCCTCGCCGTTGACGACGATTGTGCAATGCCCCTCAGCGCGAATGTTATCATTGGCGGCACTGCCGACGAAGACAACGTCGAAATCGCTCTTGCCGACCTTAAGCTTGTCGCCGACAACGATGTCCGCTGCCAGTTCGCCGACCGTATGCTCAACGACCATGTCTTTAAGCGCAGGGCGAATTTTTTCGTCCATGATAATGAAACTGCTGTTGCTCGACAAATACGCCGGGGCGTCTTGCCCGATGCCTGTCATTTTTACTTCGTATTTAACCATTATAAATCAACCTCCTTGTTGCGCATAATACCACAGTTGCGCCGAAATATTCAAGAAAAAATTTCTTTGACATTGCAAATTGCCCGTTATAAAATCTGCGCGGATTGGAGGAAGAATTTTGAACGAAAAAAATTTCATAACGATAGCCCTGCCGAAGGGAAAACTTTTCGGCTTATCGGCTGAACTGCTTAAAAAAATTGGTTGGACGGCGGAAGGACTTCACGAAAAATCTCGCAAGTTGATTATCACGAACGAGGCGGCGCAATTAAAATTTATCATAACCAAAACCGCCGACGTTCCCACTTACGTTGAATACGGCGCGGCGGACATCGGCATTATCGGCAAAGATGTTATCGTCGAATCGGGCAAGGACGTTTACGAACTTTTAGATTTGGGCTTCGGCAAGTGTCATTTGATGATGGCGGTTCCTAAAGATAAAAAACGTCCGCGCCTCGAAGATTACGCACATACTCGCGTTGCAACCAAATTCCCGCGTATCGCTGAAAGTTTTTTCGCCGCGCAGGGTATGCAAATGGAATACATCAAACTTAACGGCTCCATTGAACTCGCGCCGATAATCGGCATGTCGGAGAGTATCGTTGACATTGTCGAGACCGGCACGACGCTCCGCGAAAATAATCTTGAGGAAATCGTTACGATTATGAATGCGACGGCGCGCCTCATTGCCAACCGCGTCAGTTACAAATTAAAATTCGACAGAATCAATGCGCTCGTCAATAACTTGGAAAAAATCCTTGCGCAGGAAAATTTTCTGTGCTAAAATGCGCCTGTCTTTTTTTAGGGAAGAGGTGATTTGCATGTCAGCTTACTGCGAAATTTGTCAGAAGGGCGCGATGTCGGGTATGAATGTCAGCCACTCGCACTTGAAGACAAAACGTAAATGGAAGCCGAATATTCAGCGCGTGCGTGCAATCGTCGACGGCGAAATTAAACGCGTCAATGTCTGCACTCGTTGCCTTCGTTCCGGCAAAATCCAACGTGCAATTTAATTCAAAGCAAAATAAAACTCCTTGACTGCAAACGGTCAGGGAGTTTTTGATTTATCAGTTGTCAATGTCGAAGTCACTGCGAAGTTTAATCGCTTGCCCGATATGTTTTGCCGAAATATTTTCCGCGCCGCCGTCCAAGTCCGCAATCGTTCGCCCGACTTTGATAATTCTGTCGTAGGAACGGGCGGACAATTTTTTTGTCTCGAAAACTTCCTTGAGTAATTCTTCAGCGGGTGCCTCCAATGTGCAAAGTTTTTGAATCAACGCGTGAGTCATTTGGGCGTTGCAGAAGAGATGATATTTTTCAAGGCGTTTAGTTTGAATTTTCCTTGCCGCCACCACTCGTTCGCGAATCACGCTTGACGGTTCGTTTTTACGTTTGGAGCTGAGTTCGTCGTATTTGACGCGGGGCACGCGAATTTGAATATCGATTCTGTCCAGCAAAGGTCCGGATAAGCGGCGCGTGTATCGTTTAATATCCATAGTCGAACAGCGGCAAAAGTGATCGTTATCGCCGTTCCAACCGCACGGGCAAGGATTCATTGCGCAAATCAGAATCATACTTGACGGGAAAGTTAAAGTCCCGCTGACGCGGCTGATAGTAATTTGGCGTTCTTCGAGTGGCTCGCGCAGAGCTTCCAATGTAGATTTTTTAAATTCGGGGAGTTCGTCGAGGAATAAAACGCCGTTGTGCGCGAGGGTAACTTGTCCGGGCGTAGGATTGGTTCCGCCGCCGATTATCGCCGCCGTCGAAGCGTCGTGATTTGGATTTTGGAAAGGGCGTTTAGTCATCAGCCCGCCGCCCTGCGATAACTTTCCGGCGATGCTATAAATTTTCGTAACTTCTAGAGCTTCTTCGCGAGTCATTTCGGGGAGGATTGAACTCATTCTTTTAGCGAGCATAGTTTTGCCCGAACCCGGTACGCCGACCATTAAAACGTTATGTCCGCCTGCCGCCGCAATTTCCAATGCACGTTTCGCCATGAATTGACCTTGCACGTCCGCGAAGTCGTCTACCAATTCAACGAAACCTTCGGGCGTGTCGACTGGCTGAGGCGTCGCGGGTTCGAGTTCGATTTCGTCGTCGAGAAAATCTACCAAGTCCATTAAATTTTTCGGCGCGTAAACTGCCATTCCGTCGACAAGTAAAGCCTCGTTGATATTTTCCTGCGCGACGATTATTTTTTTGAATCCCTGTTCGCGAGCAGTTAGGGTTATCGGCAAGACGCCCGCCACGCTCCGTAAATTTCCTTCCAAAGAAAGTTCCGCGACGAATAAAAATTCTTCGCACACAGACGAACGCAACCTGCCCTGCGCGGCGAGTAATCCAATCGCTATCGGCAAGTCTAGACCCGCGCTATCTTTTTTGACGCTTGCGGGCGCGAGGTTGATTGTAATTTTCTCGGCGCGACTGCGGAG
This sequence comes from uncultured Selenomonadaceae bacterium, assembly GCA_905234235.1. GTDB lineage: Bacteria > Bacillota > Negativicutes > Selenomonadales > Selenomonadaceae > Quinella. Next base: position 48,190 of record CAJOHN010000001.1, read on the forward strand.
TCCGGAATTTTTAATCGCAGTGCGGACGCGTTCCTTTGATTCACGGACAGCGATTGATGGCAACCCGACAATATCGAAGGCGGGCATACCGTTCGCGCTGTCGACTTCAACCGAAATAATCAGCCCGTCAACGCCCTGCGTCGTCGCGCCAAATGTTCTCGCGTACAAAGTTTACACTCCTCCAAAATTTTTCATCTCAACAAAGCGGCGAATCCTCGCGGCGTGAATCCATTTGCCAACCTCCGCGCCTTGCAAATCTTGTGGCGCGTCCTTCCCGCCGATTTTTAAAAGTTCGTCGATAATTTTCTGCGCGTGTTCAAGATAGTTTGGCAAGCCGTGATTATCGATAGAAATTATGTCGCAAAAACCTTTCACGCCGAGTTTCATGCCGTTCAATTTTAAAAGCAAGTCAACGATTTTGCCGGGCTTTTCGAGGCGCGGAGCTCGCATATGTTCGCGAATCACGAACGCCGCAGATTTTTTCCATTCGTTAGGGAGCGTCATTCTGCGATTCATTTGGCTTAGGATTTCAAGCCCGCGTTTTTCGTGCTTATAATGGTGCGGCAACATTTCGGGCGGCGTCGTGCCCTTGCCGATGTCGTGCATAAGTGCCGCAAATCTGACGAGCGGACTCGGATTAATTTTTGCCACGTCGTCTAAAATTTTAAGCGTGTGTTCGTAAGCGTCGCCTTCGGGATGAAATGCTGTCGGCTGAATTTTTCCGCGCAGATTAAAAATTTCAGGGAAAGTTATCGCCAACAAGCTTGCCCGCTCCAAACTCCTAAAAAAAATCGACGGCTTGTCAGTTTCTAAGGCGGTCGCTAATTCGTCGAAAATTCTTTCCGTCGGTTCGTGCGTAAGTTCTTCGCCGCAAGCTCTCATTGCATCCAAAGTTTCCGCGCAGATTTCAAAATTAAATTGAGCCGCTTGCCTCGCCGCCCGCAATGCCCTGACTGGATCGTCGGTAAAATGTTCGCTGACGGCACGGATTTTTTTATTAAGCACGTCCTCGCGCCCGCCAAAAGGATCAATCAGCTCGCCGCTTAAAAGTTCAACCGCCATCGCGTTAATCGTCGTGTCGCGCCGATATAAATCCTGTTCAATCGTCACGTCCGGCGAAAATAAAACTTCAAAGCCGCGATAGCCGACGCCGATTTTCTTTTCGGTGCGGGCAAAGGCAACTTCGCAAAAACTTTTATCAATCTCGACGGAATATACGGGAAAACTTTTGCCGAATTTCTCAGCGTCCGCGAACGCTTTGGCAAAAATTTTTTCATCGACGCCCGTAACGCAATAATCTCTGTCGTGAGCTTTGACGCCGCGAAATTTATCGCGAACTGCGCCGCCGACTAAGTATGCCTTGCCGTCGAGCGCGTTGATTTTTTTAGCAAAATCCAGTTCAGTCATAAAACACCTTTTCTAGATGAAAAGATCATAAGATCATAAGATGAAAAGTACTTTTGATCTTTTAATCTCTTCATCTTTTAATCTTGTAATCTAACCGCTAGGTTCTTGAAAATTGGTCGCGCAAGATAACATCGTGACTGCCGCCCTCAACAATACTGACCGAAGACACCAAAGTTATCTTAGCTTTATCGCGCAGTTCAGCCAACGTCAACGCACCACAATTACACATCGTCGAACGAATTTTATCCAACGTGCTTGCCATGTTATCTTTGAGCGAACCGGCATAAGGAACGTAAGAATCAACGCCCTCCTCGAACGACAACTTTTTATCGCCGCCCAAATCGTAGCGTTGCCAGTTGCGCGCGCGATTGGAACCTTCGCCCCAATATTCTTTGTAGTAAGTGCCGTTGATTCTGATTTTATCGGTCGGGGATTCGTCGAAGCGCGAAAAATATCTTCCGAGCATTAAAAAGTCCGCGCCCATCGCCAAAGCCAGCGTCATGTGATAATCGTGAACAATGCCGCCGTCGGAGCAAACAGGAATATAAACGCCCTTCTCCTTAAAATATTCGTCGCGAGCCTTGCAAACGTCGATAACAGCCGTCGCCTGCCCGCGCCCAATTCCTTTTGTCTCACGAGTGATACAAATCGAGCCGCCGCCAATTCCAACCTTAACAAAATCCGCGCCCGCGTCCGCCAAAAATCTGAAGCCTTCCGCGTCAACGACATTGCCCGCGCCGACTTTAATATCCTCGCCAAATTCTTTGTGGATATATTCAAGCGTAATCTTCTGCCATTCGCTGAAACCTTCCGAGCTGTCGATACATAAAACGTCCGCGCCCGCCTTCAACAATGCGGGAACTCTATCAGCGTAATCACGAGTGTTAATGCCCGCGCCGACGACGTAACGTTTACGCCTGTCAATAAGTTCAAGCGGATTGGTTTTGTTATCGGTGTAATCTTTGCGGAAAACCATGTAGCGCAGGCGTTGCTTTTTATCGACGAGCGGCAACATGTTAAGCTTATTCTCCCAAATTAAATCGTTCGCCATAGGGAGGGTTGTCGTGTCAGCGTCGGCGTAGATTAATTTTTCAAACGGCGTCATGAAATCCTTAACAAGTTCGTCGCCGGTCATGCGCGTGATTCGATAGTCGCGGCTCGTCACAATCCCAAGAAGTTTACCGGTCGGTTTGCCGTCTTCCGTGACTGCCATCGTCGAGTGTCCGGTTTCCTCTAGCAACTCCAACATTTCGCGCAGTGTCGTCGTCGGTTTTAAATTTGAATCACTCGACACGAAGCCCGACTTATAATTTTTGACGCGGGCAACCATAGCCGCTTGTTCCTTAATCGGTTGCGAGCCGAAGATAAACGATACGCCGCCCTCCTTTGCCAACGCGATCGCCATTGTGTCGTTCGATACCGATTGCATAATCGCAGAAGTCATCGGAATGTTAATCATGAGTTTGCAGTCTTCGCCGCGCCGAAATTTAACCAGCGGAGTAGAGAGGTCGACGTTCGCGGGAATGCAATCTTTTGAGGAGTAGCCCGGCACGAGCAAATACTCTCCAAAGGTGTGTGACGGTTCTTGATAATAGAATGCCAACTAAATCCCTCCCAAAAAACTTTTGCGCTAAATTCGGCGGTAAGCGCAATATTTCCTGCGCGGACTTTGATTAAAAAAAATATTTGCGTCACGCGAGAATTTTGTTATAATGGCAAAAAGTTTTTCGTAAAAGGATTTTTTGTATTGTTCAAAGGATGATGAGTTATGGCGATGGTAATTAAAAACAACCTTGCGGCAATGGAAACGCTGAACATTTTAAATCAAAACAACAGCAAGCTCGGCAAGGCACTGGCAAAAGTCTCAAGCGGGCAGAAAATAAATTCTGCGGGCGACGACGCTTCGGGATTGGCGATTTCGGAGAGAATGCGCGTTCAACTGCGCGCTCTCGACCAAGACCAGCAAAACGTTCAAAACGGCGCATCTATGTTGAGGATTGCGGAGGGCGGCGTTCAAAATATCGTCGACACGATACGCAGCATGAAGGAACTCGCTATCGACGCCGCCAACGATTCCAACACCGACGAGGACAGGCGAGTTATTCAGAAGGAACTCAATCAACGAATTGCGACGATTAACGACGTGGCACTCGGTACGCAATTCAACGGCAAACGGCTAATCGACGGCACTTACGCGCAGAAACTTGTAACCGAGACGAAAACAACCGGTTGGAAAGAGCCGCCGAAAACTTTTACTATGGTGCCCGGCAAAACTTACATCAAAACCGTTAATGCCGACGGTTCGCGAACTATCGTTGGTGAGAATGACGTTAAGAACATGACGCGCAGTTTTACGGGCGTCAACAGCAGTATCACTTCGCCGACAAGTTTAAAAGCCGGCGGCAGTAGTAGCTTTACGGCAGACATTGGATTTATCGGAACAAATTCAACGTGGAATTGGGCTAGTGCTTACCAAGACAAAAAATTTTCGGGGCAACAAACCTCCACAGTTTATTTTGAAGACACGCAAACAAATCCCTCCACGCCGCAACAAGTCATGAAAGCTTTTATGAAGTCTCTCGACGAGGCTACAACAAGCGGCTCAGATGTCCTCGACGAGGCGATAAATTATGCTACGGGCGGAACCATCACCGATAAAGCTGAACTCGTCAGCAACTTTATGCGCGATTTGAATGCCGCATCTTCTTACACAGATTTTCTAAGCGATAAGTGCGGAATAATTCTCGGCAACGCAGATACTGGCGCGATAACAGGTTCGGACGCGGGCGGCAGTACTACTAAAACTGCTGAGAGTGTCGTTCCGGAAACTGTTGCCGTCACAAGTTGGGGGCTCCCGACAACCGGCTCCTCGACAACCATTGAAGGTTTGACTGTTAATTGGCCAACCGCCGGCGTAAGCGGAAGAGGTTTCACGGACGCGGAAAAACATATTCTTAAAGGCTTAAACTCGGACTGGATACAAAAAAGTTTGGCTTTGGTTCAAGAAAGTTACGGGCTTGACTTCACTTATTCCGACGCTTCGGTTAAAACTATCAACGTTAAGTTTGAGGAGAAAAACGATAACACTTTGGCTTATGTTAGCCACAGCTACAACACCAGCACAGGTAAGGCAAGTTCTTTGAATTTAGTCGTGAACATGAAGTACTACAAGGACATTGACCCTAACAGCGAAGACGGCGCGTTGAATACGTCCAGCTCAATGTATCATCAAGCGGGCTACCTTGACAGGACGATTGCTCACGAATTTACTCACGCAGTCATGGCGGCGAATATTAATTATTTTTCCTCGTTGCCAATGTACATAAAGGAAGGCGCGGCGGAACTCGTTCACGGTATCGACGACGAACGCCAAACTAACATTGTAAATTTGTTGAATACAACTTCCGGCAAAACCAAGTTGCAAACCATTTTTAACAGCGGCGGCACTCAAGGCGATTCGGATCCTTATGCGGCGGGCTATGTGCTTTTGCGCTATCTTGCTAAGCAGGGAGCCGGAAACACAATTTCAAAGAGCGATACGGTTTACAACGACAGCTATACATCTTCCGTTCCCAAATCAAAAGAAACCGGCGTAGCAATTAATTTCGCCGGTTCCGAATCTGCAGACGGTAGTGCTTTGACTTTCCCCGATTCTTTCGACGAACAGGGAATTACGATTTTATGCGGCGGTTGCGAGCAATACATAAATATCGTTTTTGATAAGGACATGACTATCGGGCAAGGGACGCTTACAAGTACCCCGCTTAGTGATACTTCAACGAGGATGCGCAGAGATTATCGCGTTGGAATAGGCGGCGCGACTTCTACAGACGATTTGGCTAAAGCAATTTTCGAGGGCTTAAAAAATACATCGGGGCGCAGTACGAGCAAAGATATAACCGTCAAACACAGCGACGATTCAACTGAGGTTGTCTGCTTGGGAATTGATGAAACCCACAACGTCCGAATCGCTAAAAATCCGGATTATCCTTCCGGTAGCGGTTCGGAATATGTTTTTGTTAAGGAAAAAGATTTGGCAATGCTGTTTATTGATTCGGGTACGATTGAGGCGACGGGCGGCGCAGGCTCCAAAGATAACGCCCCTGAAGGTACCGTTCAACAAATGCTTGACAACAGCGGCAATAAAATCCTCGACGAAAACGGCAACCAAATCCCCTACATTCAAACGATTAAAGTTACTGAAGAGACTACGGTTAATCTTTGGGATCCGATTATAGAAACTGTAACCGAACGCGTCGGCACTCCGCTTGTCGTCCACAGCGGCACGCAAGCCGGACAATCCACCAACCATTACATCAATAACATGCAAACTTCTGCTTTGACGGCGGGGCAAATTTTCGACGACAACGGCAACCTCATCAACTCCAACGACCGCGAACGTTATAACGCCCTAAGCCATGATTCAACTAAGCAAGCCGAATGGTTGAGAACTTTAAACACGGTAGAGAATATGACGATTGACGACATTTCCGTTACGACCGTCGAGAATGCAAACCTCGCGATTAGAGTTTTGGACGGCGCATTGGAATATTCTCTCGACACCGCAACGACACTTGGCGCATATCTGCAACGTCTTGAAAGCACGGAAAATAATATCGTCACGACGATTGAAAACACAACCGCTTCCGAGTCTGTGATTCGCGATGCCGATATGGCTAAGGAAATGACTAACTACACTAAGGCAAACGTTTTATTGCAAGCCGCGCAGTCTATGCTTTCGCAAGCCAATCAGAATCCCGCAAACGTTTTGAGTTTGTTAAGATAATCAGCCGAGCAAATGCATTTCGCGAGCCTGTTCGCGCAAGTGAGCAATTCTATCGTCGGTGGAGGGGTGCGTCGAAAATAAATTCTTCAAAACTTTTTTGGAGTTCTCCAGCGGATTGATAATGAACATGTGCGCGGTAGCAGTTCCGGCTTGCGGCATGGGCGCGTGGTTTTTAGCGTACAGTTCGATTTTATCAAGCGCATTGGCTAAGTACATCGGGTTGCCGCAAATTTCTCCGCCGGTTTTATCAGCGTCATATTCCCGCGAACGAGACACGGCAAGTTGAATCAGCGAGGCGGCAATCGGAGCAATAATAATCGTCGCCAACGTCCCGATAAGCCCGCCGTTATCATCTTCGGAACGCGTGCCGAGAATCGCGCCCCATTGAACGATATTCGCAACCATCGAGATAACGCCCGCCATAGCCGCCGCAATCGTCCCGATTAAAATGTCGCGGTGTTTGACGTGAGCCAATTCGTGACCGAGTACGCCGGAAAGTTCATTGTAATCAAGAGTTTTCATAAGCCCCGTCGTGACGGCAACTGCCGCATGATCGGGGTTTCTTCCTGTCGCGAAGGCGTTGGGAACTTCAGTATTAATCACGTAGACGCGCGGCATCGGCAAATCTGCATTCTTCGCGAGCTTTTCAATAATCCCGTAGAGTTGCGGCGCGTCTTTATCGGAAACTTCGCGGGCGTCGTAACTTTTGAGAACAATCGAATCGCTGAACCAGTAAGTAAAAAAATTCATAACGATACCAATTAACAACATAATCATCGCGAACGAGTGCCCACCAATCAAACCGCCGACCGCTACCATTAAACCCGTCAGCAACGCCATAAGTACAAATGTCTTGAAAATGTTCATGGTAAATCCTCCTCTCGTGCAGATTATAAAATCGAACGTGACTTTAAGCAAGCCTTTTGAATACTTGAATACATTGCCGAAAAACTTTTCTAAACGTTGCCGAACGGTTATAATCTGCGCGGACAAAAAAATTTTGGGAGGCTTTTAAAATATGACAGCAACACACGCGGCAGGCAGGAAGCTCAAGGATGCAATCTTCGACGCAAATCAGGCTTGCAACGAGGCGATAAAAATTCACGGTAAAGATAAAGTTACCAACGCGACAATCGGCGTCGTGCTCGACGAGGAGGGCAAGCTCGCGACTCTCCCGACTGTAGAAAAAATTTTCCGCTCAATGGAATTCTCGGAACTTGTCGCCTACGCGCCGATTTCCGGACTCCCCGCTTACTTGGACACAGTAATTGATTTAGCCTTCGCAGATAACAAGCCCGAAGGATTTTTTGGAGCGGTTGCGACGGCTGGCGGTACTGGAGCGATTCATCATGCCATTGCCAACTACGCCGAACGCGGCGACGCAGTCTTGACTTCCGATTGGCGTTGGGGTACTTACGATATTATCTGCAACGAAACCGGCAAACGCCTCGAAACTTTTAAGCTCTTCGACGACGCGCTGAATTTTAACATCAACGATTTCGCGGTTAAGGTCGACGCGCTCCTTAAGAAACAAAAATCTTTGCTCGTGATTCTTAACACGCCCGCGCATAATCCGACCGGCTACGCGCTCAGTTCCGACGAATGGGATAAAGTCCTCGACGTGATTAAGGCGCAAGCTTCGACGGGTAAAAAAATTTCGTTGCTTGTCGATATTGCTTACATTGATTTTGCCGGCGAGAAAAATTCTACGCGAGCCTTCATGAAGAAATTCAACGACTTGCCCGAAAATATTTTTGTGATGATAGCGTTCAGCATGTCGAAGAGCTACACTTTCTACGGGCAACGGACGGGCGCATTAATCGGCGTGTCATCGAGCGAAAAAATCATCGACGAATTTAAAAACGTCAGCAAATATTCTTGTCGCGCCGCGTGGAGCAATGTTAATCGCGGAGCTCAAGCTTTACTCGTCAAACTCGCCGCCGATAAAGATATTCAGCCGATTTACGAGGCGGAGCGCAGTGAACTTTATCAAATGGTTAAACGCCGCGCAGATGTTTTCGTCGAAGAGGCTAAAGCTTGCGGCTTGCGAGTCGTGCCTTACAAGGGCGGATTTTTTATCGCTGTGCCCGCCGATAATCCTGCCGCCGTCTGCCAAAAACTTCATGACGATTTAATTTTTGCCGTCCCGTTGAAGTTGGGAATTAGAGTTGCGGCTTGTTCGACTTCGCTTGAGAAAATGCACGGCGTCGCTGAAAAAATTCTCCACGCCATGCGATAAAGAAATTTTTCTTGACAAAGGGCAATAAATGATTTAAGATAGCCGCGTTTCAAAGGGGGCGTAGCTCAGCTGGGAGAGCGTTTGACTGGCAGTCAAGAGGTCAGGGGTTCGATCCCCCTCGTCTCCACCAAGTAGAAAATTCCTGCTTGAAGGCGATTCATAAAGGAAGAACGTACCGCGTCAAACTCGCGGGCGTTTTTCTTTTGTTGTCACAGTAAGCTTTTTATGATAAACTTGCCGCAAGAAACGGAGGGCAAAAAATTTGGACGATAAAAAAATTCACACGGAAGATTTCGGCGATGAACTCGAAGACGAACAGCACGACGACGAACTCCCGAACGTAATTCCTTCGGAAGACGAGGAAGACGACGACGATATAGAGGTTCATTTCGACGAGGCGTCCGCGCAGGTTGAGGCGGTCGAGGGCGATTACAGCGCGGATCAAATTCAAATCTTGGAAGGCTTGGAGGCTGTAAGGTTACGTCCCGGAATGTATATCGGCTCCACTTCCGAGCGCGGGCTTCATCATTTGGTTTACGAGGTTGTCGACAATTCGATTGACGAGGCATTGGCGGGCTTCTGCACTGATATTAACGTCACGATTGAGGCGGACGATTCAATCACAGTCAGCGACAACGGGCGCGGCATTCCGGTTGACATGCACGAGAGCGGCAAGCCTGCGGTTGAAGTCGTTTTGACGGTTTTACATGCGGGCGGCAAGTTCGGCGATGGCGGTTACAAAGTCAGTGGCGGATTGCACGGCGTAGGCGTCAGCGTCGTTAATGCGCTTTCAAAATCTATGGAGGTTGAAGTCCGGCGCGACGGCAAAATTTATCGGATAACATTTTCACGCGGCGAAACCGTCACTCCGCTTGAAATTATCGGCGAGGCGCAGGATACCGGCACTAAAGTTCACTTCCTCCCCGACGACGAAATTTTTACCGTCAAGGAATTTAATTTCGACACGCTTAAGCACAGGCTCCGCGAATTGGCATTCTTAAACAGCGGCATAACGATAACTTTAACTGATAAGCGCGAGGGCGGCGAAGAACGTACTTTCCATTTCGACGGCGGCATAAAATCTTTTGTCGAACATCTCAACCGTAAGAAAGAAAAAATTAATCCCGCGCCGATTTATTTCAACGGGCGTCGCGATGATGCGGTTGTCGAAGTCGCCATGCAATACACCGACGCTTACCAAGAAAATATTTTCAGCTACGTCAACAACATCAACACCGAAGAAGGCGGCATGCATTTAATCGGCTTCCGCACCGCGCTTACCAAAGTCGCCAATGAATTTGCCAAACGTCATAATCTCCTCAAGAATAACGACAGCACTTTGAGCGGCGAGGACGTTCGCGAGGGTTTAACGGCGGTTATCAGCGTCAAACTTCACAATCCGCAGTTCGAGGGGCAAACTAAAACTAAGCTCGGCAATGTCGAGATTCGTTCGTTGGTCAGCGCGGTTGTCAATGAAAGTTTAAGCGAATTTTTTGAAGAAAATCCCGCGATAACTAAACAAATCTTAGAGAAAGCTGTAATGGCGGCGCGTGCTCGCGAGGCGGCGCGTAAAGCTCGTGAACTTACTCGGCGTAAGAACGCGTTGGAAATTTCAAGTCTACCGGGCAAGCTCGCTGATTGTTCCGTCAAAGACCCGGATAAGGCAGAAATTTATATCGTCGAGGGCGACAGCGCAGGCGGCTCGGCTAAACAAGGGCGCGACAGACGTTTTCAAGCTATCTTGCCTCTGCGCGGAAAAATTTTGAATGTCGAAAAGGCGCGTCTCGATAAAATTTTTGCCAACGCCGAGATTCGCACGATGATAACGGCGTTCGGCACGGGAATCAGCGAGGACTTTGACTTAAACAAGCGACGCTACGGAAAAATAATTATCATGACGGACGCGGACGTTGACGGCGCACACATCAGAACTCTGCTTTTAACTTTTTTTTATCGGTATATGAAGCCGCTCGTCGAACATGGGCACGTTTTCATTGCGCAACCGCCGCTTTATCAAATTCGCAAGGGCAAAAATCATTGGTACACTTACAGCGACGAGGAACTTACCAATAAACTCAACGAAGTCGGACGCGACGGCGCGACAGTTCAACGTTATAAAGGCTTGGGCGAAATGAATCCCGAACAACTTTGGGAAACGACGATGGATCCTACGACGCGCACGATGCTCCGCGTTGAAGTCAATGACGCGATGGAGGCTGACGAACTTTTTACAATTTTAATGGGCGACCAAGTTGCTCCGCGCAGACAATTCATTGAAGAAAACGCGCTCCTCGTTAAGAACTTAGACATTTGAATAAAAAAAAATCTCCCGTTGGAAAATCGGCGGGAGTTTTTTATTGCGGGATAGGATTAATCTTCGTCAATCGGCGCACGAGATTTGCGTTGATACTTCGTGTGATAATGGACGACGTAAACGCCCTTGCCCGTGACGTGGCGAATGTCATCTACGTAACAAAATTGGCGCGTCTTGGGGTAAACGAGAATATCGCCCTCCAAAATCTCTTGATAATCTGGCATGATTAGTACGCTGTCGGTCTCGCTGAAAGAAGCATCGATAAGCGGCTCGATAACGCGATTGTTGCGCACGGGCACGAAAACATTCGGCTTGAGCTTGGAAGCTCCCTCGAAGTACTGGTCTAATACGATCTTTAAATTGGCGTCCATTGCACTGCCTCCCTTTGGATTGATTTTATAAAAACCGCCGCCCCCGATTAAAAGGAAGCGACGAGTAAAAATTTCACTTTGTCAACAAGCCAATCGTCGATTGAAAAGCCGAATAAAATTTCTGCCTTAGGCGCGTGGCGTTTTAACAGGTTGGAAAGTTTTTGCGCCTCTTCCAATGATAAATTTCCTTTTGCGGCTGTCACGTTGAATAAAATTTTAGTGGCGGCTTTGAAATTTTCTGCGGAGTTTTCTGCGTGTTCGATGGCGGCTTTCGCGGCTTTGACGGCGGCATTTTTACCGTCGCGCTCGCCGTAGCTGACAATCGCCCCGCTGTCTTTGATGACTTCAGAAATCATTTCAACATCAATCTTCGGCTGACCGGGCAACGTCACTGCCTCAATAAAATTTTGCACAACCTTAGCGGAATCAAATTCAAAATTTTTACTCGGCAACTTTATCAGCGCGTCGAAAATAATTTCGTCCTCCGCGTCCTCGAAATCACCGCCTGCAATAAAAATTACTGGCACGCCGACTTTCTTAGCGCAGTGAGCGGCAAGCGCGACAACTTTAACATTTTCCCAAACCTCGTCCGCCACAATAAAAATCATCTCACTGCCGCGCAGATTCTCCGTCAAAATTTCTTCGTCGTTTTTATCAAGCAGTCTGAACTTGTGAATCGCGTTGCAACCGTCAAGATTTTTAACGTCGTGCCTGTCGACCGCGATAAAATTCACGCCGGATAAATTTTTTTCCAGCATACAATTCAGAGCCGTAAGCCCGCCCGATAAATTTCCTTTGGTGTTGATGCCGACAACTTTAACCTTGACAAAACGATTTTCAAAAGTACCTCCCAGCACGGAACGTCATCTCCTGTTGCGTCTGTTGAAAAAGTCCGGAATTATATTAGGGAAAGGATTTCTTGGATTCGGTTGCGGCTCTTCCTGCTTAGGTTGCGCGGTGCGATTATACGGCGGCGGCTCTTGAATCGGCTGATTGTATTGCTGAGATTTTTGATTCGACGGAGTAGGCGGCGGATAAAATTTTGTTGGAGGGATTTCTTTTTCGACGGGTTCCGAATCTTCATCGCCAAAGCGCGTAGCAATAATCGTAACAACAATGGTATCGCCGAGCGAATCGTCAACGCTGACGCCCCAAATAATTTCTGCGTCGGGATGAGCCGCCTCTTGAACTGTCGTTGACGCCTCGTTGACTTGAATCATCGACAACGAATCTTGCGCGCCCATGAAGTTCAATAAAATTCCGCGAGCACTGTCGACGCTGGTTTCAAGGAGCGGCGAGGCAATGGCTTTCTTAACGGCTTCGACTGCGGCATTATCGCCCGACGCTTCGCCGACGCCCATTAACGCCGAGCCCGCATTGTTCATAATCGACTGAACGTCCGCGAAGTCCAAATTGATGACGCCCGGCACCGCGATTAAATCCGAAATGCCCTTGACGCCTTGACGCAAAATATCATCGGCTATCACGAACGCTTTAGTCATCGGCGTTTTCTTATCGACGACCTGCAACAATCTATCGTTCGGGATTGTGATAATCGCGTCGACATTCTTTTTGAGTTTCTCGATACCCATGTCGGCATTTTTTTTACGCTTGGGACCTTCAAAGGTAAACGGTCTTGTGACGACGGCGACGGTTAGCGCGTTGACTTCGCGAGCACATTCAGCGACGACGGGAGCCGCACCAGTTCCGGTACCGCCGCCCATGCCTGCCGTGATGAATACCATATCCGAACCGCGCAGAGCTTCCAGAATATCATTGCGACTTTCCTGCGCGGCGCGTTCGCCGATTTCGGGGCGAGCTCCGGCACCAAGTCCGCGAGTAAGTTTTTCGCCGATTTGCATTCTCTTGGGCGATTTGCTCATAAGCAAGGCTTGCGAATCGGTATTAACCGCTATGAACTCTACGCCCTCCAATCCCGATTCTATCATTCTGTTTACGGCGTTGGAGCCGCCGCCGCCTATGCCGATTACTTTTATCTTCGCGAATTGGTCTAACGTATTCTCGTCGAATTCAAACATATGCTTTCCCCCCGTGAAAAAAATTTCTACGTAAGCTTTGCAAGTTTAGCATAGGTTACTGAAAAAACTTTGTAACGTTTAGGAAATTTGACGGCTTGCCCAATTTAAATGGCTCTTGTAAAATGTTAGCGAGGTGAATTGCTTTGAAACTTTACATAGCAGAAAAACCGTCGATGGCGCGGGAACTCGCCGCTTGCTTAAAAAATCCGCAGAGAGGCAACGGCTTCATAAAAACTTCGGGCGGCGTGGTGACGTGGTTATTCGGACACGTCTTACAGCAGGCGGAGCCCGACGCTTACGACCCGAAATATAAATTTTGGCGTGCGGAGGATTTACCGATAGTCCCGAAAGTTTGGAAGTTGGAAGTCAATCCGGCGGCGGCTCAACAATTTCAAATCGTCAAAACTTTGATAGAAGAGGCGGACGAAATAATTCATGCCGGCGACCCCGACCGCGAAGGGCAGTTGCTTGTCGATGAGGTTTTGGATTTCGTCGGCAATAAAAAGCCAGTCAAAAGAATTTTGCTCAACGCGCTCGACGAAACGAGTATCCGCCGCGCCAACGCTGATTTACATGACAACGCCGAATTTTTTAATCTGAAACAATCGGCATTAGCTCGGAGCCGCGCAGATTGGCTGATTGGTATGAATTTATCGCGGGCGTACACGTTGGCGGCGAGGCGGCGCGGTTATGACGGTTTAGTTTTGCCGATTGGCAGAGTGAAGACGCCGACGTTGGCTTTAGTCGTTCGCCGCGAGCGCGAGATTAAAAATTTCAAGCCCGTTGATTACTTCAACATTCTGGTGACGTTCGCGCACGTCAACGGAAATTTTATTGCGAAGTTCAAGCCGTCAAAAAAAATGTTGGAGTTGAAAGCATTCGACGTTGAGGGACGTTTGATTGATAAAAAGTTCGCCGAGTCGCTTGTCGAAAAATTTTCAGCCGCGCCGTTTGACGGGAAAATTTCTTCCTACAAGACGACGGAGAAAAAAGAAGCCGCGCCGTTGCCGTTTTCGTTGTCGAGTTTGCAAGTGGCGGCGGGCAAAGCATTCGGTTACACACCTCAACAAGTCCTCGACGCCGCGCAGAGTCTCTACGAAAAAAAATTGACAACTTATCCGCGTTCCGATTGCGAATTTTTGCCGACAGTTCAACTTAAAGACGCGCAGAGGATTTTAAAAAATCTTACGGGAACGCGCAACGAGAGTTTGAAAAATTTATCCGTGCACGCCGACGCTACGATTAAAAGCCGCGCTTGGAATGACTCAAAAATTTCCGCGCACCACGCGATTATCCCGACGCAAAAAATTTTGGCAACGGATTTGTCCGAAGTCGAGCTTAACGTTTACAATCTTATCGCGAAAAATTACGCCGTGCAATTTTATCCGCTCCATGTTTACGACGAAACAACTGTCGGCGTCAAGTACAAGGGCGAAAATTTTTCTGCGCGGGGCAAAGTCGTTAAGCAAATTGGCTGGCGAGAATTTTATATCGCGCCCAAAGTCAAAGCCGATGATGAAAGCGATACCATTTTGCCGATTATGCAGACGGGCGACGACGTTACACAAAAAAAATCTGAGCTTAAGCAGAGCGTGACTAAGCCGCCGCAAAGATTTACTTCGTCGAGTTTGGTGCAGGGCATGAAGGACATTCACAAGTACGTTAAAAATCCCGAATCGAAGAAGCAACTCAAGGACGTTTACGGGATTGGGACGGAGGCGACGCGTGCGGCGATTATCGATGATTTGATTCAGCGCGGTTTTCTGAAGGTCGCGAAAAAAATTTTACAGCCGACAGATAAAGCTTACCTTTTGATAGACGCGTTACCCGATGAAATGACGTATCCCGATGCGACGGCGATTTGGGAGGATAAACTTCATTCGATGAGCGCGGGCGACGGCACGTTAGAAGATTTTTTATTGGGGCAAGTTAAATTTACAAGCGAACTCTGCGCGGCGGCGACGACTGCCAAATTTAGCGACGCAGAAAATATTTTTAAGTGCCCGCGTTGTGGAAGTGCTCTCATCAAGCGCAAAGGTAAGAACGGAGATTTTTGGGGTTGCAGTGCTTATCCGAAGTGTCGCACGACTTTTGACGATAAAAACGGCAAGCCTGACTTCGACGGTAAAAAATTTCTCCCACCAAAAACTTTTGTACCAATGTCTTCGGAAGAATTTGTCGTAATGAGTTCGATTGAATAAAAAAAAATCCCCTGCAAACTCGCAAGGGGTTTTTCGTTTAGGAAAAATTTTTTACTTCATGAGGACGGCAACGACCATTGCGCCGACACCGATTATCACGGTAATAAACATGTTGCGAACGTTGCTGTTGAGACTTTGACGAATTTCCCGCATGTCTTCATCTTGTCGAGCGCGATCTGCCCGCATTTCGTTTTTGAAATCTTGCAATTCGCTAATGACAGCGTCAACCTTCGTAGCAACGACAGCCACTTGTTTTTCTAAGCTGGTAACTCTCGCGTCAAGATTGTTATCGTTATTATCCGCCATGATAATCGCCCCCGATTAAGCGATGTCAGCCTTCCACAAACCGTGAAGATTGCAATACTCGTAAGCGGCAATGGGTTCGTCGTCGTCAGCGATGATGAATTCAGCTTCGGGCTTATCGGCGGCGGTTAAGTGGACGTACTGCCCGCCCTTTTTAGTCTGCAGATAAATCCATTGAATCAAATGCGCCTCCGTCATTGGATGCGCGACGCTACCGACTTTAACGGAAACTTTTTTACCGTCGATTGTGACTTGCGGAACGTGTTTTTCCTGCGCGGCGTCGGTCGTGTTCGCTTTGAGGAAATTCATCGGCTTGCCGCCGCAAGAAATATCCTGTCCGCTCCCGCCAATCAGCATGATAATCGACTTGCGGTTGTCCGAAATTAAAATTCTGCTCACGATAAAACCTCCCACAAAATTTTTTCTTAGCTTAATTCAAGGCGGCGCGTTCGTCAAGTTGTAAATCTCCGATTTTGGGTTAAAATATATGTCGATTAAAATTTGAGGAGGAACGTTAATGGTACACGAAATAAAAATTTTGTGTGTAGAAGTGACTGATATTTTGGCGACGAACGCATATTTTTACATCGACGACGAGACTCGACACGGATTTTTGATAGATCCGGGCGCGGAAGCCGACAAACTTTTGAACATTATCGAGCGCGAGCAGTTTACGATAGAAAAGATTCTTTTGACGCACGGACACTTTGATCATATCGGCGCGGTTAATGAAATTCAATCAAAACTCGGCGTAGAAGTTTGTATGCAGAAAAACGGGCGCGATTATATTAAAAATCCTGCGTGGAATTTATCGGCGTACTTCAATTTGAACATGAAACTTGATGACGTTACTTACATTGAGGATTTCAGCGAGATAATTTTGAACGCGAACAAAAATTTTGGCTTAAAGATGATACCGTTGGCAGGGCACACTACCGACGGAGCTATTTTTTACAGCAAAAATGATTCAGTGGCGTTCGTAGGCGATTCTATCTTCCTAAACAGCATAGGAAGGACAGATTTTCCCGGCGGCGACGAAATTACATTGCATAAGAACTTGCGGGAAAGGATTTTTACTCTGCCGGACGACACAATTCTTTTATCGGGGCACAGCGACCTGACGACAGTTGCGAACGAAAAGAATTCCCTTATATTTTAGCATAAATCTTGAGTAAACAAAGCCCGTCGCTTTTTGTATTTAGAGCACTCAAAAGCCCGCAAAAAAAACTTTTTCAAGGTATTGACAGCCGTTTTTTTTTTTATAATGTTTGCGACGTTTTAAAGGTTAATTATTAACGGTTCAGTTGTTTTAAGGAGGTTTTTCTTATGTATTCATATAATGTAAAATGGAAAGTTAAAAGTAATGGTTCTTCTGTAAAAGACTCTCAACATTCCGCAAATGTCACGGCAAACAGTGAAGACGAAGCGATTGAAAAAGTAAAGCAAAATAATCCTTCCAGCCGTGACAGAATGTACGATTTTGAAGTTAGAAGAATCCGTTGATTGTTAAAAATGCGGCTCGTCGATAAAAATCGATGTCTAAGTCGTAACCTGAATCAAAAAGCCCTTCGGCGAGCATCGGAGGGCTTTTCGTAAAAAAAAAATTTTAGGAGTGGTTTCTATGAGTCCACAAGAGACAATTAGAATATGCACGATACAGATTCAACGCAATCCGAACGATGTTGAGGGGTACAAGGTACGCGGATATGCTTATCAAGAATTAAAACAATACGATCTTGCGATTTCCGATTTTTCCAAGGCGATTCAACTTAATCCTAATTGGAATTATCCGTACACTTGTCGCAGAGAATGTTATCAAGCACTCGGCTGGGTCTAAAGTCTGACAACGACTGAAACTAAACAAAAGCCCTTCGGCTACGTGTCGGAGGGTTTTTCGTTGACAGTTTTACAAAATTCAGTATGGCGTATTTTGCATTTTGAGACGAAAAATCTGCCCCGAAAACACGGGGTATTTTTTATGCCAGAAAAAACCGCGTCATCACGCCATTTTCCCGATTGCAGAAATTCAGAATAGCGAATTTTGTATTTTGAGCCTCTCACAGCCGTTTTTTTTGTGCTATAATCACTCGCGGAGGTGAAAATTTATGATTTTCGACGACAGACGCACTCTCAGAACCATTAACGACGCTCCAGACGACCATATCATCAAAATTTTCTTCTATCTCGCCTTTCATCAGCCTCAAGACGGCATTCGCGGCTATATTATCGACAAAAATCAACTTCAATTCGATTTGAAGCTCGGCAGAACCAATTTTTTAGTCGCTCTGCGCTGGTTGAAGGAAAATACTATCGTCAATGAGTTAAAAATGGTTGGTTACTCCGATTTTATGGTTAATCCATATATCTTGATGAATAATTCCAATCGTGACGAACGAATTGCCGAATGGAACCGTCGCGTTCACCTTGAAGACGCCAAAATCAGGAAAAATCGCGAGCGTAGACGCCGTGCACAGCTCAAAAAGCAAAATCAGTAAAAAAATCGCCCCGACTTCGTGTCGAGGCTTTTTTTATTTCAAACAGAAATTATTTCTCAGAATTGAGCGCGGTGGACAGCGGAACGGTAACTTTTTCTTCATAGCACTTAAATGCGTCGTCAACCAACTTTTTATTTGGCGAAGGAGTAATCGCGCTTATGATTGGGACGATTAAAAGCCCCGCAAGCATTGCAATCGCGCCGGAATTGATTGGCGACTGCATTATCGCAGGAAAAGCGGGACGAATTAACATATTTGCCGACATCAAGACGCTTGCGAAGATAAAACACGTCCAACAAGCCGCAGTCGAGGCCTTTTTTGAGTAAAGCGAATACATAAACGGGGCTAAAAATGCTCCAGCCATTGCTCCCCATGATATTCCCATGAGTTGTGCGATAAAATTCACCGAACTTTTGTATTGAACGAGCGCAAGAACCGCTGAAATAGCTATAAATACCACTACAAGCCCGCGAATCATTAAAACTTGTCGCGGTTCGCTCATATTCTTAAAAAAATTGTCACGGATTAAATCTAGCGTCAAAGTTGACGCTGAAACGATTACTAACGACGATAAAGTTGACATTGACGCCGATAAAACTAAAATAACGACTAGAGCAATCATTCCGTCGGATAAACCGCTTAACATTGTCGGAATAATCGAATCGAATCCATTTTCAGCAATATTTATCTGGTCGGAGAATAATCTGCCGAATCCGCCCAAAAAATAACAGCCGCCCGCCACTACGAACGCAAAAAGCGTAGAAATGACCGTCCCTTTTTGAATAGCCTGTTCATTTTTAATCGCATAGAACTTTTGAACCATTTGCGGCAAGCCCCAAGTACCCAATGACGTTAAAATCACGACGAAAAGCAAATTAAGCGGGTCTGTTCCGAAAAATGAGGCAAAAATCCCCGGTGTAGAGTAATTTTGGTCTGAAATTCTTGCTAAACCGTCGAGAGCGTTAATAAAACCGCCTTTGGTCTCCAAAACGGCATAAATAACCGCCGAAATGCCGACTAACATAACGATTCCTTGAATAAAATCGTTAATAGCGGTCGCCATGTAGCCGCCGGCGATGACATAAATCGCAGTGAGCACCGCCATGAGCAAAATACAGACGGAATAATCAATATCGAACGCCATACCGAATAAACGCGATAAACCGTTGTAAAGTGAGGCGGTATAGGGTATCATAAAGATAAAAATGATGACAGCCGCGCCGATTTTGAGCGACGGAGAGCCGAAACGCTTTTCAAAGAACTGCGGCATGGTCGCGGTATCAAGATGACGGGTCATAATGCGAGTACGCCGCCCCAAAATGAACCAAGCCATAAGCGAACCGATTAAAGCGTTGCCAATGCCCGCCCACGTCGCCGCAATGCCGTATTTCCAACCGAATTGCCCCGCGTAGCCGACGAAAACGACTGCAGAGAAATAACTTGTGCCGTAAGCAAAGGCAGTGAGCCACGCGCCGACATTTCGCCCGCCGAGAACGAATCCGTCAACGTCTGTAGCGTGTTTTCGACAATAAAGCCCGATACCGATTAAAACGGCGAAATACAAAACGAGTAAAGCAATTTTCATACAAAAAACCTCCAAAAAGCTGAAAAAGGAGCCTGAAACAATGATAATCGACATGCACACACACATTTTCCCCGAAAAAATAGTCGCAAACGTGATAGAAAAGCTTAGTTTAACGAGTCGCACGAAATATTTCAGTGACGGGACGTTAAAAGGCTTAAAAAGTTCGATGAACGCCGCGCAGATAGATTTTTCGGTGATATTGCCTGTGGCGACGACTGCAAAGCAGGTAGAAAAGATAAATTCGACCGCCGCCGCGCTCAATGAGGAGAATTTTGACGACGGAATCATTTCATTCGGTTGCATTCACCCCGATTATACGAATTATCGGGAAGAATTGAGCCGCGTGAAAAATTACGGGCTAAAGGGTATCAAAATTCACCCCGTTTATCAAGATATAAATTTGGACGACGTGAAATTTTTGCGAATCCTTGACCGCGCCGCCGAATTGGATTTAATCGTGGTGACGCACGCGGGCTTAGACATAGGATTTCCGGGCGTGGTGCGCTGTTCGCCACAAATGGCTAAAAATGTTATCGACACGCTCGGCGAGTTTAAATTTGTCCTCGCGCACATGGGCGGCTGGAAAAATTGGGCTGAAGTCCTAAAAATATTGGGAGGCACGAAAATTTTTATCGATACATCGTTTTCAACTGGCAAAATCATTCCGCGCAGTGATTTTGTTTGGAAGGAAGAGGATTTAAAGCTTTTGGACGCCGCGCAGTTCATGGAGTTTGTAAAAGTTTTCGGCGCGGAGCGGATTTTATTCGGGACGGACAGCCCTTGGACATCTGCGCGGACTTCGATTGAGTTTATAAGAAATTTGCCGCTCGATGACGCCGATAAAGATAAAATTTTAGGTTTGAATGCGCAACGCTTAATGAATTGATTTACGGACACGAAACTTTTATAATCTGCGCGGGAAAAAATTTCAGGAGGCTTGAACATGGCTAAACAACTCAGGATAGAAAAATTGCAGGAGCTCATCAAACAGGAAATGGGCAAAATGCTTTTGAAGGAACTCAAAGACCCGCGAATCGGCTTCGTGACGGTAACTGATGTGGAGATGACCGGCGACTTGCGCGAGGCAAAAATTTATGTCAGCGTGATGGGCGGAGAGGAACAAGTTAAAAGTTCGCTCGAAGGCTTGAATAGCGCGCTTGGATTTATCCGCAGAGAAATCGGGCAGAGGATTCGCTTGAGATTCACGCCGGAAATTTCTTTTGCACTCGATACCTCGCTGGACTACGGCGACCACATTCAAAAACTTTTACTGCAAGTGGAAGGAGAAAATAAAAATGTTGATAACACTAACGGAAGCGGCGAACAGGATTAAAGCCGCGAATAAAATTTTGATAACGTCGCATGTTCAGCCCGACGGCGACGCTATCGGCTCGACGCTCGCAACTTTGTTAATGCTCCGCGCTCTCGGCAAACACGCGCAGGTTTTTATTGATGACAGCGTCCGAAAAAATTTGCAAGCCCTGCCGCACTTTGAAGAAATTCGCCGCCCCGTTGACGGAGAAAAATTCGACGCAGATTTATTGCTGATTCTCGACACCTCGCCCGACCGTATCGGTAACGTTCGCAAACTTACTGACGCGCCGGTTTTAAACGTGGATCATCACGTCACAAATAAAAATGATTCAGGCGATTTATACGTTGAACACGAGGCGGCGGCGACTTGTGAAATCGTTTACAAGCTTGCCCGCGAACTCGACGCGCCAATTTCTCCCGACGTTGCGACTTGTCTTTACACGGGGCTTGCGACTGATACCGGCTTCTTCCAATTTTCTAACACTCGCGCCGAAACTTTAGCTGTCGCCTCCGAACTGATTAAATGCGGCGTCAAACCGAATTTTATTTCCGAACAGATGGAGAAAAAATCTTTGGCTGAAGTAAAAGGGCTCGCCGCCGCGTTGAACTCGTTGGAAATGTTCTACGACGATAAAGTTGCCGGAATGACTATCGACTACGCGACCGCCAAAACTTTTGACTCGACGGAAGGATTTATCGATGAGATTCGCGTTATCGATACCGTCGACGTGGCGTTTCTTATCACGGAAAGGGCTCCGAATCTTTGCCGCGTGAGTATGCGTTCAAAAGGCGTTGACGTTTCGCAAATCGCTAACAAACTCGGCGGCGGCGGACATATTCGGGCGGCAGGTTGCACGCTTAAAATGCCGCTTACAGAGGCAGAAAAAATTTTAGTTGCGGCAATCGGCGAGGCGATATGAGCGACGGCTTTATAAATCTCAACAAACCTTCGGGCATGACGAGCCACGACGCAGTTAATCATGTGCGGAGGATTTTTTCTGTGCGGAAAGTCGGACACGCCGGAACTCTCGACCCGCAAGCTTCGGGCGTGTTGCCGATTGCGATTGGACGGGCGACTAAATTTATTGAGTACCTCGCCGACCTCGATAAATCGTACCGCGCAGAAATTTTATTTGGAATTGCCACCAACAGCGGCGACCTCGACGGCGAAATTATTTCTTGCGCCGATAATTTTTTTGTTAATTGTAATGAACTCGACGCGGCGTTAAAAAATTTTATCGGGGAGATTGAACAGACGCCGCCTAAATTCTCCGCGATTAAAATTCACGGGCGCAAAGCTTACGACCTCGCCAGAAAAAATATTGAATTCGATATGCCGCGCAGATTGGTTAAAATTTCTCGGCTTGAACTTGTCGGCTTGGATAAAAATTCGGCGACGATTGAAATTGATTGCGGTAAAGGCACTTACATTCGGAGTTTGGCGATTGATATTGGCGAACGATTAAAAATCCCCGCGACGTTAAGAAATTTGATTCGACTTCGAGTTGGCGGTTTTGATTTGGAAAATTCCTTGACGCTTGACGACATAAAAAAATCCGGCGAGGATTGTCTCCTGCCGATTGAAAGTTGCTTGAAACATTTGCCAGCCTTTGAACTTAAAGAAAATCGAATCCGCGCCTTTATGAACGGCTTGCCGACAAATGTTGATGTTCCCGATGAAAAATTTTTACGAATCTGCGCGGGCGGGAAATTTTTAGGTGTCGGGAGGATTGAACGCGGCGAGCTTCGTTCGTCGAAAATATTTTAAAGGAAGTCGCGAATAAATTGCACGGACTTTAAGCTGTTGCCCAAGACAGATTGAACGTACTCGATAAAAAATTTTTCTGCCGCGATTAGTTGCCGCGTGTTGAAAGTCAATTTGGTATCGTCGCGCCAGTTAAAGCCGAGCATCGTTTCAAAAGTTTTCCTTAGAGCTTCTGGGTAAAGGCGAGCGTCCTGCGCGGCGTCAACGCAATCCATACAAACCGCGCCGCCGTCGAGTAAGCTGATAGCCGCGTCGCCTTCAATCTCCGCTCCGCAATGAACGCATTGGACAAAATTTAATTGCACACCGCTGGTCTCCATGAATTGACAAGCTCCGATAAGCGCGGCGACTTTCGGGTTGCGTTTACTCAACGCGGGCAAAGATTTCGTCAGCAAATTAAAAGTTTCAAGCTCCTGTTGGCGCGGAAAAGTCATTCGATTAACTATCTCGAAAAGAAACGACGCATAAGCCAGCCGCTCCAAATCTTTTGTCAACGCGTCGTAGAAATGAATTATCTCCGCCTCGCGAATCGTATCGACTTTGGTGCCGCGTGCCAGCGTCGCCGATATATGATTGAACATCTGCAACGCGCCCGATAACGAACTGCGCGCCCGTCGGCAACCGTAAGCATTCACTTCAAGCTTACCAAATTCTTTGCTGAAAAGTGTAACAACCCTATTGGCGTCGCCGAAGTCGTCCGTCTTCAACACAACCGCTTCAACCGTAAACGTCTCCATTAATTTTTATCCTTACTTTTCAAGTCGGGCAAAGGTATCGTCGGCGCGAACGTCCCCGCTGTCAAAATGAATTGGAAGGCGTCGGGCGGTGCCATGTTCAAATAAATCACAGCCGATTTTTTTACGAATAAATTCATGCCCGCCGTCATGTTCATGCTCCAAGGCACGTAGACGCAAACATAATCATCGCCGAGTTTTTCGCGCACGGGTTGGGGTATCGTCAACATTAAAAATCCCAGCACGTAAGAATGTTGATAAGGCACGAGCACAACATTTTTGAACGCCGAATCCGATTCAAATAAAGCCTTCGTGACTTGCTTAACCGATCCATAAATAAATTTCACGATTGGAATTTTGCCGATTATCGCGTCGAAGATTTCGATTATTTTTTGAGATAGGAAGTTGCCGCTGAGCACGCCGATTATCCAAATCGCAACCGCGACGATAAGAAGCCCCATGCCCGGAAAATGCGACGGCAAAACTTTTGTTATCATTCGTTCGGTTAAGTCGAAGAGCCACATAATCACGAAAACGGTTATCGCGGGCGGCACGATGACTAATAAGCCGCGCAGGAAACTGCTTGAGATTTTTTCTTTGAGCGATTTTGATTTGTTATCCTCGTCCATAGCGTTTCTCCAAAATAATTTCAATGGCGTTAAGTACGTCGTCGATATTTTTTTCGGTGATGACGAGCGGCGGTTGGAACGCCAAAACATTTCTGCCGACGCCGTTTTTGCCGACGATAAATCCGCGATTCTTAAGCTCTTCCAAAAGTTCGTCGAGCTCCTTGAACGCGGGAGATTTATCAACGTGAACAAATTCCGCGCCGACCATAAGCCCGATGCCGCGCACGTCGCCGATTATCGGGAAATTTTTTTGCAAAATTTTTAAGCCGTTCATAAGTTGTTCGCCGCGCGCCTCAGCGTTCGCCATAAGATTTTTTTCTTTGATGTAGTCGAGAACTGCCAGCCCTGCCGTCGAAGAAACGGGATTGCCGCCGAGAGTTGACGCGCCGGGGCGGGTGTAAGTGTCGGCGATTTTTTTTGTGCTTATGAACGCGCTGATTGGTTGCCCGTTGCCCAGAGCTTTGGCGACGCTCATAATATCGGGTGCCACGTCGAAATTTTCAATCGCGAACATTTTACCCGTCCGCGCGAAACCCGTTTGAACTTCGTCGGCAATCAGCAACGCGCCGTATTTAGCGAGAATTTCTTTGACGCGTTTGAAGTAATTTTTAGGCGGCACGACAATTCCCGCGTTACCTTGAATCGGCTCGGCTATCAACGCCGCAATTTTCCCCGACGTCGCCGTCTGAATAATCGTTTCAATTTTATTGGCACATTCCAAATCGCAAGCGGGATAAGTTTTGTTAAGCGGGCAACGGTAGCAGTAAGGATTGGGCGCGAAGTTAATTCCGCCGACGGGCGTTGGGTCGGTGCGCCACATTCCAATTCCCGTCAAGCTCATAGTAAGTTTCGTCCGCCCGTGAAGTCCGCTTTGCAACGCGATGAACTCTGAGCTTTTGGTATAAATCGACGCAAGAAGAAGTGAGCCTTCATTAGCCTCAGTGCCCGTCGAGCAGAAGAAACTTTTTTGCAAATCGCCCGGCGTAATTTCCGCGAGACGTTCGGCGAGATTAACAAAGTTCTCCGTCAGATAAATATTGCAAACGTGTTGGAGCGTTTTAATCTGTTCAATCATGCGCTCGGTTATGAACGGGTTGCAATGCCCGCAATTAATCACTGAAACTCCCGCGTAGCAGTCGAGATATTTTTTACCGGTCGTGTCGAAAAGATATTGCATATCGCCGCGCACAAATTGAGGCGGGTCGCTGTAAAAATGTCCGAGACAAGGCATAATGTATTCGCGTTTTTTATCTAAAATTTTTTTCGCGCCGATGTATTCCAAATCAATCACTCCACAAATTTTTTTCAAGCGTAGCACATTGCAGGTTAAATGGCAAGTTGCACAGGCGACAGAAAATTTTTATCGCGACTAAACGGCGGCAATGGCTTTGAAAAATTTTTAACAGGGCAGGGAAAATTTATAAGGCGTCGAAGTTTGCAGGCATGAGACAGGTATTAAGTACGTTCAAGGAAAGTTGGAAAATTTTTCTGGCAGTGGCGGCAGTTTTGTCGTTGCAATTAATTTCGGCGGGACAGCTCAAGTTGTGCGGAGCAGTCTTAGTCGGTGCGTTGTTAAATTTTTTTTATTTCCTGTCGACCGCCGCCCGACTCGAAGCCGCCGCTAATTCTCCCGCCGCGCAAGCCAAGAAGATTATGCTAATCGGCTTGTTGATGAGGCTTGGAATGCTTTTTGGCGTCTTGGCAGTTGCAGTGCACATTTCCACCGAACTTTTCTTGGCGACTGCGGTCTCGTTCGGAGTATTTTATCTGACTGCGCTATTCGTCTTGGCTCGCTCCGAAGTCAAACGTAAATTCTGAACAAAGGAGGTGAATTTATGCATGACATTGGTGTCCGCGAGACGATAAATCTTTTCGGCTTGACGTTTAACATTGAGACGCTCAAGATGACGTGGCTGGCAATGGGCATTGTGATATTGATAGCGTGTTTGGCGACGCGCAACCTTAAAGTCGTTCCGCAAGGTTGGCAAAATTTTGTCGAGATGATTATCCTGTGGCTCCACGACCAAATCGATGCAATGATGGGCAGGCGCGGCAGAATGCTTGCCCCGTTTATCGTTGGGCTGTTCATGTTTTTACTGGCGAGCAACTTAATCGGGCTTGTGCCGCTTATGGCGTCGCCGACTAATGACTTGAACACGACGCTTGGACTTGCGCTGTTGGTCGTGACGATTGTCCACGTACTCGGCTTGTATTTCAAGGGCGGTCATTACATCGCGCACTTCTTCCAACCGACGCCGGTTTTTGTCGTCATCAACATGATTGAAGAAATCGCTAAGCCGATAACGCTTGCCTTCCGTCTATTCGGAAACATTCTCGCGGGCGAAATTTTAATCATCGTTTTGCTGAAGCTGATGCCGATTTGGATGCCGATACCTTCTGTTTGTTGGTTGGCGTTCAGTATTTTTATCAGCTGTGTGCAGGCGGTTATCTTCACAATGCTGAGCATGGCTTATCTTGCCAACGCGGTTAAGGAAGACCATGCCGAGTAAAATTTTTTTTATTGATTAAGGAGGATTTTTTATTATGGAACATGCAATTATGGTAGCAGCAGCACTTTTGGGCGCAGGTATCACTATGGGTTTGGCGGCAATCGGAGCGGGCGTCGGCGACGGCTTAGTCACCAGCAAATTCATCGACGGCATCACTCGCCAGCCCGAAGCGAAGAATACGCTTTTCACGAACACGCTTATCTCCGTCGGCTTGATTGAGGCTATGGCGATTATCGCAACGGTCGTCGCGCTCATCATGCTCTACGCCAATCCGCTTCTTTAATGCGCAACGTAATGCGTGATTAAAGGGGTGATTTATCTTGATTGAAATTAACGCAACGATTATCGCGCAGATTCTCAACTTCCTAATCTTAGTTGTGCTGTTGCGTGCGGTTGCTTATAAACCCGTCGCCCGACTTCTGCAACAACGTTCCGATAAAATCAAGGGCGACATTGATAAGGCGGAGGCTGATAGAAAAGCCGCCGAACAAACTTTGGAACAATACAAAGTTCAGCTCGCCGACGCGCACAAGAAAGCTCAAGAGATTGTCGATAAAGCCGCTTTAACTGCCCGTCAAGAACACGACGCCGCAGTCGAAGAGACGCGCAAGGAAATCGAACGCATGAAGCAAACCGCGCAGGCTGAAATTGAAAGTGAACGCAATCGCGCATTCGAGGATATGAAGTCGCAAATCGTCACGTTGAGCTTGGCGGCGGCGGGCAAAGTCGTTTCCAAAAATATCGATACCAAAGAAAATGATAAGCTCGTCAACGATTTTATTGCCAAACTCGATAAAGATATGTTTGCTGATTTGAAATGAGGTGCGGCGATGCTTAACATTCAGCTTGCCTCCAAGTACGCTACGGCGATTTTCGAGATTGCTAACGACGAAAATAAACTTGACGCCTACGATAAAGATTTATCCAAAGTCCGCGCAGATGTTTTCGCCATCCCCGAAGCCGTAAAGTTTTTCCAAAATCCGCTTATCCCTCAGCAGGCTAAAAAAGATTTGCTCAAGCGGGCGTTCGACAAAGAAATTTCCGCAACCGTCATGAATTTTTTAATGCTTCTCGTCGACAAAAAACGTATCGGCGTCTTCAACGAGATTTATGATATTTTTACTTCGCTGAAGAATAAGGCGCAGGGCATTCTAATCGCGGACGTTACAAGCGCATTCCCACTTAATAAGAAACAACAGGACGCGCTTATCAAAAAACTCACGTCGCTTACCGGACGCAAAATTAAAATCCGTGCGCATAAAGACGCTTCGATTTTGGGCGGACTCATTTTAAAAATCGGCGACAAAAGAATTGACGGCTCGGCGGCAGGGCGTCTGCGTGCGCTCCAAAGTTCGCTACGCAATTAAAGAGGTGAAGTATCAAACATGAAAATAAATCCTGATGAAATCACTGCGATAATCAAGGAACAGATTAAAAATTACAACGTCGATTTGAATGTAGACGAGGTCGGCACGGTCATTGAGATTGGTGACGGTATCGCGCACATTCACGGGCTCGATAAGGCAATGTCGGGCGAGTTGCTTGACTTCGGCGACGATATTTTTGGTCTCGTCCTCAACCTTGAACAAGATAACGTCGGCGCGGTTATTCTCGGACGCGACAATGAAATCAAAGAAGGTCACACCGTCAAACGCACTGGCAGAATCATGCAAGTTCCCGTCGGCGAAAATATGATTGGGCGCGTCGTCGATGCTCTTGGTCGTCCGATTGACGGCAAAGGTCCGATTCAAACGACTATGGCGCGTCCCGTCGAGTTCAAAGCTCCCGGTATCGCTGATAGAAAATCTGTTCACGAGCCGCTCCAAACCGGTTTGAAAGCTATCGACGCACTTGTTCCTATCGGACGCGGACAGCGCGAATTGATTATCGGCGACAGAGGTATTGGTAAGTCGGCTATCGCAATCGATACGATTATCAATCAGAAGGGGCAGAATTGTATTTGCGTTTACGTCGCGATTGGGCAGAAGGCGTCGACGGTTGCCCGCGTCGTGAAAACTTTGGAAGATCATGGCGCAATGGAATATTCAATCGTTGTTGCGGCGACTGCGGCTGATTCGGCTCCGTTGCAATATCTTGCGCCTTATTCGGGCGTCAGCATGGCGGAATATTTTATGTACGAAAAGCACGGGCATTGCCTCTGTATTTACGACGACTTAACTAAACACGCGGCGGCTTATCGTGCGATGTCGTTGTTGCTTAGGCGTCCGCCCGGTCGTGAGGCTTATCCCGGCGATGTTTTCTATCTGCATTCAAGATTGTTAGAACGCGCCGCAAAACTTTCCGACAGATTAGGCGCGGGCTCAATTACAGCTTTGCCGATTATCGAGACGCAGGCGGGCGACGTTTCCGCTTACATTCCGACGAACGTCATTTCAATCACCGACGGGCAGATAATGCTTGAGACAGATTCGTTCTACAGCGGCATTCGTCCGGCTATCAGCGTCGGCTTGAGCGTTTCACGTGTCGGCGGTTCCGCGCAGATTAAAGCTATGAAACAAGTCGCGGGCACGATGCGTTTGGATTTGGCGCAGTATCGTGAACTTGCGGCGTTCGCACAATTCGGCTCCGACCTCGACAAAGCAACTAAAGCACAACTCGACAGAGGCGCACGCATGGTTGAGACGCTTAAGCAATCGCAATATTCGCCGTTGCCAGTCGAAGACCAAGTGTTGACGATTTTTACGGCAGTTCGCGGATTCTTAGCTGATATTCCCGTCGATAAAGTTGTTACCTTCCACAACGACTTTATCAAATTCATGCACGCCAATCATCCCGACATCGGTAAGAAAATCGCTGAGAAGAAAAAACTTGACGACGCGCTTGAGGCTGAGATTAAAGCGGCAATCAACGAGTTTAAGGAAACTGTCACCTACAAGGTTGCGGGCTGAGGCGGTGGCGTAAATGGCAAATTTACAACACATACGCCGCAGAATTAAAAGCGTCAAGAACATTCAAAAGATAACCAACGCAATGGACATGATAGCGCGTTCGAGATTCAATGCGGCTCGCGAGGCGTTGCTGTCGAATCTGCCCTACGTCGCCAAGACAAAAGAAATTATGCGGCGGGTAATGGGGCAAATGCGCGGGCGTGAATATGAGCACCCGTTCATAATGACACGTGACGATTTGCGGGCGAACGTCGAACGAGCCGAAGGAAAATTTTTGTTTATAGTCATAGCGTCGGATAAGGGGCTGGCGGGTTCGTTTAGCAGCAACGTCTTCAAAGAGGCGCACGATACGATTGAATACGACGGCACCGGCGACAGTACTTCAATGGACGACGACGGCGACGATGAAAATTTCCACAAGAAAAATTTCGACGCTCTTAAAGGTGTTAAACCTGCGCCGTCAAGAACTCAAAAGCAACAACGTCAGATGAGCGCAACGGGTTCAGCGGCTAAGGCGGCAAGTCATCGTGGTGGCGGCGGAACTTCAGGCGGCGGCGAATCTCGCGAATATCACGACGCGAATTATATTGACGGCGTCGAACTTATAACCGTCGGCAGAAAGGCTACCACTCACTTCAAACAGCGCGGCTACAACGTCATAAAAAGTTATCACGGAATAAGCGAGCGTCCCGATTACAAATACGCCAAAGAAATTACGGATTTGGTTATGGAACGTTTTGCGAGCGGCGAGATTATCGACGTGACATTGATTTATACTCAGTTCAAGTCGGCGATAAGTTGTGTGCCCGATGACGTAACGCTCCTGCCGATTATCACGGACGATTATGTTAAGTCGAGCGCGAATCTTAAGGAAGAATATATTTACGAGCCGGACGTTGTGTCGTTGTTGGATAAGTTTATGCCGCGCAGAATTGCCACGAGAATTTATGGCGCGATGTTGCACAGTGCGGCGTCGGAATTAAGTTCGCGCATGAACGCAATGAGCAATGCCACCGATAACGCTCAAGAACTCGTCGGCAGGCTCAATCTGTTTTATAACAAAGTTCGTCAAGCGGGCATCACCAACGAGATTAACGAAATTGTCGGCGGCGCCAACGCGCTTGAATGATAAAGGAGTTGAAAACATTTGGCGAAAGGAAAAGTTGTTCAAGTTATCGGCGCGGTCGTCGACATTGAATTCCCCGTCGGCGAACTGCCCGAAATTCTGAACGCGGTAACAATAAAAGGCAAGTCCGGCAACGTTGACATTGACCTCGTCGCGGAAGTTATGCAACATTTGGGCGACGGCGTCACGCGTTGTATTGCCATGAGCTCGACGGATGGACTTGTTCGCGGCATGGAGGCGGAAGATACCGGCGCACCAATAACCGTTCCCGTCGGCGAAGAATGTTTAGGGCGCGTCTTCAACGTCTTGGGGCAAACCGTTGATAATAATCCGAAGCCCGTCGGAAATAAAAATTGGCGTCCGATTCACCGCAAGGCACCGAGCTTTGAAGAACAAGAGACCTCGACGCAAATTCTTGAAACGGGAATTAAAGTTGTCGACTTGATTGCGCCGTATTCTCGCGGCGGTAAGATTGGATTATTCGGCGGCGCGGGCGTCGGCAAAACCGTTTTGATTATGGAATTGATTCATAACATCGCGACGGAACACGGCGGCTATTCTGTCTTCTCAGGCGTCGGCGAACGTACTCGCGAAGGCAACGACCTCTGGAGCGAAATGACGGAGTCGGGCGTTATCGATAAGACGGCTCTTGTTTACGGGCAGATGAATGAACCGCCCGGGGCTCGTATGCGCGTCGGCTTAACCGGTTTGACGATGGCTGAATATTTCCGCGACGAACAGGGCAAAGACGTTCTGCTGTTTATCGATAACATCTTCCGTTTCATACAGGCTGGCTCGGAAGTTTCGGCGTTGCTGGGTCGTATGCCGTCCGCCGTCGGTTATCAACCCACACTTACCACAGACGTTGGCGCGTTGCAGGAACGTATCACTTCAACTAAAAAAGGTTCGATAACTTCCGTGCAAGCTGTCTACGTCCCCGCTGACGACTTGACTGACCCCGCGCCTGCCGCGACGTTTACGCACTTGGACGCGACGACAGTTTTAAGCCGTCAAATCGCAGAGCTGGGAATTTATCCCGCTGTCGACCCGCTCGATTCGACAAGCCGTATCCTCGACCCGAACGTTATCGGGCGCGACCATTATGAAGTTGCTCGCGGCGTCCAAGCAGTCTTGCAGAAATATAAAGAGCTCCAAGACATCATCGCGATTCTGGGCATGGAAGAACTTAGCGACCAAGATAAATTGACAGTCAGCCGCGCAAGGAAGATTCAAAGATTCTTGTCGCAACCGTTTGCAGTCGCCGAAGTCTTTACGGGTTCGCCGGGCAAATACGTCGCGCTTAAGGATACGATTCGCGGCTTCAAAGAAATTCTCTCCGGCAAATATGACGACTTGCCCGAAAACGCATTCTACATGGTCGGCGGCATTGAGGAGGCTGTCCAGAAGGCTCAAAAACTCAAGGAGGCGTAAGCAATGGCTACAATCCTGCTTGAGGTTGCTACGCCCGATAAAGGCGAAGTTTACGCAAAAGAAATTAACATGCTGATAACCCGTTCGATTTGCGGTGAGCTTGGAATTTTGCCGAAGCATGCGAGACTTTTAACGGAGCTTATCCCGCACGCAATGAGAATTAAAGAAGGCGTCGGCGAGACGCAACTTTTCGTCAGCGGCGGCTTTATGGAAGTCACGCCCGAAAAAATTACAATCCTCGCGGACAGTGCCGAGTTGCCCGATGATATTGACGTTGAACGGGCGAAGGCGGCATACAAACGCGCAGAAGACCGCCTCGCCAAGAAAAATCCCGAAATTGATATTGACAGAGCAGAGGCGGCACTCGCCAGAGCAAAGGCGCGGCTTTTGGTTAAAGGCGTTCATATGGGTTAAAAATTTTTCCCGTCGAAAAACTCGGCGGGATTTTTTCTTTTTATCGATTCGTAAATACGTCATATGTTGCAGGAAATACCATTACCGCAACGAATAATTTTTGCGACGCGAAATTATTTTTAGGAGAGGTGATTTTTTATGGAGATGTTTTTAGGTTTCCTTGTGCTGTTGGCGTGTTTGATTATCGGCGTCAGACACGGCGGCATCGGGCTTGCCGTCATAAGCGGTATTGGTCTCGTTATTTACACATTCATTTTCGGTTATAAGCCCGGCACTCCGCCTATCGACGTTATGCTGACGATTTTGGCTGTCGTAACCTGCGCGGGATTTTTGCAGACTTCCGGCGGCTTAACCGTCATGCTAAAATACGCCGAAAAATTTTTACGGAACAACCCAAAGCACGTGACAATCCTCGCGCCGCTCACAACTTGGTTCTTAACAGTTTTATGCGGCACGGGGCACGTCGTCTATACCATGTTCCCGATTATCTACGACATTGCAATTAAGCAAAACATTCGCCCCGAACGTCCGATGGCTGTTGCGTCGGTTGCGTCTCAGATGGGAATTTGCGCGTCGCCCGTCTCCGTCGCTATCGTCTCAATCGTCGGCTTCATGGCTACTGCCGGCTATCATTATTCCGTTCTCCAGATTTTAGCCGTCGCAATGCCCGCTACCGGACTCGGCGTGTTGTTCGCGGCTCTTTGGAGTTATCGGCGCGGTAAAGACCTCGACAAGGACGAACGCTTCCAAGAATTTATCAAAGACCCCACGAATCGCGATTACGTCTACGGCGACACCGAATCCCTTATGGATAAAGAGTTGCCGCCCAGTTTTTATCACGCAATGTATATTTTCTTTGGCGGCATTATCGTTATCGCCGCGCTCGGCAATTTCCCCGACCTCCTGCCGCATTTCCCGAACGCTAAGGGCGATTTGAAACCCATTTCAATGACTGCCGTTATCCAAATGGTTATGCTCCTCGTCGCCGCGATTATCTTGTTCGTCTGCAAAGTCAAAGCTAAAGACGTCGGCAACAGCCAAGTTTTTAAATCCGGTATCGTCGCATTGGTTTCTGTTTACGGCGTCGCTTGGATGGCTAATACTTGCTTCGGCGCGCATATGACTTTCCTTAAAGACTTTTTAGGTTCTGCAGTCGCCGAATATCCTTGGGCGTTTGCAATTATCGCGTTCCTTACGTCTAAGCTCGTCAATTCGCAGGCGGCGGCTATCGCTATCGTCTTCCCGATGGCTCTGAGCGTCGGAATGGATCCCGTTATCATCATGTCGTTTATCAGCGCGTGCTACGGTTACTTCTTCCTGCCGACTTATCCCTCCGACCTCGCTTGCATAGGTTTTGACCGTTCAGGCACAACGCGTATCGGCAAATACATTTTGAATCACTCATTCATGATTCCCGGACTTATCGGCGTCATCAGCGGTTGCTGTGTCGGCTTCGTTATGGCGCATATCGTTTTGTAAAAAAATTTTTACGGCTCGCTTCGGCGGGCTTTTTTTATGTAAAAATTCTTGACGGGAGTAAGCTCTAATGGTTATTATAAGAAAAAACCCCTGCGCGGGGATGAGGAGGAAAATTTTCATGGTTAAACAAGCACCCGTCGTCGGCTCCAAAAATGTTACCGGCGAAAATTATCAAGGCTCGGCTGCTAAAGTTTACTTCACAAAGACAATCGACGCCGAACACCTAATCAAGCTCTACAAGATGATTAACGAAAATATTTTCGGCAAAGTCGCTATCAAACTCCACACCGGCGAAAAGAACGGTCCCAACATTTTACCGCGCGATATGGTTCAAGCCTTCCAAGCTCAAGTTCCCAATTCCAGAATCGTCGAGTGCAATACTCTTTATCACGGCGACAGATTCGACACTGCAGGGCACCGCGACACGTTAAAAGTTAATGGCTGGACGTTCAGCGACGTTGACATCATGGACGAAAACGAGGAGACTGTTAATTTCCCCGTCCGCAACGGCTTTCATCTTAAGGAAGTCGCGATGGGCGCACACCTCGCCAATTACGATTCGCTGATTGTCTTGACGCATTTTAAGGGGCACGCAATGGGCGGTTTCGGCGGTTCAATGAAAAATATCGCTATCGGCTGTGCGAGCGGACATCTCGGCAAGGCGCAAGTTCACGGCGTCGACCCTAACAACGTCCCCGAAAATTATCTCGAATGGCCTATGCAAGAATATTTTATGGAACTCATGTGCGACAGCGCGAACGCCACTTGCAATCATTTCGGCAAGCACATCGTTTTTCTTAACGTCATGCGTCGAATCAGCGTTTCATGCGACTGCGAGGGAATTTATGCCGCCGAACCGACCATGAAAGACATCGGCATTGCCGTTTCAACTGATTTGCTCGCCGTCGACCAGGCTTGTACCGATTTAATTTATGCCGCCTCCGACAGCCACGACATGAAGGAACGCATTGAAACCCGTCACGGCTTGCGCCAACTCTCTGCTATGGCTGAAAAGGGACTCGGCAACCCGCAATACGAACTGATTGAAATTTAATCCGTAAACCGGAGCAAAAAAATAATCCCCTGCAAAAACGCGGGGGATTTTTTCGTTTACTTATCGCAAGTTTCGTGACGAGCTTACACTTTTACCAAAGCGGATAATCGCCGTCGCGTAGAGAGCCGCGCAGACCGCCGCCAAAATGTAACTGAGCGTGTAACTCAAGCCAAAGCCAATCGGCGCGTGCAAAATGTACGTCGAAACCATGTACATGTAAAAAGTTCCGGGAATAATCGCCATAAGATACGGCATACCGTTTTTGAACATGTAAACGGCAATCATCGCGAAAGCAAACACCGCAATAGTTTCGTTCGCCCAAGAGAAATATCTCCAAAGCAACGCGAAGCCGCTCTTATCAGTTTTGGCGTAGTAAAGCACGAACGCCACGACCGCAAAAATTATCAGCGCGAGAATCAACGTGTTGGTTTTCTTTTTATTGTCAATGTGGAGCGCGTCGGCAATCATCAGACGCAACGAACGCAACGCCGTATCGCCCGACGTGATAGCCAAGACGATAACGCCTAAAACTGCGACCATGCCGCCGACAGAGCCGAGCATATCCTGCGCGATAATCCCGACGACAACCGCCGCTTGCTTGAAAAGATTTTCATTCGTCGCAATGCCGGCATTAACCGCGCCCATAGCCGCGCCCGCCCAACTCATCGCGATAAAACCTTCGGCAATCATCGTGTTGTAGTAAATGAGCCGCCCGTGTTGTTCACGCGTAACCGAACGCGCAATCAACGTCGCCTGCGTCGAGTGGAAGCCCGAAGTTATTCCGCAAGCGACAGTTATAAAGAATATCGGGATAAAGTTTTCGCCGAAAGGATGAACGTTCGCGACGCCCGCCTCCCAAAGTTCAGTCAGCGGGTAGCCGTTAATAAACAGTCCGAAAAAAATTCCTACGGCACTCAGCAACAGAATCGCGCCGAAAATCGGATAGACGCGCCCGATAATTTTATCAATCGGCAGGAGCGTCGCCAACAAATAGTAAGCAAAAATAACGCCGTAAACCGTTATAACTTCCGTGCTCAACGTGGAAGCGTCGCCTTTGAGAATGTGCGCGACAAACAAATCGCCGGGCGTGTAGATAAAAACCGTGCCGACCAAAAGTATAAGCAAGCAGACAAAAATATTGTAGACGCTGTAAACGCCGCCGCCGAGAAATCTTTTGACGAGGGCAGGCATTTGTTCGCCGTTGTTGCGCAGGGAAATCATGCCGCTCATATAATCGTGGAACGCGCCGCCGATAACACAGCCGATTGGAATTGTGATAAAGGCAATCGGACCAAATAAAATTCCTTGAATCGGACCAAGTACCGGACCGGTTCCCGCAATGTTCAGCAGTTCAATCAGGCAATTTTTCCATTTGTTCATCGGCACGAAGTCAACGCCGTCACGAAGTTTTATCGCGGGCGTCTGCGCGGAAGAACTCGGTTTCATAACGTGTTCGCAAAACGCACCGTAAGCCGCCGCCCCGCCTATCAAAATCACTAAGCCGATTATAAACGTAATCAAAACTTTTCACTTCCTATCAATCTGCGCGGTTGACATCCTCAATCGAAGTTTCAATCTCTTCCATCTTGTACGCCTCGATTATGTCACCCTCTTTGAAGTCGCGATAGTCAACAATCGAAATGCCGCATTCGTAACCCGCCGCAACTTCCTTGACTTCATCTTTAAATCTGCGGAGCGAATCAATTTCCCCGTCGAAAACCTCAATGTTATCGCGCAGAATGCGAATCTTGCTGTTGTTAAAAATTTTTCCTTCCAAAACGTACGAGCCCGCGACCAACGCTTTGCTGAACTTCATAACCTTACGAATCTCGACGCGCCCTTGAATAACTTCCTTGTACTTCGGAGCCAATAAGCCGCTCATTGCGTCCTGCACGTCGTGAATCGCATCGTAGATAACGCGGTAAGTTCTTATGTCGATATTTTCTGTGACGGCGGACTTGCGAGCGTTATTATCGGGGCGCACGTTGAAGCCGAGAATCAGCGCGTTGGACGACGAGGCAAGCATAACGTCATTCTCCGTTACTGCGCCGACGCCCGAATGAACAATATTAACGCGGACTTCGTCGTTTTTGTTAAGGGCAAGCAACGCGCCCGACAAAGCCTCAATCGAACCTTGAACGTCCGCTTTAATAACAATGTTCAAATCTTTAAGAGAGCCCGCTTGAATCTGATTGAACAAATCGTCCAACGAAACTTTCTTGGACTTAATTAAATCATTGCGTTGGCGTTCGATACGGTGTTCAGCGATTGACTTGGCAAGTTTTTCGTCGAGAGACGCAAGAATATCGCCCGCCGCCGGAACGTCATTCAAACCTAAAACTTCAACGGGGACGCTCGGACCAGCCTTCTTGAGATTATCGCCGCGTTCGTTCATCATAGCGCGAACTTTGCCGTAAGTGGTGCCCGCAACAATCGCGTCACCAATTCTAAGCGTGCCGTTTTGAACTAAAACCGTAGCGACCGGACCTCTGCCCTTATCCAACTGCGCCTCGATAATTACGCCGCGAGCCTCGCGATTGGGATTGGCTTTGAACTCTTGAACGTCCGCCTCGAATAAAATTTCTTCCAGCAAATCATTTATGTTGAGATTCTTTTTGGCGGAGACTTCAACCATCGTGGTATTGCCGCCGAAATCGCGACTAACTAAACCGTGTTCCAAAAGTTCCTGCTTAACGCGCATGGGATTCGCGCCGGGCTTATCGATTTTATTAATGGCAACGATAATCGGGACGTTCGCAGCTTTGGCGTGATTAATCGCCTCAATCGTCTGCGGCATGACGCCATCATCAGCGGCGACAACTAAAATTGCAATGTCAGTGACTTGCGCGCCGCGAGCTCTCATAGCCGTAAAAGCCTCGTGCCCGGGCGTGTCGAGGAAAACAATTTTTCTATCGTTGCAAATGACTTGATACGCGCCGATATGCTGAGTAATGCCGCCGGCTTCAGTTGAGGTGACGTGAGTTTTTCTGATGACGTCGAGGAGCGAAGTTTTACCGTGATCAACGTGCCCCATAACCGTAACGACGGGCGGACGAATTTTTAACGTAGAGGGGTCGTCTTCGATTTCGGGGATAAGCGTCGGGTCGACTTCGGGCGGGAGTTCTTCAGCAGTAACCCCGAACTCGGCGGCAACCAACGCGGCTGTGTCATAATCGATAACTTGGTTAATCGTCGCGACTACGCCCATCATCAAAAGTTTTTTAATAATATCGACGGCGGTACAGCTCATCTTGCTAGCCAAATCCTTAACGGCAATACTTTCGCCAACTTTTATGTGAGTTGGGCGGGCGATTTCTGCTTTATGGACGGGCTGAGGGGCGGGGCGATTTTTCTTACGTGCAGGACGCGGCGGACGCGGTTTATTATCGGACGCTTGCGCGGCGGCTTGAGTTTTAGCGGCTTCCTTAGCGTTAGCGGGCTGACGATTGCGATTACGTTGGCGATTATTTTTTACGCCGTCCTCGCGCTGACGTTCGTTGCGATTTTTAGATTGACGGTCGCCGCGTTCCCCGCGAGTATCTTGTTTATCTTGCAAGCGAACATCGGACTTATCCTGTCGTTCTTGCTTACTGCGATTATCACGCCCGCGAGACTCTTGACGTTCGCCGCGAGGTTCTTGACGCTCAGGACGTTCTGCGCGGACTTCGGGCTTATCTTGACGTTCCGGACGCTGGCGATTATCGCGCCGCTGTTGTTGTGGCTGAGGCTTTGATTTTTGTTCAGGCTTTTGCTCAGTTTTTTGTTCGACTTTAGGCTGTGGTTTTTGTTCGGGCTTAGGTTCAACTTTTTGTGCGGGCTTAGATTCGATTTTAGGCGCAGGTTTAGATTGTCGCGGCTGAGGTTGCGGCTTAGCTTCGACTTTCGGCGCGGGCTTGACCGGTTTTTGTTGAGTTTGAGCCTGTGGTTTCTGTTCAGATTTAGTCGCGGGCTTAGATTGTTTTTGTTGAGGTTGAGCCTGCGGTTTTTGTTCGGATTTAACTGCGGGCTTGGCGGTTTTAGCTGGAGCCTGCGGTTTTGGTTCCGGCTTAGGTTGTTCGACGGGTTTACGCCGCCCGAATGTTGCCTTGACGAGTTGATAAGCTTCCTCTTCGACGCCTGTGAAACGATTTTTAACTTTGATCTTGCGCTTATTCAGAAAGTCGATAATTACTTGAACGTCCTGATTGAATTCGTTCGCCATGTCATAGATTCTGTACTTAACCGGTTTTGACATAGATCCACCCCCGTTGGAATTTTATTTCATGAGAATTTTCTCCTTTATGCTGTCGTAAACTTCATCGGACACTTTGACTTTGAAAACCTTATCGAAATTGCGACGCTTAAAAAGGACAGCCGCGCAGGTTGCCGATTTGCAGACGTAAGCTCCGCGCCCGCCAATCTCGTCGACTGAAATTTTTCCCGCCGAATTTTTAGCGACGCGGATTAGTTCCGACTTGTGACGAACTTGGCGACACACGACGCAACGCCGCATGTTAATTGGTTTACTCATTTCTTGCCTTTCTTGGGACGCGGTTTGAAGACAGCCGACGCCTCTGAGATGTCGACTTCGTGCATATCTTCGGAGAGCGGAGCGGTTTTTGCCTGCTTGACGCTTTTAATATCAATCT
The DNA here is from genome assembly GCA_905234235.1 of uncultured Selenomonadaceae bacterium. Taxonomy (GTDB): domain Bacteria; phylum Bacillota; class Negativicutes; order Selenomonadales; family Selenomonadaceae; genus Quinella. Next base: position 87,923 of record CAJOHN010000001.1, read on the forward strand.
TGCAACCCGTGAGTTTTGCGGCGAGGCGAGCGTTTTGTCCTTCCTTACCGATTGCCAAACTGAGTTGATTATCTGGCACGACGACGCGGCAACTTCTTGCGTCATCATCGAGCGCGACGCTCACAATTTTTGAAGGGCTGAGCGCATTGGCAACGTAGACGCCTGCCTTCGGACTCCACGCGATAATGTCGAGTTTTTCATCGCCGAGTTCGTCGATAACGGGCTGAATTCGCGTGCCGTGTTGCCCTAAGCAAGAGCCAACCGCCTCGATATTGGGGTCTTTGGAATTGACGGCAATTTTCGCACGAGAACCGGGGTCGCGAGCTACGGCTTTGACTTCTATAATGCCTTCTTGAATTTCTGGGATTTCAATTTCAACGAGCCGACGTAAAAAATTCGGGTGCGTCCGCGATAAATAAACTTGGGGACCTTTGCCGCCCTTTTTGACTTCGATAATGTAAGCGCGAACCCAATCGCCGATTTTATAGTTATCATTAGGCGTCATTTCTTCGGGCTCCAAAATTGCTTCGGTCTTGCCGACTTCGACGACTAAATTTCCATTCTCGACGCGAACGATTTTCCCGCGCACGAGGTCGCTTTCGCGGTTGGTAAATTCGTCGTAAATGACACCGCGCTCCGCCTCGCGCAACTTCTGCACGACAAATTGTTTGGCAGCCTGCGCGGCGATTCGTCCAAAATTTTTAGGCGTAACTTCAATCTCGACAACGTCATCAATATCGCAACCCGGACTTATCGCTTGGGCGTCTTCCTTAGAAATTTCGATAACGGGATCCTCGACGGTTTCGACGACGCTTTTTAGCGCGTAAACGTGGAAACTACCATCATCGCGGTCAAGCATAACTTCGACGTTGTCATCTTTACTGTAATTTTTTTTGTAAGCAACTTTAAGCGCGGACTCCACCGCCTCGAACATCACTTCGGGCGCAATTTCTTTCTCTGTGCATAAATCTTTAATCGCGTCAATCAAACTGAGTTCCGTATTTTTTTTTCTGAATGCCAAGTAAACTCTTCCTCCCAAAATTTTTTAAAAGTCTATGTGCAACCTGACTTGCGCAATTTTTTCTCGCGGCAAAGGCTCTGCGTCTTTCAATCGCAAAAATTTTTCATCGCGACTTTCCAACTCTCCGACAAAAATTTTTTTACCGTTAAGCGGCGCGTAAAGTGTCACGTCAACGACTTTGCCCGCCTCGCGAACGAAATCTTTATCCTTCTTCAAAATGCGGTCGATACCGGGCGACGAGACTTCCAAAATGTACGCCCCGCCGATTATATCTGCCGCGTCAAGTTTCGCGCTCAACTGTTCGCTGATTGTTTGGCAGTCGTCCAAATCGATACCGCCCGCCTTGTCCACGAACACCCGCAAATACCAATCGCGCTCCTTGACATATTCCACGTCGACGAGCTCATAATCCGTGCCCGACAAAATTTCCGACATCAAACTTTCAACCTGTGATTCAATTTTGCTCAATCAAGCACCCCCTACAATGTGAAAGAGTGGACGCGAGCCCACTCTCTCAACTAAGCTATGTCCAAAAAAATTTTCCTCCGCCCGCGCGAAGATACCAAATCCTCCTGCACTCAACGCCCTCCGAAATTTTTTCTGTCGAACTCGCAACGTATTCTAACTAAAATCCTAAGCGTTTGCAAGTTTTTTCTTGGCACTAAAAAAATTTTTAAAAAAACTTGTGTCACAAGCAAAATTTTGTGTTATAATTCCCGCGCATGTATCAAAAGGAGGGAGAAACCTTCAGATGAATGTAACCTCAATGCTTTTCAAGTACTTGGGGATTATGGCGGGTTGTCTTATCGCCGCTTCTTCAATTAATCTCTTCGTGGTGCCGAGCAATCTTTTAACGGGCGGCGTCACGGGTATCGCGATAATTTTTTATTTCTTGGTGGGCTTGCCAATCGGCATTCAAACGCTCGTCTACAACGTGCCGCTGTTAATCGCGTCGTATAAACTTCTCGGCAAAAAATATACTATCGACGTGGTTATCGGGACGGTTATGTTCTCACTTGCGCTGGACGCCACAAAATTTTTGAACGGAATGGTGCCGCTTGATGAAATGATGCTTGCGTCGATTTACGGCGGAATTTTTAACGGCATCGGTTACGGGATTGTTTTCCGCATGAACGGTTCGACCGGCGGCTTCGACATTCTCGGCGCGATTTTTAAAAAGTATTACTCAATGGACATCGGCTCGGTTATCTTCGGCTTTAACTGTTTGATTGTCGCGATAGCGGGCGCGTTGTTCAGCATAACTTCCGCAATGTTCACGCTGATTTGTATGTATGTCACTTCGCAGATGACCAATAAAATTATCGACGGTTTCAATCAGCGCAAGGCGATTCTGATTATTTCCGATAAGGCTAAAGATATTGCTGACGGAATTATCGCGGACATCGGGCGCGGCGTCACGTTTATTAACGGCGAGGGAGCTTACACCGGCGACCCTAAAAAAATCGTTATGGTTGTCGTCAGCATGACGCAAATCGCTAAAATAAAAATTATCGTAAAGACTGTTGATAAAAATGCTTTTATGCTTATACTAACAGCAAGCGAGGTTCAAGGGCGCGGCTTCACCGGAAGTACTCGGCAAAATGTTCGTTATCGTACCGACCAAAAGATTAATCCCGAAGTCGAACAGAAAATCCAAGACGCTCTTGCCAACCGCGCAGATGATTGAATTAAAGTCGTCACTTCGACGAACAAAATAAGTTTCACGCGGAGGAGGCGATAAAAACTTTTGGAGCAGTATCAAAATCGACCGATTAGCCCAAAAAATTTACTGTCGGTCGGAGGAGGAATAAACATTTTATGGAACTGAATTACTTGTTGAACAGCGGCTTTTTGATTCGTGACGAAAAAACTTTACTGGTGTTTGACGATTACGACGACCCCGCGAACGTTGTCAATGCCGCCTATGACAAGGGAGACTTCGACAAGCTTTATATTTTCGTCACGCACGCGCACTTCGATCATTTCAGCATGCACATTCGAGCTTATGCGCAGAGAATCACGCGCTACATTTTCTCAAGCGACATCAAGCACACCAAGCGCGTCAAAATTTTCCCGACGAACAAAATCACGTACATCAAACGCAACAGCGAATGGTACGACGACACGATTAGGGTTTGGGCGTATGACTCGACGGACGTAGGCGTTTCGTTCTTAGTTCAGACGGCTTCCGGCGCGAGGATTTTTCATGCGGGCGATTTCAACTGGTGGCATTGGACGGACGATACTCCGGAAAATATCGAGCTGGCGGAGAAGTCATTTAAGCGGCAATTAAAACGCATGAACGGCATGGATGCGGACGTTGCCCTGTTCCCCGTCGACGGAAGACTCGGAGCCTCGCAGGAAAAAGGCGCGATTGAATTTGTAGCCAAGACAAACATTAGAGGTTTTGTAGCAATGCACCGCGTCGATTATCCGATGTGGAAGCCTTCGCAAGAATTTTTGGCGGCGAAGAAAAATTTGCCGATATGGGCTCCTACTATGCCGGGCGAACGCCGAATCTTCGACGGCAAGAAGTTCGTGGAGGGTTAAAATGGCTGAAAAGAAAATCATGCTGACTCAAGACGGCTATGATAAGCTTGTCGAAAAGTTAGACTACATGAAAAGCGTTCGGCGCATTGAAATTTCTGAACGACTCAAGGCGGCGATAGCTCTCGGCGACCTCAGCGAAAATTCCGAATACGACGACGCTAAGAATGAACAAGGGCGTCTCGAAAGCGAAATCAGCGAGTTAGAGGCAAAGCTCCGCAACAGCGAGATAATCAAGTCCGCAGAAAATACGGGCAAGGTTACAATCGGCAGTACGGTTACGGTTCGCGACGTGGAGCTTGACGCTATCGAAACTTACATGATAGTTGGTTCGACGGAGGCTGACCCCGATAACAATAAAATTTCGGACGAGTCGCCGCTCGGAGCCGCTATCCTCAACAAAACTGCAGGCGTTACCGTTCAAGTTCATGCGCCGGCTGGCGTTATCGAGTTTGAACTTTTGGACGTGAAGTGAGGTTTTCTTATGAATGTTTTGCTTATCGGCGGCGGCGGTCGTGAACACGCGCTGGCTTGGAAAATTTCACAGAGTCCGTTGCTTGAAAAGTTCTTCGCGATACCCGGCAGTCCCGGCATAGCTGATTTTGCTGAGTGCGTTGAAATTTCTATCGCTGACAACGCCGCGCTCGTGAACTTCGCTAAGGAAAAAAATATTAATCTCGTTGTCATCGGACCGGAAGCTCCGCTGGTAAATGGTTTGGTTGATGAATTGAATGCGGCGGGGATTAAAGCTTTCGGTTGCACGAAGGACGCCGCGCAGATTGAAGGCTCGAAAATTTTTGCCAAACGTCTCATGAAAAAATATCACATTCCGACGGCGGAGTTTGAAGTCTTTGACAATCCCGAAGCCGCGAAAAATTACATCAAAGCTAAGGGCGCGCCGATTGTGATTAAAGCTGACGGATTGGCGGCGGGCAAAGGCGTTATCGTTGCGCAGAATCTTGACGAGGCTTTGAATGCCGTTGACGAGATGAAAACTTTTGGCGCGGCGGGCAGTAAAATTGTCGTCGAAGAATTTATGGACGGCGAAGAGGCTTCTGTACTTGCGTTGACGGACGGCGAAAAAATTTTACCGCTGATTGCCGCGCAAGACCACAAGAGAGTTTTTGACGGCGATAAAGGTTTGAACACGGGCGGCATGGGTGCTTACGCGCCTGCTCCGATTGTCGACGATAAAATTGCCGCGCAGGTTGAAGAAAAAATTCTTAAGCCAACGATTGCCGCGCTCAAAGCTGAAGGAATAACTTATCGCGGCTGTTTGTACGCGGGCTTGATGATTGTCGACGGCACGGCTAAAGTTGTCGAGTTTAATTGTCGATTCGGCGACCCAGAGACGCAAGTTGTATTGCCGCTTATGGAAAGTGATTTGTTGGAGCTTATGTACGCCTGCGCGGACGGCACGTTGTCCGATAAAAAAATTTCTTGGAGCAAAAGTTCTGCGGTTTGCGTGATTATGGCGAGCGGCGGCTATCCAAAGTCGTACAAAAAAAATTTGCCGATTGACGGCATAACCAAAGCAAAAAGTTTAGGCGCGACGATTTTTCACGCGGGCACGAAAATTTTAAATGATGAACTTGTCACGAGCGGCGGCAGAGTTTTAGGCGTCACGATGACGGCTCCGACATTGCGCGAGGCTGTCGAAAAAGTTTATAAGTGCGTTGAGGTTATTCACTTCGACGACGTGCACTATCGCAAAGACATTGCCGCCAGAGCTTTGAAGTAATTCACAACACGCAAAAAATTTCCCCGTTGAAAATCTCGGCGGGGATTTTTCTTGCCAATAATATTGTATTCATGAACTGAAACCCTTGCAAAGCGTAACTTTTATGTTATAATGCGCCTCGTTATTGAAAATAATTCTTCACAGGAGGAAATAAATCATGAAGATAGGCATAGTTGGATACGGCAATTTGGGACGCGGCGTTGAGTGCGCGATTAAAGAAAATCCCGATACAGAACTCGTGGCGGTTTTCACTCGTCGCAACCCCGCGAAAGTTAAAATTCAAACTCCCAACGTCCCCGTCGTTCACGTTGATGACGTTAAAGAATGGGTCGGCAAAATCGACGTTATGATTCTGTGCGGCGGCTCGGCAACCGATTTGCCCAAGCAAACGCCCGAATTCGCTAAACTCTTTAACGTCGTTGACAGCTTCGACACGCACGCCAAAATCCCCGAACACTTTGCGAACGTCGACGCGGCGGCTAAAGCTTCCAATCACGTCGCGATTATTTCTGTCGGCTGGGATCCGGGTCTGTTCAGCTTGGCTCGCGCTTATGCAAATGCGATTCTCCCCGACGGCAACGATTATACTTTCTGGGGCAAAGGCGTCAGTCAAGGGCATTCCGATGCGATTCGCCGCGTCAAGGGCGTCAAGAATGCCAAACAGTACACCGTGCCGATTGATTCCGCGTTGGAAGCTGTTCGTAGCGGACAAAATCCCGAACTTACGACTCGCCAGAAACATCTCCGCGAATGCTTTGTAGTTTTGGAAGAGGGCGCGGATGCCGCTGAAGTCGAGAACGCAATTAAAACTATGCCGAATTATTTTGCTGATTATGATACGGTCGTCAACTTCATCAGCGAGGAAGAACTCCTTAGCAAACACGCGGGACTTGCTCACGGCGGCTTCGTAATTCGTTCGGGCAAAACCGGCATGGCTAAGGAAAATAATCACATCATCGAATTCAATCTTAAGCTCGATTCTAATCCCGAATTCACAACGGCTGTACTCGTCGCCTATGCTCGCGCCGCTTACCGTCTGAATCAGGAAGGCAATAACGGTTGCAAAACTGTCTTCGACATCGCGCCCGCTTATTTGTCGGCTCAGGACGGCGCAGAACTTCGCGCTCACTTGCTTTGATATAAAAAATGACAATCGAACCTCCGCAACCCCCGACGGCTCCCGCGCCCGCGATTCGTCCGACGCCACCGACTCCGCCGCGAATTGATAAAACTCCTTTCGCTAATGATTCGGCTCAGAAAGTTCAAGACGATTCGCCGGAAACTATGGCAAGGGACGCCGTCGCTAACGGGTCGGGAGCTTTGACTAAACGGACTGTCGAAAGGGACGACGATACCCCGCCGCCTAATCAAACAGTTACAGTCATTCCGCCCGACGCGCCGTTAGTTGATACTCAATCGGATTATGACAGAGGACAAGACGTTTTGCGCGAATTTCGGGACATGGACGCTCGCGATTCGCAGTCAACGTATAATCCCCCCGCGCAGACTTCGACGGAACAACCGCGTCATACCATTCCGAAATTAAATTATCAAGAGGGACACGGCGGAGCTTATTGGATATTCACGATAATAATTGTGGCGGTCGCGTCGTTCGTCATAGTGAAAAATTTTTTGCTGACGGATAAGCCCGCGCTAACCAAATCGCAACTCTTTGATGACTCAACAAAAAAATTAAAGGCGACAGTCGACAAAGTTAAACCGGTCGAACCGCCGCCTAAGCCCGTGAAGTTGCCGCCTAAAAAATCCGACGACGACAAGGGTAAACATTTTGAAGTTCGCGTATGATTATTTCGCAGGAACTATTGAACGAATCCAACCCTCGAAACTTTCAGGGTTGCGCGTCTGAATAAGGACAACACCGGGACCTCTGAAGCGGCAAACGAGACCTTCGCCAGAAGTGAAGCTCGAAATCCAACCGCCGGAGGCCTTTTCGATTTTATAATTCATATAATCGGGCCAAGCAACGAGATGTCCGTTGTCGATTATAACTTCCTCGCCGTCGTCAAGATTTATCGGATGAATCACGCCGTAGCTCGAAATAAAAATCGTGCCGCGCCCTCGTGCGTTGAGAACAAAAAATCCTTCACCGCTCAAAAATCCGCGAGTAAGATTCTGCGTCTTCGTCTCTATGTTAATGCCTTGCGTGGCGGCAAGAAAACCGTCCTTTTGAATTGTTAAGCCGTAAGAGCCGTCAAGTTCAACGTCCAGAATCCCGCCCGGTAATGCGTGCCCGAATAAAATTTTACCGGCACCGCGCCGCGCAGTCAGTTCTTGGAAAAACATACTTTCGCCAGATAAAAATTTCCGCGCCAAACCGCTCAAAATCCCGCCGTCCATTTTGCCTTCAACGTCAATCGTCGGCGACATCGCAATCATCGCGTCCGATTCGGCTTTGATACTCTCGCCGCGCTCCAAATGGCATTCGACGACCGGAAACGCTTCGGGATATAAAATTTCGTACTTCAACAAACTCACCTCAAAAATTATTATCGTTGCAGTAGTATAAGCCCGCGACGATTAAAGTTACATAAAAAATTAACTCGTTGAGCTCCTCCAAAATTTGCCCGCACGCCTTGCCGATAAAAAAACCGTGTTCGCCAATGTAATTGAATGCAATCGCCAGAATCATCACGGCAAAAGCGGCTATAGGTTGTCTGCCGCGCAGAATTTTTTTTATTGGGACGAACCGAATCAGAATAAAAATCATCGCCGAGATATACACAACGAGAAATGCGTAAACGTGGACGCGATATTTATACTCCGCCATCGTAACGAAGACTGCCCCCAGCTCTTCAAAATCTATCGGGAAAAATACGCGCCCCCAACTCAGCTCGCGCAAAGCCATTAACACAAGACCCATTGCAAAAAATATTTGGAACCACTTCATACGCGAACGAACACGCAACATCAAAATTGCTCCGGCAAGTAAAACTATGACTTGTGCGTTTTCGATAATTCCGTTCTCAAAACTTACTTCGACGGGCAAAACCAACGCTAAAGGCACGCTCAAAATTACCGCGACAAATGCGCTCCTTATATAAGTTCGATACGTTGTTAAGTTCATTTGGGTCTCTCGATTCAATATCCAAATAAGCGGTCAAGGAAGGCGCGCCAACCTTTCGACACAGACTCCATCCTACGCCCGCTTAATAAACTTTTTACAAGCTCGGAAATACAGCGCGACGCCGAAGAATCGGGATTAGCGATAAGGAACGGCTCCTGCCTTTGAACCGCGTCGCGAACAGCTTTATCGTCGTAAATGTAACCGAGACAATCAATCGATAAGCCTAAAAAATTTTTCGTCGTCTGATTAATTTTCTCGACAACCTCGTCGCATTCTTCCTCCTCGCGGATTCGGTTGACGACAAGCTTAATATTTCGGCGGTCGGTGTAAATCGTGTAAGCTTTTATAACGGCGTAGGCATCGGCAAGAGCAGTCGGTTCGGGCGTCGTGATTAAAATTACTTCTTCCGCCGCGAGGACAAATTCAATCACGTTACGATTCAAGCCCGCGCCCGTATCAATCACGATAATATCAGCCATCTCGGAACAACGTCCCAATTTTTTATGCAACCGTTTTTGTTCGGCTCGATTTAAATTCAGAGCCGCCTCGACGCCCGCCACGCCCGAAATATATTTAACGCCAGCCACGCCATTTTCTACAACGTCTTCGAGTTGCACGCCGTCCTTTAACAAATCAATCAAACTGCGATTCGTCACCGCGCCCATAAGCAAATTCACGTTCGCCATGCCAATATCCGCGTCAATCAGCATGACTCTTTGCCCCGCTAATTGCAAACCGACGGCGAGATTCACGGCGAGATTGGTTTTACCGACGCCGCCTTTGCCGCTCGTTATCGCTATGACTCGCGTATCTTCCGCCATGTCGAAATAAAGTTCGCCTATCTCCCGTGCTTTTGCCTCCTCTTCGGCACGCGACTCAACCAAATTTCTCAGTCTGGATGCTTGGTCAGACATGTTTCATACCTCTTCACAACTCGTCGACTTTTCTAAGCAAGAAATTCGTTAAAACATCGGCATTCGCCCGCTCAATGTCATCGGGGACGCTCTGCCCCGTCGTTATGTATGACAGCGAGTAATTCTTATCGCGCAGGAGATTTATAATCATTCCGAGACTGCCGGTTTCGTCTATCTTAGTGAAAATTATTTTGTCGGGCGCGACCTGTGCGAACTTGTTTATAATCTGTCTGGCGTCGGTAAATTTTGTCGTCGCGCTTACTACTAAATGTTTTTCGATTCGCGGACTGACACGCAAAAATTCTTCAAGCTCGCGCATTTGATATTCGTTATGCTGACTGCGCCCCGCCGTGTCAATCAGAATTAATTCTTTATCGCGGTGACGTTCGATAGCTGAAGCGAGTTCTTGCGGATTATAAACGATTTCAAGCGGCAATTCGAGAATGTCGGAATAAGTTTTAAGTTGTTCGACGGCGGAGATTCTGTAAGTATCTGCGGTTATCAGCGCGACGTTGGTGCGTTGTTCGAGGACGAATTTAGCGGCGATTTTAGCGAGGGTTGTAGTTTTGCCGACGCCCGTTGTGCCGAGCAAAGCGGCTATCCTCACGCCGTGACGATTGAGCTTAACGCCGTCGGAAAATTTAATGTGTTCGTTGAGATAATTAATGAGCGTGGACTTAGCGGCGGGCGCGTGAACGTCAACGAGAGTATCGCCGGCATTTGATTGAGCCGCCATTTCCGATAAAATTTCCTCGCTGACTTCTTGGAGTTTCAAGGCTTCGTGCAAAGATATGGAGCCTTTTTTAGGTTCGCGACCGAGTACTTCGGCGAGCAAGGCTTTCATCTGCGCGATTTCGTCTTCGAGGTGTTTAATTTTTTCCTCGTTATGCGAATCGTGGACGGGTTGCGCGATTGCCGCTTGCTGAGCCTGTACCTGTTGGATTCTGATTTGTTCTTGAGCCTGTGCCTGAGCCTGCGCGATAGCCGCCTGTTGCATCATCTGCATTTGATTGAACTGCGCCATAATCATTGCTTGAGTCTGCGCGATTTGTTCCTGCGTGAAGCCGATATTTTGTTGCGGTTGCGGCGGAGGATTCTCTTCGACGGTTGGAGGATTTTCTTCAACGGGCGGAAGATTTTCTTCAACGGGCGGAAGATTTTCTTCGACGGGCGGAGATTCTTCTTCGACGGGCTGAGGATTTTCTTCAACGGGTTGAGGATTCTCTTCAACGGGTGGAGGATTCTCTTCGACGGGTTGAGGATTCTCTTCAACGGGTGGAGGATTCTCTTCGACGGGCGGAGGATTCTCTTCGACAGTTGGAGGATTCTCTTCGACAGTTGGAGGATTCTCTTCAACGGGCGGAGATTCTTCTTCAACGGGCGGAGATTCTTCCTCGACGGGTGGAGGATTCTCTTCGACGGGTTGAGGATTCTCTTCGACGGGCGGAGATTCTTCTTCAACGTCGGGCGGAGTTTTTTCGGTTTTAATTGTTTCTGTGTAGCGTGTCAGAACAGTCGGGTGTTGAAGATTAATAGGCTCCTTTTTTTTCGGCAGAGAACTTTCCTCGACGGCGGCGGTGATTTCTACGACCTCGCGACTGCCGATGCCGAGAAGTCCGCCTTCCTTGTATTTTTTACTGTGCAATATGACAGCATCGTCGCCGAGTTCCGCTTTCATCGCCGCCATTGCGTCCTTCATATTGCCCGCCTTAAAAACTTTTATCTGCAAAACAAAATCACCACCAAATTTTTTACCGAAATTATATCAGAAAAAACTTTCATAGCAAACCAAAATTCAACTGTCGTTGCGAGTACCCGCGAAAATTTATTGGCAAAGCGTAGCGTTCGTTGTATAATCGGCGGCAATAAGTTAGGAGGGAAAAATTTTGAAAATGAATGGAGCGCGGGCACTCCTTGAGAGCCTGAAAAATGAAGGCGTCGATTTGGTATTCGGTTATCCCGGCGGCGTCGTGCTGAAACTTTACGACGAAATTTATAAGATGAACTTCCCCAATATTTTAACGGGACATGAGCAAGGCGCGGTTCATGCGGCGGACGGTTATGCGCGGGCGACGGGCAAAGTTGGTGTCGTTATCGCGACTTCGGGACCGGGCGCGGCGAATTTAATCACGGGCATTGCAACTGCTAACATGGATTCGATACCGCTGGTTTGTATCACGGGGCAAGTTGCCAACCCCGCTATCGGCAAGGACAGTTTTCAAGAAGTCGACGTTTGCGGAATCACGACGCCCATTACCAAACACAATTACTTAGTTAAAGACGTAAACGAATTGCCTCGCGTCGTCAAAGAGGCTTTCTTCATTGCACGGACGGGCAGACCCGCTCCGGTAGTCATTGACATTGCCGCCGACGTTTTCAACACCGAATTTGATTTTGAATATCCGGAGGAAATAAATCTGCGCGGCTACAGCGGAAAAAATCCCGTCGCGGAGTCTGAAGTTGATGAGGTTGTTAAAGCTGTTGAGGCTTGCGAACGTCCGCTAATTTTTGTTGGCGGCGGCGTGACGAGTTCAGACACTTCCGAAGACTTGAGAAAAATTTTAGCGCGGCTTGGTTGCCCGTCGACTTCAACTTTAATGGGCTTAGGCTGTATCGACGCGGACACCGACGGCTTCTTAGGCTTCGCGGGTATGCATGGCTCTTACGGCGCGAACATGGCGATTCAAAGTTGCGATTTGCTGTTGTGTATCGGAATGCGTTTCAGCGACAGAGTGACGGGGCGCGTTAAAGATTTTGCTCCGAACGCTAAGATTGTGCACTTTGAACTTGACCCCGCCGAAATGAATAAAAATGTTCAAGTCGATTTGAAAGTACTCGGCGACCTGCGCCAATCGCTCCCGATGTTCAGAGAAAAACTTGACGAATCACTCACAAACTTTGTTGAAAAATTTTCTACGTGGAAAAATCAAGCCGTCGAGAAAGGTTGGGAACACCCTTTCAGCTGGACGGAGGAAGACGACGAGATTAAACCCGGCGCGCTTATCAGCAAAGTCAGCAGTATCTGCGATGACAATACAATCGTCGTGACGGACGTCGGGCAACATCAAATGTGGGCGGCGCAATTCTTTAAAGCTCGTAAGCCTCGCCAATTCTTGACAAGCGGCGGCTTAGGGACAATGGGCTTCGGACTTCCTGCGGCTATGGGCGCGAAGTTAGCTTGTCCCGATAAAAATGTTGTGCTGTTCACGGGCGACGGCTCAATCATGATGAATATCCAAGAACTCGCCACGCTCGCCGACAACGACATTGACGTTAAGATTATTATCGTCCACAATTTTATTCTCGGCATGGTCGGGCAATGGCAAAGATTATTTTACAGTCATCACTATTCGGCGTCCGAACTCAAATACAAGCGCGACTTCGTTAAGATTGCGCAGGCAATGGGATTACGCGGCTACCGTTTGACTAAGGCGGAAGAATTGGACGATGATTTGGTTGAAATTCTTTTCTCGAAGGGCGCGGCGGTTATTGATGTCTACGTCCCCGAAGAGGAAAATGTTTTGCCGATGGTACCGGGCGGCAAGCGTCTAGATCAAATGGTTTTAGGGAGCAATTAAAATGGATAATCAGAGCGTCGACTTCGCGATAATCGGCGGGTCGGGCACTCTTAGCAGTGACTTCCCGAAAAATTTTGCGGGCGTCGAGATTTTTGCGGAGGATTTATTTTTCGATACGCCTTACGGGCAAAGTCCCGCGTTCAGATTATGCAGTGTCGACGGGAAAATTTTTCTTACTTGTAAAATGCACGGCTGGCGGAGTGGCGTTACCCGCGCAGATTCGAGCCGACAAATTTTTTGGACATTGCGGGCGGCGGGCGTTAAAAGAATTTTATCAGAGTGTGGCGTCGGCACTGTCAATCATCTACTCAATCCCCGCGACTTGATGATTCCCGATGATTATCTTGATTTGTCCAATCGAAAAGACGTTCAGCTTGACGGGCAATATTTGCTGATTATGCGCGACGCTCTTTGTCCGGAACTGCGCGGCAAGCTTTTGGAGTCGGCTAAAAAATTTTTCACGGGCAGAATTTTTGAACGCGGGATTTACGCCGTGACTGACGGTCGACATTTTGAAAGCCCCGCAGAAATTTCAATGCTTAACGGGCACGCCGATATTGTCGGACAAAGTTTGGCTCCCGAAGTTTATTTGGCGCGGGAAATTGGCGCGTGCTATGCTAATTTATCGTTCGTAGTTAATTACGGCGAGGGTCTCAAAGTTTGGTCGCATGAGGTCATGAAAGAAATTTTCTTCGACGACGCGCAACTTATCGGCAATATTTTACTTGACGCCATTAAAAATATTCCTGCCGAAAAATCCTGTAACTGCCTCGAACTTCGCAAGGAAACTTTGCTTAAAGAAGTTTACAACGCATAAAAAAAGCGACGGACTCAACTGAGCCTGTCGCTAATTTTTTTTTACTTTCCAAAAATATCTGAGTGAGTGCCCGTCGCAGTCGCAAACAAAATTAATTCGCCTTTGTCGATCTGATAAACGAGTAGCCAATCGTTTTCAATATGACATTCGCGAAAATCATTTAAGCTACCTTCTAGTTGATGATCACGATATTTTTCAGGCAACGGCTCGCCTGCTTTCAATAAATCCAGAACATAAACCAGCTTTGAAATATCTTTTCCGCGCTTTTTCAGGAGTCGAACGTCTTTTTTCATGCGTTTGGTATAGATGATTCGATACACTTAATCATCATCCCTTAGCATGGACGCCACAGCCTCTTCGGCGTTGTCAAACGGACCGTAGAGATTTCGGCGTTCGCGAACGTCTCTAATTGTCTCAAGTAGCTCGTCAGGAATTTCAGATTTTTTCACACTGAAAGGCAATGCATCTCTTTCTAACGACACACGAAAAAAATATTTTACGGCTTCTTCCGTGTCGAGTCCAAGCTTTGCAAAAAGTTTATCGACATCGGCTTTAAAATTATCGTCCAAAGTCATTTGAAACGTTGCCATAAAAATTTTCCTCCGTTATTTGGCGACCATGCGATTAATCGCGCTAATTAGAGCTTGAATCGACGCCGTGATAATATCGGTATCCATGCCCGCGCCCCAAACAATTTTGCCGTCCGCGCCCGTGATTGAAATGTAAGCTATCGCCCGCGCAGATTGTCCGATTTCAAGCGCGTGTTCGTTGTAAGTTAAGTTGCTGTAGTTTATGCCGAGATTTTTTTGCAACGCATTCGACACCGCATCTAAACGCCCGTTGCCGCGAGCCATGTAAGTTACGCGTTCGCCGTTGACTTCCAAATCGACACTGCCGACGCGTGCGCCGCCCGGCTCCTTGCGCAAATGAAATTCAATCAATCTGTAAGGCGTATCGACATTAACATACTGGTCGCAGAAAATTTGGTAAATCTCGTCGGGCAAAAGTTCTTTGTGTTTTTTATCGGAGACAGCCTTAACGCGATAACCGAAGTCCTCGCGCATTTTCTTAGGCATTTCGACGCCGTAATTTTGTTCCATGATAAAGCCGACGCCGCCCTTGCCGCTCTGAGAATTGATTCTGATAACGTCGCCGTCATAAGTCCTGCCGACATCATGCGGGTCAATCGGAAGGTAAGGCACAGTCCAACGTTCGGGATTTTTCTCCTCGCGCCAATGCATTCCCTTAGCGATAGCGTCTTGGTGACTGCCGCTGAATGCCGTAAACACCAACGCCCCCGCGTAAGGCTGACGGTCGTGAACTTTCATCCGAGTGACGCGCTCATACATCTCGACGAGTTCGGGCATATTGCTAAAATCAAGTTCAGGGTCGACGCCCAATGCGAACATATTCATCGCCAAAGTAACAATGTCGACGTTGCCGGTGCGTTCGCCGTTCCCGAAGAGAGTTCCCTCGATTCTATCCGCGCCCGCCAATAATCCGAGTTCACAATCAGCGACGCCACAACCTCTATCGTTGTGCGGGTGGAGACTCAGCACAACTTTATCGCGGAACTTCAGATATTTATTGATGTAAGCAACCTGCGCGGCGTACACGTGCGGCAAACTCATTTCGACGGTGACGGGAATATTTATAATCGGGCGGCGGTCGATGACTGGCTCCCAAACGTCGAGGACAGCGTTACAAACTTCCAAAGCGTATTCGGGTTCGGTGCCTGTGAAACTTTCAGGAGAATATTCAAAGCGATAATTCGCGCCCGCCTTATTTGTCAACTCCAATAAAAGTTTCGCGCCGTCGGTGGCGATTTTCTTAATCTCGTCCTTAGACATTTTAAAAACTTGTTCGCGTTGCGCAACCGAAGTTGAATTGTAAACGTGGACGATAGCATTCTTCGCGCCTTCCAATGCCTCGAAAGTTTTCTTAATGATATGTTCGCGAGCCTGCGTAAGGACTTGAACGGTTACGTCGTCGGGGATAAGATTATCTTCAATCAGCTTGCGGAGGAGCGCGTACTCGGTATCGCTGGCGGCAGGGAAGCCAACTTCAATTTCCTTGAACCCAATCTTAACGAGCGTCTTATAAAACTCAATCTTCTCGTCGAGGCTCATTGGGATAATCAGCGATTGGTTACCGTCTCGCAAGTCGACACTGCACCAGACCGGAGCCTTTTCGGGATATTCTTTGCGCGCCCAATCCAAAATTATTTCGGGCGGCATGAAGTAGCCTTTGCTGTACTTTGTATGATTCTTCAAGCTTAACACCTCATCAAAAATAAAAAAATTCATACGAGTAATTATATTCGCAACGCGGGGCAATGTAAAGCTTCCAGTTTTTTTATTGCAAAAGCTTGGGATTCGGCTATAATATCGCATTGTACAAATGAAAAGGGGTTGAAAAATTTTGGTAACGATATTTGGAGGATTAATCTGCGCGGCTTTAGCGGTCGTGTTGATTATCCGGCTGTACTTGAAAAACCGCGTAGAGAAAGTTGTTCCGAAGTTGGAAAGTCGCACGCCGTTTAAAATTGAATCACGCGACGAAAAATCCGTAACGCTTTCGACGACGATTGAATTTCGCAACGAGGGCACACAGTCCGCGATGATTGTCGATGCGATTTGCCATCCGCTGTTACCGTTCGAGCAATACGACGGAATGAACGTGCGCGGTAAAGCTGAGCGTGAAGGCGTCCCTCGCGAAGATGATTATTTCGAGGCGTTGGTTATCGAGCATCAGCAGAGCGCGAGACTCGTAGCGAAAGTAACTTTGACGGCGCGTAAAAATTTATCGTTGGAAGAGGCAGTCGCGCACATGGTAGATTTCCCCGTCGAATTTATTTATCGGGAAGTCGGGCGCACGCCTATGCATTGGTCGATAGCGCGAGTGATTTTGACAGCCGAAGAACTTGCTAAACTTGTCGGCGTTGAACTTGCTAAGGAGGAGCTTTAATGAACGTAGAAATTATTCCGATAACGACGCGAATCTTGACGCCGAAGGATGACATTGTCGACGTGATTGAAAAATATACTCGTGACAAAATCGGCGCGGATGATGTTATAACCGTCGCGGAGAGTGTCGTGGCGATAACGCAGGGCAATATCATTCGCCCCGATGAAATGCATATCAGCGACCTCGCGAAACTTTGTTGTCGTTTCATTCCCGATTACGGAAGTTTAGCGACGCCGCACGGCATGCAAGCTTTAATGGAGAAAGAGGGCGAGTGGCGCGTTGCGTTTGCATTAGTCGGCGGTTTTCTCGGCAAGATTATTGGTCTGCGCGGACTTTTTTATAAATGGGGCGGGCGTCAAGCGGCACTTATCGACGACGTAACGGGCACTATGCCTCCCTTTGATAAATGCGTCGTCTACGGTCCGGAGAATCCCGATAAAGTTGTCGCTGATTTAAAAGCGCGGCTGAAATGTTTTGGCGCGATGATTGCTGATGTTAATGATTTGAAACGCTCGCGAATCGTCGGCGCGACGCCCGGCATGAATGCGCAACTTGCTTCCGATTTGCTGATTGATAATCCGTTCGGGAACGCCTCGCAGAAACGCCCGATTTGTATCCTTAAAAATTTCCGTCCTTATCAGGAGCAACAACGATGAGGATTTTAATCTTGTTACTTTTGCTAATGTTCAGCGGCGAGGCGGCGGCGGTACCAATCCCGTTGCGCGGAGTCGTCGAAGGTTTTTACGGTACGCCTTGGACTTTTGAAGACCGCGCAGATATTATCGACTTCTGCCGCCAAAATAATTTGAACTCCTACATCTACGCGCCTAAGGACGATCCTTATCACCGCGAGCAATGGCGTAAGTCTTATCCCGCTGAAAAACTCGACGAAATGCGTGCGTTGGTTGCCGTCGCCAAGAAAGCCAGAGTTCGATTTATTTTCGCCGTATCGCCGGGACTCGACATTGATTATAAGAGCGACGACGATTTTAACGCGATGATTCGCAAGCTCGACGCAATGTATCAGCTCGGCGTGCGCGACTTCGCTATTTTCTTCGACGACATTAAGGATAAGGACGGCAAGGCTCAAGCGCAATTTCTTAACCGCATCCAAAAAAATCTGCGCGGACGTTATAAGGACGTTGCGCCGCTGATAACGGTTCCGACGGAATATTTTTATTTGGATATGGTTAAGGGCGACAAAATTAAATCGTACACCCGCGACTTTGCAGAAAATCTCGACCCGCGAATCGTCGTGCTGTACACGGGGCGCGGCGTCGTTTGCGACGGCATAACCGATAAGGAGCTTGCCGAAGTTAATAAAATTTTCGGGCGCGAGGTTGGCGTGTGGTGGAATTATCCCGTCAACGATTATCCTTTGACGCCCGACGGCGAGCGCAATGTTAAATTGGCACTCGGCGCGATTGAAAAACTCCCGACCGCTAAGATGACGGCGATTTTTTTCAATCCGATGGGGCAAGTTCAGCTGTCGAAAATTTCTTTGGCGACGGGCGCGATTTACGCCAATAACCCAGCCGCTTACGATGAAACTCAAGCTTGGAATAAAGTTTTGAACGAACAATTTGGCGCGTTGGCTCCCGCGATGAAAATTTTCGCCGAACATTCAAGGCATATGGAAAATTCTTGGGCAAAAGTCGGCGCACCCGACGCTATTGAATTTGCTGCTGAGGCACACAATTTAATTTACGATATGGGCAAGAAAACTTTCGTCGACTTCACGCCGCTTAAAAGAAAAATCGTCGAGATGGAAGTTGCCGCCGAATTTCTACTTAAAAATTTGCCGCAAAAATACTTAGCGGAGTGTCAGCCGCAACTCGAACAACTTCAACGAATCGCCCGCGCAGATAAAATTGCACTTGAATCGTTGGAATCGGGACGCCTCGACCCTAAACTGAAAATTTTGCGCGAGGAAATTACCGCCAACGAAAAACAGGCGATTATCTCCGAAGAGTCCGCCCGCAAGTTTATCGATGACGTTATAAAATTCTTCGACGAACAAGATAAAAGTTCGCGCAAGAAAAAATAAATCACGGCGGCAGGATTTTTTTTTGCGGCATTGAACAGGAACTTAACGATTCGGCACGTCCGAAAATCTTTTGGTGTGTAAGTTTTCAGCTTGAGGAGGAGGCTGCTTGTTTTGGAAAAATCTACAGTAATAGGGCTGATCGGCGGAATAATTTCCGTCTTCGTCGGCATGATTCTCAAGGGCGCGCCGCTCACCGCACTCAATAACCCCGCCGCATTCTTGATTATTATTGGCGGAACGGTCGCATGTATTTTTAACGCTTTCACTATGGAGCAAATCTCTAAGGTGCCGACGCTGTTTAAACTTTTAATCAAAGGCAACGAGGAGCAGAGTAAAGGCGAACTGGTTAAAACGTTCGTCGAGCTGTCGCAACTGGCGCGCCGCGAAGGTATCCTTGCTTTGGAGAGCCGCGTTGAGGAAATTCAAGATCCATTCTTCCGCAACGGCTTAAGCATGGTTATCGACGGCATGGATCCCGAATTTGTCGGCGATGTTTTGGACGCGGAACTTACAATCATGGAGCAACGCCACGCCGAGATGCGTTCGATTTTCTCGCAGGCAGGAACTTATGCGCCGACGCTGGGCGTTTTGGGCGCGGTCGTTGGTCTTATCGCGGCTCTTGGCAACTTGAACGACATTGACAAGCTTGGTCACTCAATCGCGGCGGCGTTCGTCGCAACGATTCTTGGTATCTTCACCGGTTACGTGCTGTGGCTTCCCTTCGCCAATAAACTCAAAGTTAAATCCGAAAACGAAGTAAGCCATAAGCGCATGATTATGGAAGGTATCTTGTCGTTGCAGGCGGGCGATTCCCCGACGCAAATTGAATCCAAGCTGATGATTTACATTCCGCAGGGTGAACGTGAGGGCATAAGCAAGGAGTGATTTAATTGGCGAAGAAAAAACACGCGAAGAAACACGAAGAAGAAGCCAGCGAGGCTTGGCTCCTTCCGTATTCCGACTTGATGACGTTATTGTTAGCGTTGTTTATCTGCCTGTTCGCGATTTCGCAGACCGACCAAACAAAACTCCAGCAGATGGCGCAGGCATTCACGGCGGCATTCAATTTGGGCGGACCTTCATTCTTTGATAAAATGGGACCGAGCAACAGTATGCAACGCGAAATTATCAGCGCGGAAGACGCGGGCAATGCGGCTTACGTTCAAGAAAATCAACAGCTCCAAGATTTGCAGGCGCAGTTGGAGGAATACATTAGGGAAAACAATTTAGAGGAAGAATTATCGACGGAATTACAGGAAGAGGGCTTGATGATTCGGATAAAAGAACGGGCGTTGTTCCCGTCCGGCTCGGCAGATTTAGTTCCCGAATCGCAACGTATCGGACCGTTAGTCGCAGGGTTATTGGCGCAAGTGCCCGAACGAGTTTTAATCAGCGGACACACCGACACCGACCCGATTAACACTGCGCAATTCCCTTCGAACTGGGAACTCAGCTCCGTGCGTGCGATGACGTTCATGAAATATTTGCTGTCTATTAATCAGAACCTCAATCCCGCCAGATTCTCCGCGATTGGCTACGGAGAGTATCGCCCGATTGCCATGAACGACACGCCCGATAATAAGCAGAAAAATCGCCGCGTCGAAATATTAATTGCGCGTTCGCTGACGTTCAATCCCAATGAAGGCTTCCGCGCTCAGACAGATACTGATTTAGTCGCGAAATGATTAGCGGGCTCGGCACGGACATAATCGAAATTGAACGCATAAAAAAAGCCGTCGGCAAGAAACATTTCAGAGATAACGTTTACACAGAAATTGAACAAGCTTATTGCGAAAGTCGCGGAAATCATTCCGCCGCCTCCTATGCCGCAAGATTTGCCGCTAAGGAGGCTTTTTTCAAGGCATTGGGCACGGGGATTGTTACGCGCCTCACCGACGTTGAAATTATTAACGACGGGAGCGGTGCTCCGAAAATAAATCTGCGCGGGAAAGCGGCGACGTTAGCGGGCGGAAAAAAAATTTTTATCAGCATGAGCCACTCGCGAGAATTCGCAACGGCGGTTTGTATCTTGGAATAAAATTTTGGAGGAAAGTTTATGAAAGTTGCATTGGCGAAACAAATGCACGACATAGATAAGAGCGCGGTCGAAGAATACGGCTTGCCGGAGTTGTCGCTTATGGAGAGCGCGGGGCATCGGGTTTTCGAGGCGACTAGAAATATTTTGGGCGGCGTCAACAAGAAAAGCATTTGCATATTGGCGGGTAGCGGCAACAACGGCGGTGATGCATTGGCGGCGGCGCGGTATCTGTCGAATGCGGGAGCTCGCGTGAAAATTTTTTTGCTCGGCGATAAAGACCACCGCACTGAATCTTTGAACGTCCAGATGAAAATTCTGCGCGGGATGGGCGTTGAACTTCAGCAACTTGAAAGCGACAGAGCTTGGGAACGTTTGCAAGTGACGTTGAGATTTTCTGATGCGGTTGTCGACGGGCTTTTGGGCACGGGTTTCAGCGGGCAAATTCGTCCCGCCGCGTTGAGGCTGATTCGTTTGGTTAATGCCGCAAAAAAAGTTACAGTGTCAATCGATATTCCGTCGGGCGTCGAGTCGGATACGGGGGCGGTCGGCGAGGCGGCTATGCAAGCTGATTGTACCGTCGCGTTGGGCTTGCCGAAGATTGGGCATTACATTTGTCCCGGCGCGTCGCACGTCGGAAAAATTATCGTTGACAATATCGGGTTGCCTGCCGAACTTTTGAACGAGGATATTCATCAAACTTTAGTCGACGATGAACTTGCGCTGACATTCTTACCTGCTCGCCCTAAAGATTCGCACAAAGGAACTTGCGGGAAAATTTTAATCGTAGCGGGTTCGCGAGGCATGACGGGCGCGGCAAGTTTGGCGGCGATGAGCGCAATGAAAGTCGGCGCGGGGCTTGTGACGTTAGCGACGCCCGAAAGCCTCAATCCGATTTACGAAACGAAACTTACCGAAGTTATGACGGCTCCGCTTGACGAGGTTAAAGTCGGGATAATCGGCGGCGATAAGGCGGCTGAAAAAATTTTAGACTTGGCTGATAAGGTCGACGCAATTTTAATCGGCTCCGGACTCGGTCGCGAACGTGAAACTCAAGCGTTGGTAAAAAAAATCGTCGCGGAGGTTGATAAGCCGTTGATACTCGACGCCGACGCAATTTATCCATTCAACGGCAAGGCAGACGAACTTAAAGCTTGCAAACAAATCCCGATACTCACGCCGCATTTGGGAGAACTTTCCGCGCTATTGGATATTCCCGTCGAAAAATTACGTCCCGCACTGATTCCCGAAGTCAGACGCGCCGCGCAGGCTTATCGGGCGATAATCGTTGCAAAGTGCGAGGTAACAGTTATCGGCTACCCAAACGGAGAAATTTTTATTTCGCCGCTTGGCAACAGTTCAATGGCTACCGGCGGTTGCGGAGACGTTTTGGCGGGCGCGATTGCTGGACTGATGAAACAAACTCCGTTCGCGCCGCTGACGGGCGTTTGGCTTCACGGTATCGCCGGAAACTTAGCCGCGCAGGACAAAGCCGAAGGTCTTATCGCCTCCGACGTTATGAATCACTTGCCCGACGCTATAAAAAAACTCCGCGCTATCGGCTATCAAAATACGTAAAAAAAGAACGCCTTCCGATTTGGGAGGCATTTTTTTACTGAATCGGAATAATTCCCTGTCAAACACGACCAATTTCAGCATGAAACACTAATGAATGCCCGTTGCCCGAAGCCGCAAGCTTTGCTACAATACAATCGACGCAGGGAGGCGCAGAGGGATTTAAGGGAAGTACTTAAAAGGAGTTGTTCAAAATGAAAAACGCATACAAAACTAAAACTGACAATAAAATCGCAGCGACTGCCGAAGTTAAACCGGCGGCGCGTCCGGAAGTATCGTTCATCATGGTAAGCAAAGGCGTGCTTGGTTTCAGAGAGAGCGCGCACCTCGTGAAAATCGCTGAGGATACCGATTGTGCAATAAGCATTGCGTCCGGTAAAAAATACGGCTCGACTGAAAGTATCTTGTCGCTTGTAAATCTTGGTATCAATAAGGGTAAAAGCCTTGTCCTCAACATTAAGGGCGAACGTAACGAGGAGGCTTTCCGCGAGATTTCAAAAATTATCGGCGGCGAAACCGACGGTAACAGCTAATTTGCCATCTACTTTAACCCACCCACTCATATAAATACCCACTAGAGTCTCCGACTTAAAAATTTCGGAGGCAACTTTTTTTTATCTGTTGACGGGTTTATCAGTTTCGGCAATGTAATTTCTCGCCGCCTCAACGACAGAATCTTTTAAATCCAAAAGCGGCACGTTTTTAACTTGCGCGCCCGCTACGTTTTGATGTCCGCCGCCGCCAAATTTCTCCATAATAACTTGAACATTTAAATCGCCGCTGGAACGTGCACTTATTCCGACGGTGTCATTTTTCATTTGGAAAAGTATAATCGTCATGCGCACGCCCTCGACTCTCAACAACGAATCAGCCGCTTGCCCCGCGATTGCTTGGACGTTCGGGATTATGTGGTCGATATAAGAGACGACAAGCCCGCCCTCGTAATACTCGGATTGTGCTTTCGTCTTGGCAAGCGATACCGTCGTTTCGTAATCAGATTTGAAAAGATAATTCACAGCCACAGGGTCGGCTCCGCTCCGCCGCAGATAAGCCGCCGCCTCGAACGTCCTCGCGCCCGTTTGTATTGAAAAATTTTTCGTGTCAACGACAATGCCGGAATAAATCGCCGTCGCCGCAGACTTCCCAATCCGCATTTTTTCATCGAAGTACATTAAAAGTTCCGTAACCATCTCACAAGTTGAACTCGCGCTCGGCTCCAAATAAGTTATCGCGGGATTTTTAATCGTAGTTTCACTGCGGCGGTGATGATCAATCACGATAACTTTTTTTATGCGGTCGAGGAGAATCGGCGCGGCGACGAGTTTCGGAATAAAAGTATCGACGACGACAAGCACAGGGTCAAGCGCGGTTGATATGGTAACTTCATTTGTGCTGACGAATAAATCTTTGTAGTTGTCATCCTTGTCAAGGAGCTCGATAATTTTTTCGACGCTGTCCAGCCAGTTGCTGAGGACGATATGAACAGGTTTATTCAAACTCCGCGCCATAAGCGCAACGCCAACCGCCGCCCCGAACGCATCATAATCCTCGCGGGCGTGCCCCATGATAAAAATTTCGTCCGCCGCTTCCATATGGTCGCGAATCGAATGGCTCATGACGCGGGCTTTGACGCGAGTATTTTTTTCAACAGCTTTAGCGCGTCCGCCGAAAAATTGCATTTTGTCGCTTATGTTCACGGCAACTTGATCTCCGCCGCGTGCCAATGCCAGTTGAAGTCCCGCCTGCGCCTTATCGCCGAGTTCATTCATTGATTGTTCGTCGGAAGATTTTTCAGCGACTGCCGCGCCCATCGATAACGTGACTTGCAGTTGATGTTTGTTGACGAGTTGGCGAACTTTGTCCAGCACGATAAATTTTTCTTCAATAGCCCGTTCAAGGGCGCAACGTTCCAAAATTACCAGATATAAATCGCTTGACACGCGCCGTATGAAGCCCGCAAGCCCCGCGACCCATTCCTCTAAAATTTCGCTGACCGATAACATTAGCGAAGTTTTTTCAGCCTCGTTGAGCCCTTGCATTATCTCATCGTAATTGTCGACTTGCACATAAATTAACGCCGTCCGACTCCGCGAATATTCAATCTTTAAATCTTCGTAAAGTGTTATTTCGTGCGCGAACAATACTATCATCCGCGAATAATCTTCATTGGCTTGCAAGTGCCGATACCTAATCAGAAAGTAGCGATAAAATTTTTCAACCCCGCCGCTCTCCAAAGCTTTGTGACGTAGCGATTTAACTTTATACTCTCCTTCTTGCGGCGCGGGTTCCGTACCGTTTGGCGCGAGCGATAAAATTTCTTTGGGAAGAAGCCCCTCCCAAAATTCCTCAACGTCCATGCCTTGTTGCGGAATAACTTCGGAGAAATCTTGCATGATTGAATTGCACCATTGAAGCTGCCCTTCCTCGTCGACGACGATTATCCCTTCCGGTAACTTCGTCATCGCGTAATACATCATGTCGTTGAAATTCCCAATGACATTCTCGGCGTACTCTTTGAATCTTTTTTCTCTGTGCTTGCGGCGCACGCAGGCAAACCAAACCAGTAACGCCCACACCAAAAAAGCCATCGCGCCCAAAATTTTATTGTATTGAACGACGACCGCCACCATAACCAACATGACCGCCAAGTTTATCATTGCATCGGGCCACGCGGATAAAATTCTCGGCACTTGATCACTTCCCGTCAAAAAATCTTTTCCGATAATCCAAGAGCATATCGATTAAGCCGGTTATCGCTACCAGTTGCAAAAAAAGCATGTTCACCAAAATTAAAACGTAAATCACTCGCCGCAAAAATTTCGAGACTTTGTAGCGGTCAAAGATAAACGACAGCAACGACAGCCCTTGAATCGCGCCGACTGCCGTCGATATGATTAAAATGTTCAGCGAAATTTCTTCAATCATCGTCCAGCCACGCGTCACGCCCCAATAAATTCCCAACGCTCCGAACGCCGCCAGATATAAAAATACCGCAGGGAATTTCCATTCGGCAAACGACGGGAACAGCGGTAATTTCATCTGCAACTTCGGGAAAATCCATTTCGACGTAAACCAAACCGCTAATGTATTCGTCAGCGAAGTCAGCAAAACCAACGTCGGCATTAACAGGGCTAACGTTTGCAACGCGGGTTCGACTTGTTTTTTAGCGTCGGCGATTCGCGTTTGTTCAACGCCCATTGATTCATACATTGCAAAAGATTCGTTAAAAGACTCGCGTACCATTTCGATTTGCGTTTCGATAAAGTTCACGTCCAGCATCGCCATGAGAATTCCCAGCGATAAAATCTGCGCGGCGGAGGCGACGATTAATGTTGTGATGAAAATTCTAACCGCGCCGAAATTTTTTCTGACACTCCAACCGAGCGCAACGCCACAAATTCCAAAACTCAACGCGAGACGGACGGCAGGTAACGGGCTGATTAAAATCGTCAGCAAAATAAACGTGACGACCAACGCGATTAAACCTTTATCGGCTCCTTGACGTACCGTTAAAATCGCAAGCGGTACCGCGCAGAAAAATTCAACTAACATGCCGAAGAGCGGGACGTAAACCGCGACGAGCCCCATGATTACAGTTATCGCCACGAGCAAGCCGCCCTCTACCGTCGGCGTGATACTTTTACTCATCATTTTCCTCCGAAAAAATTTTACGCATTATATCAAACCGCGCAGGCTTTTACCAGAATCTAACTCTGCAAAAATTTTCTCGTTTGCATAGCGGGCGCGATTGTGTTATCGTTGCCGTAAATTTTAAAGGGGCGATTGATTTGGCTGATAAAAAATTTTACGGAGCCGCGCAGGAACTTCGCACGACGCTTACGGATTCGATAAACGCAGGTAAGCCGCCGCTTGAAATAATTTTGGAATTGGCAAAGGCGGTCGGCGAATTATCGGGCGAGGATTCTTATTACGAAACGACGCGTGAACAAATTTTGGCGGTGTACGGACTTGCGCTCGGCGATAAATTTATTTTGGATGACGAACTCGCGGCGGTTAAAACTCGGCTCGAAAAAATTTGCGCGGCTTACGAAAATCCCGACTTCACGGAGGAGGAACATATTCGTATCGGCTACGCGCTTGAAAATCATAAAAAAGAAATCGCACGGCTCGAACGTTTAAAAAATGCTTGAAGATATTCTAACGATAATGTGGCGCGATTGGCTTGTCTTACGGCGGCGGCTGAAGAAATTTATTTTATCGCGGCTCGTGACGCCGGTTTTATATCTGGTCGCATTCGGCTGGGGATTAGGGAAAAATATTAATCTTGCGTCGGGCAGTTACTTAGATTTTCTTGTGCCGGGGATTATCGCGCTCAATACAATGAACGTCAGCTATATGAGTGTCACGACGGTTCACGCCGAGCGCGTCTATCATAAAAGTTTGGAAGAATATCTGAGCGCACCGATTGAACCGGCGGCGTTTGTTATCGGGAAAATTTTATCGGCAGTCGTGCGGGCGTTAATCTCAACCACTTTGATTTTGAGCGTGGCGATAATTTTTGGCGCGAGTTTAAATTTTGCGCCGCTGAATTTTTTAATCGTCATCGTGCTGAACTCGATAATTTTCGCGAGCGTATGTTTCTGCGCGGCGTTGAAGGTTCAAACTTACGAGGAGCTTGCGCAAGTCAACACGTATCTTTTAATGCCGATGAGTTTTTTATGCGGGACGTTCTTCAACACAGCAGAATTGCCGCCCGCCGTCCGAATCGTGATTGAAATTTTGCCGCTCACTCACACCAGCCAATTACTCCGCGCAGGTTTCAACTTGTCGTCGTTTTTGATACTGCTAATTTACGCGGTAGTTTTATTATGGTTGGCGACGCGATTTTTTAAGAGGTTATCAACGTGAAACATACTCAATCGAAACTTTGCACGACGCAGATAGAAAATTTTGGCGTCAAAGTCGGCGAGCTGATTATTTTCGAGGACGTGAACTTTACGATTCATTGCGGCGAACTGACGGCTTTAATCGGACCGAACGGCGCGGGCAAGTCGACGCTTTTAAAATCGATTCTCGGCGAAGTTAAGCACGTGGGCAAGTTGAATTACTTCGACGCGAAAGGCGAACACCTCAGCCCGATTATCGGCTACGTCCCGCAAACTTTGAAATTCGACGCGACGAGCCCCACGACCGTTTTAGATTTATTTATGGCGTGCCTGACGTGGCGACCGGTTTGGCTGTGCAGTTCCAAATTTATCCGCAAGCGTGTAACAAAAAATC
Organism: uncultured Selenomonadaceae bacterium; assembly: GCA_905234235.1. Taxonomy (GTDB): domain Bacteria; phylum Bacillota; class Negativicutes; order Selenomonadales; family Selenomonadaceae; genus Quinella. The sequence continues at coordinate 115,491 of CAJOHN010000001.1, forward strand.
TCCGGCGCGTCAAAGCTGAACATTTAATCGACCGAAGATTAGGAGCGTTATCGGGTGGAGAATTGCAAAGAATTTTATTAGCCCTCGCGCTTGATCCGTTACCCGACTTGCTTTTATTGGACGAACCGATTAGCGGCGTCGACAAAATCGGCATGAGAATTTTTTATGAACTTGTCGCCGAACTCAAAGCGGCGGAGGATATGGCGATACTTTTAATCTCGCACGATTTGGAGATGATTGAACGTTTCGCCGACAAAGTGATTCTGCTGAATAAAAAAGTTTTAAAAATCGGCAAGGCGCACGAAGTCTTTAACTCCGACGAAATGCACGAAGTCTTTACAAAAAAATAATCGCCGAGCAATCCAAGCCCAGCAATTTTTATTACAGACAAATTTATAAGTACCATAAGTAAACGTAGACGGTTGAAATAATTATCGACAGAATCATCAGCGGGAAGGCAACTTTCATAAAGCCGATAAACGAAATCGCACGCCCGCGTTGAGCCGCCATCGAAGCAACAACGACATTAGCCGACGCGCCGATTAAAGTTCCGTTGCCGCCCAAGCACGCGCCCAGTGCCAAGCTCCACCACATCGGGTCAAGATTCGTTAAGCCCATTTGCCCCATGTCTTTTATCAACGGAATCATCGTCGCGACAAACGGAATATTATCGATAAACGCCGACGCAATCGCGCTCATCCACAGGATTATCATCGCCGTCAACGTAACGTCGCCCTGCGTGATTTTAATTGCCTCTTCCGCCAGCATTTTTATTACGCCCGTCTCAACCAACGCGCCGACTAAAATAAACAGCCCGCCAAAGAAAAATATCGCAAGCCATTCAACTTTGCTCAGCATTTTGGCAATCATTTCTTCGTTGTGCGAATAGGTTATCAGCAGTAACAAGCTCGCGCCCGTCAAAGCCGCCGTCGCAGATTCAAGCCCAAGCATTCCGTGAAATGCGAACAAGCTTATCGTTATCGCGAGGACAAACAAACATTTTTTCAGCAGGAGATGGTCGGTAATTTGTTCGTGTTCGTTGAGCCGCATAACTTTATCTTGAAGTTCGGGCTTGGTGTGCAAATCATTTTTATAAATCATAACCAGCAAGCCGACTGTCACGAGGAAAATTAAAATTGATACCGCCGTCATGTTGAGGATAAAATCGCCGAAGCTCAATCCGACAGCCGAGCCAATCATAATGTTAGGCGGGTCGCCGATAAGCGTTGCGGTGCCGCCGATATTCGAGCTGATAATCTGCGCCATCAGGAACGGCTTAACGTCAACTTTCAACTGTGCGGCGATATTAAAAGTTATCGGCACGGTTAAAAGAACAGTCGTAACGTTGTCGAGGAGCGCGGAACAAACAGCAGTCAAAGTACTCAGCGCGACGAGCAACGCCACCGGTTGAGCCTTAACTTTTTTCGCAGACCATATCGCCAAAAAATTGAACAGCCCCGTTTCGCTGGTTATGTTTACAACAATCATCATGCCCATAAGCAAACCGATTGTGTTAAAGTCGATGTGATGAACTGCGGTTTCTTGGTCGAGGATGCCGAGTAAAATCATCAACATCGCGCCGAAAAGCCCGACAACTGTTCGGTGAACTTTCTCCGAAATTATCAGCGCGTAGGCGGTTATGAATATCGCAATCGCCACGTAAGTCATAGTGTCCATTGAGTAATCTCCCTAGAAAATTTTTTTGTCAACGACGGTTAAGGTTATGCGTTCGCCGTCGCGTTTTATTTTGAAGTTGTAACTCTTGACGCCCGCATTAGACAGCTCAATCCTAAGCGCGAGTAATTCTTTGCCGAGTTTGTCGGTAAGTTCGGGCGTGAATCCTGCCTTTGCAAGCGGCGCGGGCGGAGCTTCTGCCTCTTCGAGAGCACGGAGTTTTTCTGCTTTCTTTGCGGCGGTTAAAAGTTGCTGTTCAATCGTCTCTTCCTCGATGTAATTTTTAACCATATCTTTATCGGTCAATCCACGCGGAATTTTCGGCATAATCTATCACCTCGCTTTGACTTTTGCCCAAGTATCTTTTAAACCGACGACGCGATTAAAAACTAATTTATCGGGCGTGGTGTCGGGGTCGACGACGAAATATCCCAGCCGTAAAAATTGATAATGCGTGCCGTAATTTGTCCAACGAACGCTCGGCTCAATCAACGCCTGCTTGACAATCAACGAATCGGGATTAAGCGCGGCGATAAAATCTTCCGGCAATGTACCGTTTGCGTCGGTCGTCAAAAGATAATCGTAGAGTCTGACTTCGGCGGGCAATGCAAACTTCGCGCTAACCCAATGAATCGTGCCCTTGATTTTACGATTGGCAGTCGCGCCGCCCGATTTTGAAGTCGGGTCGATTGTGCAACGCAACTCGACAACCTCGCCCGCAGAATTTTTAATGACTTCCTCGCATTTGATGATGTAAGCGTATTTTAAACGAACCTCGCCGCCGGGCTTGAGACGGAAAAATTTCTTGGGCGCGTCCTCCATAAAATCTTCGCGCTCGATAAAAATTTCCTTCGTGAACGGTACAAAGCGATTGCCGCCGCGTTTTGGATGCTTATCCGCCGTCAAATACTCAACGGAATTCTCATCAACGTTAGTCAGCACAACCTTAAGAGGGTCGAGGACTGCCATAACTCTATCGGCGTTTTCGTTCAAATCCTCGCGGACGCAATGCTCCAACATCGCAATATCAACGACGCTGTTACTTTTAGCGACGCCAATACGTTCGCAAAAATCTTTAATAGCCGCCGGAGTAAATCCTCTGCGCCTCAGTCCGCACAACGTCGGCATACGAGGATCGTCCCAGCCGCGAACATAACCCTCCTCGACAAGCTGACGAAGTTTTCTTTTACTGGTAATGGTGTTCGTCAAATCGAGGCGGGCAAATTCAATCTGGCGCGGGCGCGTGTTCACGTCGAAGCCTAACGAATCCAACAGCCAATCATAAAACGGGCGATGATCTTCAAATTCCAACGTGCAAACCGAGTGCGTAATATTTTCAATCGCATCTTCAAGCGGGTGCGCGAAGTCGTACATGGGATAAATCAGCCAATCGTCGCCGGTGTGATGATGTGTCGAGCGCGTGATTCGATAGATGACGGGGTCGCGCATGTTTATATTTGGGCTTGCCATGTCAATTTTCGCACGCAAAACTTTAGAGCCGTCTGGGAATTCGCCCGTCTTCATACGAGTAAACAAATCCAAATTTTCTTCGACGCTACGGTTGCGATATGGACTTTCCTTACCCGCCTCCGTCAACGTGCCGCGATAGTTGCGAATTTCTTCCGCGCTTAAATCGTCAACGTAAGCAAGCCCGCGCCTTATCAACTCAACCGCATAATCATAGAGCTTGCCGAAATAATCCGACGCAAAAAATTTTCTGTCGCCCCAATCAAAGCCCAGCCACTTAATATCCTCTTGAATCGAATCGACAAACTCAACGTCCTCTTTAGTCGGGTTGGTGTCGTCGAAACGCAAATTGCACAAGCCGCCGTTATGGAGCGCAAGCCCGAAGTTCAAGCAAACCGATTTGGCGTGCCCGATGTGCAAGTAGCCGTTCGGTTCGGGTGGAAAACGCGTATGAATCCCTTCAGTGTACTTGCCTGCTTTTAAATCGTTTTCAATCTCCTGCTGTACAAAATTTATCATATCAAAACTCCTTTACTTAAACGCCGCAACGACAAGTCCGCCGACTGCAAGCGCGATTGCTCCGAAGCCGACGACTGCCGCGATTGTGAGGTTGTGAATCTGATTCGACAGTGTTTTAAAATTCTCATCAATCTTGTTGTAAAATCGCTCATTCATCTCGTGCATTTCGGAATCGTGCTTGCGTCTGTCTTCGTCTTGTCTGTCTTGCAAACGGCGCATATCTTCGCGTTGCTGACGAATTTCTTCCATCATCATGTTAAATTTGGTATCAAAATTACTTAAAGCTTTATCCAATCGTGCATTTTGTGAATCGATTTGTCTTTGAAGTGATGTGTTTATTTGTTCTTGCTCGGTCATTTTAAAAACCTCCCTACGTCTGGAGTTTCTCCGCGACATGAAGTTTCAAGCGGCGAACACCCTCAGCAATGCGTTCGTCCATCGGCAAGTTGGAAATGATTTTGTCAATGTAGCCGCGCTCAACAATTTTTTGCATCGTCCACGAAAAATTAACGTCGTAAACCCACATCAACCGAACAATTTTTCTATCGCCGTTCGTGCGAATCAATCTGTAATCTGCTTGCTTGCCCGTCACAAAATTTTCTACGAAGTCGGGACTTATATCGGGGCGCGCCTTCCCCTTGATAAAGTTTGGCATTTTATCAGCGTTCTCCTGCGCAAGGAACGGTTCCAACACGCGATAAATATCTAACTTATCGGCGTCGCGAATTATCTTAGCGAATAAAATTTTCCTGTCATCGTTAGTCGGCGCGACGGTTTTTTTATTGTGATTCTGAATCGCGAACTTCACGAGTTCATAATCCTGCGCGGCGAGCTCCTTAAAAAATTCCAATTCGGCAATGACTTTCAGCGCGAGGTCAGCGTGGTCTTCAGAATCGGCGTCGTTGAAAGTTTTGTAAATGCTGTATTGGCGGAAACGTCCCACGTCGTGAAACAATCCGATAATCTCCGCCAGTTCAGTATCATGCTTCGACAACTTTAAAAACTTCGCAAGCTCCACAGAATTTGCCGTAACATAACCCGTATGTTTTTCCTTAATCAAAATTCCTTGCTGGACTTCCGCGTCATCCGAATAAAAACTTTTCATGTAAGCCGCCATCCACTCGTGCATTCGGCTAAGCAATTCCCGCATTCAATCACCTTCAAAGATTAAAAAATCATTAGCGCGATTATACAACTGAATCAGGCTTTAGGCAATTTAAATCGCAAATTTATTGACGGGCAAAAGCCGCTGTGTTAATATGTGCGCGGTTTGCAGTAAAATTTTTTGGAGGCGATTCCTAATGAGTAAAATCGCGGTCGTTTTTTGGAGCGGCACCGGCAATACAGAGGCAATGGCTGAGGCGGTAGCTGAAGGCGCAAAAGCGGCGGGCGCGGATGTCGAAGTTTTTCAGGTCGACGACTTCAACGCAACTGACATGGCAGATTATAACGGATTCTTATTCGGTTGCCCGGCTATGGGCGACGAAGTTTTAGAGGAAGATTCCTTCGAGCCTTTCTTCACGGAAGCGGAAGCTAAACTTAACGGCGTACCGGTCGGACTTTTCGGCTCCTACGGTTGGGGCGGCGGCATATGGATGGAAAATTGGAGCGAACGTACCAAAGAAGCGGGCGCGAAGTTCGTTGGCAGTGCCATTGCTGAGAATGCTCCCGACGATACCGCGCTTGACGAATGCCGCAAACTCGGCGAGGATTTGGCTAAGGCTGTGTAAAAATTTTTCAACGCAATAAAAAAATCCCTCGCGGGTTGCGGGGGAAATTTTTTTCGGCTCAGTAATTGGAGAGAAAATTTTTAGCAAAATATTCGCGGTCGAGTATTCCCAACACGATTAAATTTTCGTAGGTGCCATTAGTCAAGATTATTTCTCGCAGGACGCCCTCGCGCACGAAGCCTAAACTTTCGTACAGGTGGAGCGCGATTGAATTGTATTCTTTGCAGTCAATCCATACGCGATGATATTTTTTGAGCTTGAAAGTCCAACGCATTAAAAGTTGCAGAGATTCGCGCCCGTAGCCGACGCCTTTTTTGTCGATGATAACGTGCGTATATTCCGCGCAACGAGAATCCAATTCGCGGAGCATGAAGTAGCCGACGGCTTGTCCCGTTTTAACTTCCTCGATAATCACGTCCGATTTCTCCGAGCCGTCCGAATAAATAATTTTGCGATGATAATCCGCATCGAATGGCACGATAAATTTCCGATTTTCAGGCGCGGCTTGCAACGTCATGATGTAATCCAACTCGTCAACGTTCGCCCGCCGCAAGCGCAATTTCTTTCCTTCGATTAAAACTTCGTTCATTGCTGTCATCTCCTTTTGGAGCGGCTATAATATATCAACCGTAAATTTTTTTCAAGTAAGAGGTGTTTTGTTTGGAGTATTTACAAAATATTGATTGGCTGGCGTTAGGGCAAAAGCTTATCGTGCCCGCGTGTATCTTAGCGTTTTCGCTCTTTGTGGGCGTAGTGCTGAATCAAATGCTGACGCGCAAGCTTGAACAAAAAGCTAAGGCTCATGAATCGGAGATACGCGGGATTTTTTTCCGAGCTCTGCGCGGCGTCCCGATTTCGTTATGCTTAGTTACGGGTCTTTATTGGAGCGTCACAACTTCCAATTTGCCGCCCGGTCTCGAAAGAATTTTTTCCTACGTTTTGTTTGCGGTTATCGTCTTTTCAATCACGCGTGTCTTTGAACGGACGCTTTCGGGCTTCATCAGATTGAAGTTTTCCGGCTCAAGCGACATGACGCAATCGACATTGCTCGATACGATTTTCCGCGTTGCCATTTACGCTTCGGGCGCGTTGATTGTCTTGGATTATTTCAACATTTCAATCGCGCCGATTATGGCGGCTATGGGTGTTGGTGGTATGGCGGTTGCCTTTGGTGTTCGCGAGACTTTGGAAAATATTTTTTCGGGCTTGCAGCTTATCATCTCTAAACAACTGCGCGTCAATGACTACATCAAACTTTCTACGGGCGACGAGGGGCGCGTTATCGATATTAACTGGCGATACATTACGGTCATGCCGCCGACGGAGAGCAATGTTGTAGTCATCCCGAATAAAGTTATTGCCAGTGCCGTCACGACAAATTTTTCTCAGCCGCGTGATGATATTATCGTCGTCGTGCCGATTGGCGTTTCTTATGACAGCGACCTTGAGAAAGTCGAGGAAGTTACCGTTGACGTTGCCCGCGAGTTGATGATTAAAGTTGACGGCTACGAACCTGAATTTGATTCTGACGGCGTTGACAGAAATAAACTCGCGCCGGTTGTTCGTTTCCAAGCTTTTAACGATTCGTCGATTGATTTCAATGCGGTTATGCACGTCCAAGTTTTTACCAATCAATATCTCCTTAAACACGAATTCATTAAGGCGATTACAAAGCGTTATCGCGAGGAGGGCATTAATATTCCGTTCCCGATTCGCACGCTCGATTTGCCTGATGATAAAAAAATTGAGTTGAGGAAGTGATTGCTTATGATTATTGACGGCGTTAAGGTTAATTTCATCGGCATTGACGACGCCACACGCGAGGAAGCCGCTAATTATGTCGCTTACGTGCGCGGACGCGTGAATTCGCCCGTCAAAAACATTAACGTCAAACTCTGCGACGACGGCTTGGTTGATGTCAGCTACACGGCTCGCGGAGAAAAGTTTGAACGTATCAGAAGAGTGACGGGTCGTCCATATTAGAGATAGCCCGCAAAGTGACACTGTGGCAGAAATGCCGCTTTATACGCCGGACTTCTTAAGAGGTCGGAAGCAAAAAAATAGCGTATAAGGTTTCGGGGGAGGTCATTTTTATGACTAATCGCGAGTTCAGAAAGATTCCGTCATTAAAATTTTTGTATGAAGTTAGCGAGGACGGGCGTATTTTCCGCAATGTTAAATCCAAGAAACAAAACAAAATTATCGTTGACTATCACCACGCGTCCGCCGGATATTGTTTCACGTTTATTCACCGAGATAAAATTTGCCAACGAATTCCTATCGCGCGTGTTGTCGCTGAATGTTGGTTGGGGGCAAAGCCTGAAGGTTACGAGATTGACCATATCGACCGCAACAGCCAAAATAATCACTGGACAAATTTGCGTTACGTCACTAAGAGCGAACAGATGAAAAATCGCGACCATAGCGGTATTAGCAGAATTGGCGCGGCGAACCTTGACGCTGCCAGAAGACGGAGGATGAAGCCTCTTGCGCTGATTAAAGGTGACGAACGCCATGATTTTGAATCGCAGACTGCCGCTGCTCGTTGGCTTACCGTTGAGGTTTGCAAAGACGTTGAACATATCCGTAGCAAATTCAAGAAACATCGCTCGCACGTTTACGGTTATGACGTTATCTATCTGGATTTAGAGACTGTACGTGTCCGCCCTACGGGGCAAGAAACAGTCCATTAAGTATCTCGTTGGCTCGCTTGACCGTTGGAATGACGCTAAACAAGCTGAGGAACGCGACAGAGTTAAACACAACATTTTTGAATAAAAAAAAATCGGAGCCGCTCAATCGAAGGCGGCTCTTTTTGTTTATCGGCTAAAAAAATTTTGTCGACGCGGAGGATTTTTTTTGCTATCATGAATCAAAAACGAGGCAGGGCAATGATTCAACTTGATAAAGTTACAAAATACTACGGCGAACGTTTAATCTTCCGCGACGTGAGTTTTAAAGTTGTTGACGGCGAGAAACTCGGTATCGTCGGCAAGAATGGCGCGGGCAAGTCGACGTTGATAAAAATTATGACGGGCGCGGAAAATTTTGACGGCGGCACAATCGGCGGGCTTCGTTCGGAGGATATTGGATTCGTCGAACAGACGCCGAAATTTACAGCTGAAACTCTTCTTGACGAAATGTTGACGATTAAAGGCGCGGAAAAATTTATGGCGCGGAAAATTTTATTTGGCTTGGGATTTACGGAGGCTGAACTCAATAAAAATCCTAACCACTTCAGCGGCGGCGAATCGGCTAAAATTTCATTGGCTAAGGCGTTGTTGAACGAGCCGCGAATTTTAATCCTCGACGAGCCGACGAATCATCTTGATATTTATTCGATTGATTTTCTGGAGGAGTTCGTCAAAAATTATCGCGGTACAGTTATCGCCGTCACTCACGACAGACATTTTCTGCAGAATTGCGTCGGGAAAATTTTGGACATGGAAAGTTTCCGCGCCACGCTCTATCCCGGTAACTATGAAAAATTTATTCAGCTTAAAAAGGAACGCCGCGAGGCTGAACTTAAAGCTTACGAACGTCAGCAGGAAGAAATTGCCAAGTTGGAGGAGTTCGTTCGGCGGAATAAGGCGGGCGTCAAAGCTAAACAGGCTCGCGGGCGTCAAACACTCCTCGATAGAATGGAACGCCTCGAAAAACCTCCGTCAACAGAAAAATCTGCTATTAATCTCGGCGACGCAACCGAATCCGCTAATCGCATTTTGATTCTGGAAAAAATCTTCTTCAAGAATATCATCAAAGACTTCAGCGCGGAGATTTTTAAGGGAGAAAAGGTCGGGTTAATCGGTCGCAACGGTGTCGGCAAGTCTACATTGCTAAAAATTATCGTCGGCGAGCTTAAAGCTGATTCGGGCGAAATAAAAATTGGCAACCGCGTTAAAATCGGCTACCTGTCGCAAGGACACGAGGAACTTAATGAAAATCGCACGCCGCTGGAGGAATTAAATTACGAGTTCGGCTTAACGGAGGGTCAAGCGCGTTCGGAACTGGCTAAATTGAATTTATTCGCGCAAGTGGTCGAAAAGCCGATTAAAGATTTATCCGGCGGAGAAAAAACGCGCGTCGCACTTACGAAATTAATTTTGACGGGCGCAAATTTCCTAATTCTCGACGAGCCGACGAATCATTTAGATTTACCTGCGCGGGAGGCAATAGAATCGGCGTTACAAAGTTTCGACGGGACAATTTTAATCGTGACGCACGACAGATATTTACTTGACAAAGTGGCGACGCGAATAATAGAATTCGCTGGGGTTGAGATGAAAAGATTAAAAGATGAAAAGATTAAAAGTGATAAGAAAAAGCCGTCCGCGCCAAAATTCAATGAACAGGCAGTCGAAAAAATCGAGGCGCAAATAAAAATGGCGGAGATGGAATTAAAAATGATAGAACACGAGATAAACGGAGCTACGGAGCCGCAAAAATTATCAGAGTTAGCGGCGGCGCACGAGGAAAAAATTGCAGAGATAGACGAACTTTATACGCGGTGGGAGGAGTTGCAATGTTGAAAGTTGTGCCGATTGTCATCGCCATTGCACTTTGTTTTTCAAATCTCGGCTTTATCGAACTCGGCGGGCGTGTAAAAGACGTTCCGGCTCCGCATAATCATTTGACACAAGATAAAAATGCGCAAGCCGCCACGATTAGCGAACTTTATGATTTTGACGACGCTACAAACGCCCCCGCGCAGAGTATTCCCGAAGAAATTATCCCTAACGAGCAAAATATCTTGCGACTTTTCTGGGACATCGTGCCTAACGCGGTTAAATATGAGATTTTAATTGACGGCGCGTCGATTTTTTCGTACACAAACGGAATTGAGCTTCCTGTTGATGATGTGCATAAAAAATTCCAAGTAAATGCGGTTTCGCTGGAAGGAACGACGCTTGAAAATAAAATTCCAATTCGAGACATAGAAACTAACCCGAATGCGCCGCGCACGACGACAGAATTTGATAAAATGAATTACCCGCCGATTTATCCCGTGTACTCTTGGATACCGACGAACGGCGCGGATCATTATGAAATTGAACTTATAAAAGACGGGAAAATAATTCGCAGATACTTTACGCAGACGCAGCCGCAGGAAGATAATTTTGATTTGTATGATAAAGTGGCGGTTGTTGATGAGGGCGAGTATTTTTGGCGAGTGCGTGCTTTAAATTCAGATAATCAGCCGCTTACGCATTGGTCTGAAAAAGATTCGTCAAACAGCTTTGAAGTTAAGCATCAAATTCGATTCTGCGCGCTCGGAGACAGTATAACGCACGGCGGCGGCGCAATTTCGGCTCCTCCTTCGACGGTTCTTTATAATTGGGAAACTTACTGTGCGATACCTGTTAAAAATTTGGGCAGGAGCGGCGATACGACAGCGGAGATTTTGGAGCGATTTGATAATGATGTGTTGCCGTTCAGACCGGAAGTTTTATTTATAATGGCGGGCGTAAATGATTATCGGGCGGATATTTTAGGCTCTGAATCCGTTGAAAATCTGGAATTGCTCAGGGATAAGTGCGAACGCAACGGAATTAAGCCTGTTTTTTTGACGCCGACGCCGATAAATCCCGCGCAGATTCAGAAACTTAATTTTATAGACCTTCCGCCGGAAGATTGGCAGGAGCACAGGAAATTTATATGCGATTGGATTTGCGACCAGCGATATTTTATCGACGTGAACGAGAAATTAATTGACGACGAGGGCAATCTAATGGAAAGTTTGTCGATTGACGGCTTGCACCCCGATGCTGAAGGCAAAAAAATAATCGGCGAGGCTGTCGCCGCTTGGCTTGATAAATATTTGAACTTAAAATAGTGATTAAATCTCGACGGGGATAAGGATTTCGCCTAAATCCTCGTGTAAAAAGTTTGCGGCAGTTAATTCGTTGAGTTCGGTTAAAAAATTTTCAATCTGCGCGGGCGGCAATAATATTTCTAACGTCACGACATCGGCATAATCCGCATTTTCGACGCGGATTTTTTTATTGCGCAGATAATTTTCGACCGTCGCAAGGAAATTATATTCGAGAGTCAGAGAAATTTTTTGGAACGTCGTCATCTGCACGATTTTTGAATTTGAAATGCCGAGTGCCGCCGTGTGAGAGTAAGCGCGAATCAAACCGCCAGCTCCGAGCTTAATACCGCCGAAATAACGCGTGACGACAACCGCGCAGTTCGTCAGATTATTTTTTTTTATGGTTTCGAGAATCGGATTGCCCGCAGTGCCGCCGGGTTCGCCGTCGTCGTTAGATTTTTGTTTATCGCCGCGTTCGCCGAGTATCCAAGCCGAACAATTATGCGTAGCGTCGAAATATTTCTTGCGAATGCTCAAAATAAATTCTCGTGCCGCCTCTTCAGTCTCGACGTGCTTAACGTGCGCCAAAAATTTAGATTTGTTGACTTCATAAGCCGCAGAAAAAATTTCTTCGTCAGCAACGGTTTTGAAGTTATTTCTTGGCATTATAAACCTCGCGAACGCAATCCAAAATTATTTCGTTGTTAGTTTCAGCGCGACGCCCTTTTTTACGCCATTCTTTTACGTCGCCGAACTCTGCCGCCGCTAAATCTTCCTTAGACTTCATCGTCATCAAAACTTCGCGCACTACATTCGCCCCGTAAATAATATCGTCTTGAAATACCGGCGAACCGTCCACATATTTATATTTTTCGATTATCTCGTCGGGAATTTTGATTTTATCGTTCATATTAACCGCCAAAGGATACCAAAATAATTTCGCCGCCTTGTATTTGGTCTGGAAAAGTTCTTCTTTGGCTTTTTCGTCCTCGAAATTCCGAGAAAAGTTTTCACCGTCGGGATAGTTTTCTATTTTTGACACGGCATCTTGAGCCCATTGCGCGGTTCCCTCAGAAAACCAGCCGTTGTTAAAATACGTCGTGCCGAATTGTATCAAGTGGAAATATTCATGGGTAGGAGCTTGGCTTTTATGAGGGTTCAGCGTATTTGCGATTCTGATGTGTAAAGCGCGTTCGGCAGGGTTATGCTTTGATTTTTTTCTGATGTTGCTGAAGGCACTGGCACTGGCTGTTATTTGTTCTTTGTCTCTGATGTCGATTTCGATTGAATTAATCCCTTGAAAACGCGGAGATTCAAGCGGGTCGGGGTAATTGAAAACGTCTTTGAAAACTTCGCGAGCGGCATTCAGTTGCGTCGCAACGTCCTCGACCATATCTGGCACGCCGTTTGAATTTACATCCTCCGCATTTTCGATAGCGGCGTCGCCCATCTCGTCATAAATTACGTAGAAAATTCCCTGCTGATAAATCGCGGCACTTGCGGGCGGCATCGCGGACGGCATCATAAACACCGCCACCAAAACCCCTATCGCCACAACCAATAAAATTCTCATCATTAAAATCCTCCTCTACAGTAAAAAATCTGCAAAAACTTCATTTCCGAGAGCCATTCCGCGTTTTGTGAGAAAAATTTTATCCGCGACGACGTTAATTAAGCCGAGCCTTTGATTTTTATCGATAACCGTGCCGAATATTTCAAAAATACTCGCGCCGAACTTACTTTTAAAAATCTGCGCGGAAATGCCGTCAGTCATTCGCAAGCCGAGAAAACAAAATTCTTCCATCGCCGCCTGACGCGTGACAATTTCCTCGACGATTGAACGATTGTTTTTGATGTAGGTTGCCACGTCGCGGACGTTTGAAGTTCTAAACTTGCCGTCGAAACTGTGCGCGCCCGCTCCGAAGCCGAAATAATTTTTCCCCGTCCAATAACCGCAGTTGTGACGGCTGGCGAAATTTTTTTTAGCGAAGTTGCTGATTTCGTAGCGATTATAACCGAGCGCGGGCAAAGTTTCCGTGATAAATTCGTACATATCGGCGCAAATATTTTCGTCGACTGCCACGCCCATATCAAAAAATTTCGTGCCCTCTTCAATCTCCAAGCCGTAAATCGATACGTGTTGAACGTCGAGGCTTTTTACTTGTTCAACGTCGCGGCGCAGATGATTTAAAGTCTGATTCGGCAAGCCGTACATTAAATCGATACTGACGTTGTCGAAAAAATTTTTGGCGAGCGCGATAGTTTTAACAGCCGTCAACGCGTCGTGAATCCTGCCCAAAATTTTTAACAGCGCGTCGTCAAAACTCTGAACGCCCAAGCTCAAACGATTAAATCCCAAATCTCGCAAGCCGCGCAAATAATTTTTATCGACGGTGCCGGGATTTGCTTCGATTGTAATTTCCGCGCAGGTCTCGACGCTAAAATTTTTTTCAACCGCGCAGATAATTTTTTCCAGTTGATTAAGCGTCAAAGTTGTCGGAGTGCCGCCGCCGATATAAATTGTTTCAACGTCGGAATTGTCGCTGCGCAAATTTATTTCCTTAATTAAAGCGTCGACGTAGGAATTTTTCTCGGGTTCGTCACTGATTTTGGAATTGAACGCGCAGTAATTGCATTTTTTCTCGCAAAACGGAATGTGTATGTAAATCAATTTCAGCTCCACATCTTAGCTTTAAGCACGTCGTAATAATTTTTATCGTCGAACTTGACAATTTGCGCGGTTTCCTTAGCTTTGCGGACGATAATTTCATCATTGGGCTGGATTTTATGGCTGACTTGCCCGTCGAGCGTAACAATTACGTCCTGCATTGCCGAAATTTTAATCAAAACCTCGTCGTCCTCGTTGACAATCAGCGGACGCATTTGGAAGGTGTGCGCGCAAATCGGCGTCAATAAAAGTGCGCGAATCGTCGGATTGAGAATGGGACCGCCCGCACTTAGTGAGTACGCCGTCGAACCCGTCGGGCTGGCGATTATAATCCCGTCGGCTTTGTAGTCCATTAAATGCGTTTGATTGACGTACAGACCGAGCCGCAACATCCTCGCGACGCCGCCTTTAGTTATCACAACGTCGTTAATCGCGTTGCCTAAAAATTTTTCGCCAAGTTCGTTGCGAATGTAGCCGCTCAGTAAAAGTCGCCGCTCAACCCGATATTGCCCCGCCAAAATTTTTGCAAGCCGACTTTCCAACTCGCGAGGCTCAATATCAGCTAAAAATCCCAGCGTCCCAAGATTAATCCCGCAGACAGGAACGCTTTGCCCGCCAAATCTCCTGCATACGCCAAGTAAAGTTCCGTCGCCGCCGATACTCAACGCCATATCGACATGAACGCGTTCGACGCACGGCAAACCATATTCTTCCTTGCGAAATTGACGCGCCTCCGTCGCGGGCATAACTAATCGCACATCTTTGTTGTGATAAAAATTAAAAATGCGGTCGACAATCTCGCCTGCCCGCCGCTTGCTCATATTTGGAAAAACCGCCAACTGCATCATGCCCGCATCAACTCCAAATACCGTCCCAAAAACATTTTGCCTAGCCATCAGTCCAATTCTCCATGTGCTGAATTAACAACCTGTAAAATTTCAACGTCAGCCGTCGATAAATTTTTTGCCAAGTACGCCAGATATTCGATATTACCCTCCGGACCTTTTATCGGCGAAAAATCTAAGCCGCAAATTTTAAAGCCGACGTTCGCCGCGAAGTTCAAAATCTTTTCGATAACTGCCGCATGAATTTTTTTATCCTTGACAACGCCTTTCTTGCCGACGTGTTCACGCCCCGCCTCGAATTGCGGCTTTATCAGCGCGACAACTTCGCCCGAATCCTTAAGCAATTCATAAACGACCGGCAAAACTTTCTCAAGCGAGATAAACGCCACGTCGATTGATACAAAATCCAATTCCTCCGAAAAATTTTCTCGTTTGACGTTGCGAATATTTGTGCGCTCCATGTTGACGACGCGCTCATCTTGTCGAAGTTTCCAAGCAAGCTGACCGTAGCCGACATCAATCGCGTAAACTTTCTTCGCGCCGTGTTGCAACATACAATCAGTGAAGCCGCCCGTCGACGCACCAACATCAGCCGCAATCTTCCCGCTTAAAATTATTTTGAAAACGTCGAGAGCCTTTTGAAGTTTCAAGCCGCCGCGACTGACAAAGGGCATTTCCTCGCCGAGAATCCGAATTTCAGCGTCGGGCGCAATCAACGTCCCCGCCTTATCAACTTTCTGCCCGTTGACTAAAATTTTCCCAGCCATAATCATCGCCTTAGCGCGGGCGCGGCTGTCGAAGAAATTTTTCTCCGTCAACAAAATATCGAGCCGTTGTTTCATGTCGCCACCATTAAAAATCCGAAAATCATTTCGTTCAGCCGTTCCAAAATTCGCAAAGAAATTTTTTCCGCCGTCAAGCCGCACATATCCAAAAGTTCTGCGCGTGTCCCCTGCTCTATGAATTTATCTGCTATGCCGAGCCTCAAAAGCGGCGTTGAAATTTTTTCGTCCGTTAAAAATTCTGCTACTGCCGAGCCGAAGCCGCCCGTTAATGTTCCTTCTTCGCACGTGACTAATAATTTTGACGCCCGCGCAGATTTTTTTACCAGCCCCGAATCAAACGGCTTGACGAACCGCATATTTATCACTTCGGCTGAAATATTTTTCTCGCGCAAAAGTCTCGCCGCGTCCAATGAAGTTTTTACCATCGTCCCGACCGCGCAGATTGTTACGTCCGGCGATTGACTTTCTAAAACAATTTCAGCCGCGCCCCAAGAAAATTTTTCGGGCTTATCTTCAACTTTGACGCCTAATCCTGCTCCACGCGGATAACGAATCGCTACAGGGAATTTTTTCCCAACTGCCGCGAAAATCATTTGCCGAAGCTCGTTTTCGTCTTTAGGCGCGAGAATATTCATGTTCGGAATCGTGCGCAGATATGCCAAATCAAATACGCCGTGATGAGTCGCGCCATCCTCGCCGACAAGCCCCGCTCTATCCAAACACAACAGCACCGGCAAATTTTGTAAGCAAACGTCGTGGAGGATTTGATCGTAAGCGCGTTGAAAAAACGTCGAATAAATCGCAACGACAGGCTTAAGCCCGCCAGCCGCCATGCCCGCCGCTAAAGTTACGGCGTGTTCCTCAGCGATTCCAACGTCAAAAAATCTGCGCGGAAATTTTTCAGCGAACTTTTTTAAGCCCGTGCCCGACGGCATCGCAGCTGTTATCGCGACGATTTTATCATCACGCGCCGCGCAGTCGATAACCGCTTGCGAAAAAATTTCTGTGTAACTCGGCGGAGATTTTTTTTTGAAGACTTGCCCCGAAGCCTTATCAAACTTTCCGACGCCATGAAATTTATCAGGCGAAGTCTCGGCGGGCGCGTAACCTTTGCCCTTCGTCGTGTGCACGTGAATCAAAACCGGCGCGTCAATCACATCAACCTTTTGGAAAATATCGCGCATACTTTTTATGTCGTGCCCGTCAATCGGTCCGAGATAAGTAAAGCCCAACGTCTCGAAAATCGCACCGGGTACAATCGCCGACTTTAAACCGTGACGCACCGACTTCGACGCCAATAAAATCTTTTCGCCAATGTCGCGGAAGGGAATGTTCTTAACAAAATCCTCGAACTCTTTTTTAACACGATGATATTGCGGCTTGAGGCGCAGTTGCGATAAATACTCCGATAACGCGCCGACATTTTTATCAATCGACATTTCGTTATCGTTGAGGATGACGAGCAATTTCTTTTTGAGTTGCCCCGCGTGATTCAAAGCCTCGAACGCCATGCCGCCCGTCAAAGCTCCGTCGCCGATAACCGCTATAACTCTGCGCTTGACCTTTTCAATCTCCGACGCGATTAAAAATCCCAACGCCGCACTGATTGACGTTGACGCGTGCCCGACACCAAAAGAATCAAAAGGCGACTCGGCACGCTTCGGAAAGCCCGTTATGCCTCCCAAAGTCCGCAGTGTGTGGAATGTGTCGCGTCGCCCTGTTAAAATTTTGTGCGTGTAAGCTTGGTGCCCAACGTCCCAGATCAGCCTGTCTCTGCTGAAATCGAATACCGAATAAAGCGCAAGCGTCAGCTCGACCGTGCCCAAGCTCGGCGCAAGATGTCCGCCGTTTTTCGAGACCGTCGTCAAGATTAGCTCGCGAATTTCGCCCGCCAATTCTTCAAGTTCCGTCAAGCTCATCTTTTGAAGTTGGGCGGGGGATTTTAATCTCTTTAACAGTCCCGTGACAATCGCTCCTTAGTTAAAATCCTTGCCATCGACAATCAAAAACGCATTGAAATATTCAACGTCAACGACCGAAGCGACAGGAATTTCTTGCCAATTAGGTTCCGTGCTGGTGTAGTGCATGCCGACGATTTGTGAACCGTAAGCGTTGTAGGAAACGCGCTCGGAAACGTGATAGTATCTTTTGTCGCCTTCCTTTTTGAATTGAATCGTAGAAACGTCGTAGGAAAGGTTTTCGATACCCGCCGGAACGATAGAATAATCGCGGTACCAATTAATCAGAGCGTTGCGCCCTCTGTCGCTGTAATCCATGCGGAACATCGCGCTAAACGTCGCATTGTCCCTGTTCTCCGTCATCGAGGCAATGCTGACCGAATCCGTGTCGAAGTAAATCACGTTGTCATTTTCGTCGGTGTAGACTTGCGTCCAATTCGCCGCCAATGCCGTCGCCGCGCTCATCATCATGATAAGCAACGTCGTCAAAAAAATTTTCCTCATTACAAACGCCCCTTATAAAAAATTTCATCTGATATTCTGCGCGGCTGATATAAAATCCTTTAGCAGAATTTATTTTTGTCTGGCAACCAAATACTGAACGAGTTCGCGTAGAAAATCTGCCTCCGCCCCGAAATTTTCCAACGCGTTCAAAGCCTCGTCAACTACCGCTTGAGCTAAATTTTTTGCCTCGTCGAGGGAAGTCAAACTTACATAAGTTGATTTTAAATTCTTAGCGTCGGAGCCCGTCGGTTTACCTAAAATTTTTTCGTCGCCCGTTACGTCCAAAATGTCGTCGGTGATTTGGAATGCCAAACCAAAATTTTCCGCGTAGTTCGTGAGCGCATTTAATTTTTCCGTTGAAGCTCCCGCCAAAATCGCGCCCGAACGTATCGCCGCCTTGAACAATGCGCCCGTCTTGCCCATGTGCATAATTTTTAACGTCGACAAATCAATCTGAACGCCTTCCGAACGTAAATCAATCGCTTGCCCGCCGACCATACCCGCCGCGCCTGCCGCTACGCTGATTTCTTTTAGCACCGCCAATAAAATTTCGTGCGGAACGTCTTTTTGTCTGAGCACAACTTCAAAAGCCAACGTCAACAGCGCGTCGCCCGCCAAAATCGCCATCGCCTCGCCGAAAACTTTATGATTCGTCAACTTTCCGCGCCTGTAATCGTCGTCATCCATCGCCGGTAAATCGTCGTGAATCAGCGAATACGTATGAATCATTTCCAACGCGTCCGCCACCGTGATAAATTTTTCGCCCGCGCCGTTAATCGAATCAGCCGCCGCCATTAATAAAATCGGTCGTAATCTTTTGCCGCCCGCCATTAACGAATATTCCATTGCCCGCATTAAATTTTCGTCAAGCGATTTTGTTCGCCGTAATTCTTCAAGCAAACTTTGTTCGACGAGTTCTGTTCTTTGCCTCCATAAATCTTTGAACATTACAACCTCCGTAAAAAGAAAAACCGGACTCGCGTCCGGCGGGAAAATTCACTTTGAAATTGCTTCGAGTATACCGTTTACGAATCGGCTTGAATCGTCGGTGCCGTATCGCTTGGCAAGCTCTACAGCCTCATTTATCGCGACATTCTTTGCGATTATCGGCTCGACAAATTTCATCTCGTAGACGGCGAGCCGCAAGATATTTCTGTCCGCCGCCATCAATCTTGGCAACTGCCAGCCTTCTTTTAAGTGCGCCGTTATAATCCCGTCAATTTCCTCAAGGCGTGCCCGCGTCCCTTTGACTGATGATTCAATGTACGCCAAATCTTTTTTTGTTAATTTAGGATTGTCGTTGAACATTGTTTCTATCGCAAGGTCTTCGCAAAATTCGCGCTGAGTTTCATCGAAATTAAAATCGAGTTGGAACAACGCCTTAAATGCTGCCTCTCGTGCAAGTTTGCGGCTCATAATTTCTCCCTAGTCACTAATCCTAAAACCTCACCAACGCTGAATCCTCTCCGGTAAGAGTTCGTCGAGCTTCCTGATGATTTTCTCAACCAGATCGTCTTTGCTGTCGAAACGCGACCCAATGAATAACCCAACCACTCCGCACAAAAATATAAACAGCGTATTGAAAAAGCCGATAAGCAAAATCGCCGCGCCCGTGATAAGCCCCGTTATAAAGCCGAATTTCCTCGTGCGATGCGATTTAAAGATGTCGACAACGAAACTTTTCATTGCTTCGAGCATTTTAATCACCGCCTACCTCACACGTTTTCGTTTCTGCGGGATGACTTGCGCTATCTGCTTAACTTTGACATCAACCGGAACATAAAACTCTAACAGCAAAAATTTTCTTAGCGCGTCGTTAATTGCTTGGTACGCCGCTTGGCTGGCTTTCGGCGCGGAATAACCCTCCGCCAAAACTGCCGTCAGTCGAATTTTTATCGGCATTAATGTGCCCGTGAATTTGTCGACTGAAAGACTTGCCTCTTGAATCTCTTTTATTTGCGCCAAAGCCCGTTCGGCGATTTTTTGAATCACAACATAATCCACGCGAACAAGTCCGAAGTCGGTTTTCTTCAGCAAAAATTCTCCGCTGCTTTGTCGCGCCGGAAGTGTCACGACTTTTTTAGTTCCCGATACTATTTTTTTTATCAAATCTTTTAACATGTCGGCACCTCAAACGACTCGCCTATCGCGCTCGATAATTGCATGAGTAACTTCGTCGACTTTGACCTCTACCGGTACTTTCTGGAGCTCAAGAGCCGTCAATAATGCGTCGTCTATGGCGGCAACCGTAGCCTCGCTGACTCGCGGGGCTGAGAATCCTTGACCGAGCGTTATCGTCAGCTGAACTTTTATCGGCATTTCGCCTTCTTGCCGGTAGACGGAAGCTTTTGCCTCGCGCACGCCGCTAACTGTAATTGCCGCTCTCTCAACAACGCTCACAATCGCCGGTACCGTAACTTTGACATCGCCGGGCTTACCCGCTTCGAGATGAACATCGCCAGACGCCAGCGAAAGTCCGCCTTTGGAACTCCGCGAAAATACCGCCGTCAATAAAATCAAGCTCGCAAATGCCATGCCCGCCATTACTGCCAATGTTTCTTCCCGTCCGATTATGAAGTTCAATTCTTTTTGCCAAACGTTCGTCGGTATAATTTGCAGACACACGCCCGCGCAAATTACCAACGCCGCCATTATCGCGAGGACGTAAAAAAGTAATATAAGGCGTCTGATTATCCCCATAAGACTTCTTCACCTCCCGCAAAATTTAAACCTCGTTGCCTCAATGGACGCGAATCTCTTCCTCTTTGTTTTCGTCTTCGGGGAAGTTGACGCCCTGCACGTGAACATTGACTTCAACGACTGACAAGCCCGTCATAGTCTCGATAGCGCGTTTGATATTTTCCTGCGCCGCCAATGCAACGTCGGGGATTCTCGCGCCGTATTTGACGATAATGAACAGGTCAACCGCTGCCTCGCGCTCGCCAACTTCAACTTTGACGCCTTTGGAGAAGTTTTTGCGACCAAGCATTTCGGCAATGCCGCCGACTACGCCGCCGCTCATGCCCGCGATGCCGTCAATTTCCGTTGCCGCAAGTCCCGCAATAATGCTGACAACCTCATCAGCAATTTTTATCGCGCCAAGTCCGGAATCATTTTTCACCAAATCTTTTTCGTTGTCCATCTGATGAACCTCCTCAATTTCTCTGTGACAGGTGCCACTTTCCTTGAATTGTTCGCCGCCTCGTTAAATTTCCCTGCCGCCGTCTAAAATTTCTGCCTTATTCGTTGCAAAAAAAATTCTCCTGCCACAAGACCGGAGCCGCTGATTCCTCAGCAAGTGAAACGTATGAGCAATGCCTCCCCGTGACGGGGAAAAACTTTTCGCCTAAGTTAAACAAAACAAAAACGCCCAAGTCGCGGGCGCAGGAAATACAAAATGAATTACAAATCCCCTTCCTGTCGCTCGCAAGTCAAACGGTGATTGTTAATCGAGCAGTTCTCCCGACTTCGGATCTCAGCTTGTCTGCGCCTTCCCGGGATAGGTTTCAGGGATTAGGTTTTAGGGATTAGGTTTTTCCCTGTCCCCTAACCTCTGTCCCCTGAAACCTTCCCTCCCAGTGACATAATTGCAGAGTTGCTCCCCGCTACGGTGACGTGATCGTTGCGGCTTTCGACCGCATTCCCTATTGAGGCTCGCGCCACTCGACCCAATCCATGTGAAATTTTCAACGCGCCTATAATCCTACAAATCGCGGCGTTTGTCAACTTGACACCGATAAAAATTTTATGTTAGACTTTGCAAGTTATTGAGGCGTTCCTCTGCGTGCGGGTAAGAACGTCGGACAAAGATTGGAGGACTTTAAATTGAATATTATTGAACTGATTGAAAAGGAACAGCTCCGCGATAACATTCCGCAATTCGCGCCGGGCGATACCGTTCGTGTCCACGCTAAAATCGTCGAAGGCAACCGCGAACGCATTCAGATTTTCGAGGGCGTTGTTATCGGGCGTCAAGGCAGCGGCGTGCGTGAAATGTTCACCGTCCGCAGAATTTCTTACGGCGTCGGCGTCGAAAGATTATTCCCCGTGCATTCGCCACGCGTCGAGAAAATTGAAGTCGTTCGTCGCGGCGCGGTTCGTCGTGCCAAACTTTATTATCTGCGCAAGCTCACAGGTAAAGCGGCTCGTATCAAGGAGAAAAAAGCTAAGAAATAATTCCGACCGAAAAATTTTTGCGTCGTGCAAAATCTGCGCGGCGTTTTTTTATGAAAAATTTTTGAAGACAGCGCGCCGGATTCGTGATAAAATAAATTAAACGACTACGGAGGTGAAAATTTTTTTGGAAAATAAAACGAAAGCAACGGCGACACTGGCGGCAAGTGCGTTGTGCGCAGTTTCGACATTACCGGAAATTTCTCCGCTGAGATTCATTCTGACGGGCTCGGTTGGAAATTTTATTCTCGGAATGATGAATCACGGATTTTTAGCGGCGACAATCGGCGGCATGGCGGACTGGTTTGGCGTGACGGCTCTTTTCCGTAAGCCGCTCGGAATTGGTTTTCATACGGAAATTTTACGGCGTAATCGCGGGCGAATCATGGAGGCTATCGTCGAGTTCGTCGGCACCGATTTACTCAACACCAAAAATATCATGGAGACTATCAAGGATGAGAATGCCGCGCAGTTGCTGATTGATTATTTCGAGCAAAATAAGGGACGCGATAAAACTAAAATCCTTATGCGGGAAATTATGAGCGAACTTTTTAACGGGCTCGATACTAAAAAAATTTCAGCGGAAGTCGCGCCGCTTCTTGAAACCGAAATCAGAAACCTCGACGCGGAAAAATTTTTCGACGCAGTTATTAAAGTCGTCACGAACGATAAGCACAGCCGTAAAATTTTAATCACGCTCCTCGACACGGGGCATAAAATCTTACGGAGCCCGCATATGCAGGAAGAAATTCTTAAAAAGATAACCGAGTTGCGCACGGCTTACGAGGGCGATTCGGCGGGGCGTGCGCTTGTGCTCAGTTCAATGGATTTGACCGACGAAAAAATTTTGAAAATCCTAAACGAAACCGTCGAGAAAAAAATCAGCGAGGCGGAGAAAGTCCTTAATACTTCGGGCGTGCTTGTCGATAGCGAGACTGCGAACGCGGCTGACGAGATGATTAAAATTTTTGGCGGCTTCGTTAAAAATGCGGCGGGCAGTCTCAATACTAAAAAATTCCTCGACGATATTAAGAAACTTTTCCTGCAGAAATTCGACACGGAGAATTTTGTTAAGACGTGGCTCGACGTGAATGTTAAGGGCGACACGGATCCGCGTATCTTAGAAAAGTTGCGCCGTCAGCAAGCCGCTAATCCAAAGAGTACGCTTATCGTCGAGGTTGAACGCAAGCCGGTTATTTGGCGGGAGTCGGTAGATTATCTTGTCGACGCGAAGATTGACGAGTTCATTAAGAGCGAGAAGCTCCAGAAAAATTTTGACAAGCTGATAAAAGATTTTATCGAGGGCTTGCTGAATGAATATCGTGGACAAATACCGCAGATGATTCGCGAGCGGCTGGACAAGTTCACGGACGACGAACTTACGGAATTTGTTGAGGGGCATGTTGCGGACGATTTGCAGATGATTCGTATCAACGGTTCTGTTTGCGGCGGCTTAGTCGGCATGGCGTTATTTATCGTCGCACAGATTATCGAACATCTTTTGCAGGGAGGTTGACGCTTTGGACAGATGGAACAACGCAGATACAACTTTACTCTGCGCGGCATTTTTATTTTTAATGGCGGTTGGTTTCAAGATTACATTTCCGGAAAATATTTTTGCGGAGGGCTTTTTATTCGTGACGGAGGCGGCGTTAGTCGGCGGGATAGCGGACTGGTTTGCAGTGACGGCACTTTTCAAAAAACCGTTGGGCTTCCCGTTCCATACCGCGATTCTTCCGCGCAGGCGTAAAGATTTCGTCAAAGCGTCGGTGATTATGGTTCAGCAAGAATTTTTTTCGCGCCGTTCAATTTTTAAGAAGCTCGGAGACTTTAAGCTAATGCCGCGCATTGTCGACTACCTCGCTAAAGATTCGACGCGTAAAATTATCGTCGACGAACTTTTTAACGTCGTGAAGAAATTTTTTGCCGCGCAGAATAAGGAGACGCGTTCCAAGACGATTGCCAATGAACTCCGCCGCGTCCTCCGCGATATTCCCGCGCAAGGTTTGATTGACGACTTCGGCGCGCATTTCAAACGTAACGACAAGGATAAAGAAATTTTTATCAACATAGTTAAGGCGATGCGCAAGACTGCCGCTAAGCCCGAAACGTGCGATAAACTTCAAGCGATTTTGGAGGAATACGCTAACGAGAAAACTAAGAATATGGGCGGCTTTTCAATTTTAATGGCGGGGCTCGCGCAAATGTTAGACTTAGTCAACTTCGAGGAGGCGGCGCGAATCATGCAACAGCAACTGCTTAAACTCCTCGACGAACTCGCCGCGAATACTCAACTACACCGCCGGACGCTCAATGAATGCCGATTAAAAATTTCCGAACTCAGCGATACGCCCGAATTTAAAGATTTAGTCGAACGGATTCAAATCGACGCCGCGCAGGCTTTACCGTTAGAGGAGGCGGTTGAACTCGCGCTGATTCACTTGGAAAATCAACTGCGTTCGCCCGATTCAAAAAATCTCGGCGGGTTGCTGATGAAAATTTTCGATGAAGAGTACGACAGATTTTTGAAACTCTTGCGCGAAGATACTGCCGCTAAAGCCGCCTTTGAAAAATTTATCGACGAACTAACTGCGCGGGCGGCTCTTCATGCTCAACCGTTAGTCGGCGTGGTTGCGCGTTCGGCTTTGGACAAATTAACGGAGGAGCAACTCAATAATTTGGTTTACGATAAGGCGGAACAAGATTTCATATGGATTCGGCTCAACGGCTCAATCGTCGGCTCGGCAGTCGGCTTAGCGATTTTTATTTTAATCAAAGCGGCGGGGTTGAGCATATGAAGATAGCATTTTTTGATTCGGGAATTGGCGGGCTATCTGTTTTACATCACGCGATGAAAATTTTGCCACAAGCTGAGTTTATATTTTACGCGGACGAGGATAATGTTCCTTACGGCACGAAGTCGCCCGAAGAAGTTTTAACTTATGTCGACGCGGCGTTTCAATTTTTAATTGCGCAGGGCGTCGAGGCAATCGTAGTGGCGTGCAACACGGCGACTTCGGTAGCGGTAAAAAAAATGCGCGAAAAATATTCCTTGCCGATAATCGGGATGGAGCCCGCGATGA
Source organism: uncultured Selenomonadaceae bacterium (assembly GCA_905234235.1). Classification (GTDB taxonomy): domain Bacteria; phylum Bacillota; class Negativicutes; order Selenomonadales; family Selenomonadaceae; genus Quinella. The sequence continues at coordinate 140,709 of CAJOHN010000001.1, forward strand.
AAGTGGCGTTGGACACGTTCCCGAACAGAAAAGTTTTAGTGACGGCGACGGCGATAACAATCACAGGGAAAAAAATTCAGCGGCTGATTGAACGGCTTCACGCGGAAAATTTGGCGGAGCTAAAAGCGTTGCCGCGACTGGTTGAATTTGCGGAGCGTCAAGAATTTAATTCGTTGGCTGTCGAAGAATATCTGCGCGGCGAACTGAATTATGACTGGGAAAATTTTTCGTCGTTAGTATTGGGTTGCACGCACTTTAATTATTTCAAGGACACGCTGAGAAAAATTTTGCCGCCGCACGTAAAAATATTGGACGGGAACGCGGGCACAGTCAACGAACTCATCAGGCGAATTGAGCCGACATCATCGGCGAAAATTTCTTCCGTAGAATTTTTTTATTCGGGGCGGCGCGTGACGGACGCAATTGAACTGGCGCGCTTAGAAAAATTTTTGCGACGCTTGGACGAAATGGAGGGCTTATCATGAAGACTTACAAGGCGGCGATTTTCGACATGGATGGGACGCTTGTCGACACCCTCGCCGATTTGCACGACAGTGTTAATGAAATGCTTGAGCACTACGATTTTCCGCGCAGGACTCTTGATGAAGTCCGGCAATTCGTCGGCAACGGCGCGAGGAAGTTGATCGGTCGCAGCTTGCCCGCCGATAAATCCGATTTCGTTGACGAGGCTTTAAATTTTTATAATGGCTGTTACGCTCGCAACTGTTTAAAAAAAGTTAAGCCTTACGCGGGGATTATGGAGTTGCTGGCGGCGTTGGAGGCAAAAAAAATTCCGCTTGGCATTTGCACGAATAAGCAACACTTCGCGGCGGTTGATATTACGGAAAAAATTCTTGCGCCGATAAAATTTTCATACGTCAGCGGCGACGAGTCTAATCAACCGCGTAAGCCCGACCCGACCCGCGCCTTGGAAGGTGCAAAAAAATTTGGAGTTGCGGCGGAGGACGTGGCTTATTTCGGCGATACAGCTGTTGACATTCAAACGGCTTTGAACGCAGGATTTTTACCAATCGGAGTGACTTGGGGATTTCGTCCGCGCAGTGAACTCGTTGAAAGCGGCGCGAAGATTATCATTGACAGCCCGCTTGAAATTTTTGACCGAATTACTTTTGCCTGAGAACATTTTTAAGCAAAAAAAATCTCCCGAAACTGATTCGGGAGTTTTTTTATTTTATCTGCCGTGCTTAATAATATTTGCTTGGAACCATTTCTCGGAAATTTGTTTAGCGGTACCGTCTTTTACCATGCTATCAAACGCCTCTTGGATTTTATCGCGTAACTCGACGTCATTTTTCCGAAAGCCTATGCCGTATTCCGTAATTTCGCCTATCGTTTTCGGGAGTATTTCAAAATTATTACTGTGCTTTACCATTTCAAAGCGTCCAACTATCACATCGCAAAGTACTACATCGATTTCTCCGTTTTCCAATGCAGTAAATGTTTTTTCGTCGCTTTCATATGTTCTGAATTCTTTTATGATATTTTTAATGCCTTCCGTGTTGTCAATGTAAAATTCTGAAGTCGTCCCGGCTTTTACGCCGATATTTTTGCCTTTAAGGTCGACTTCCGAGTAAATTCTTTGCGGATTTCCTTCCGGTACCACCATAACTATCCAATTATCCATGTAAGGTTTGCTGAATAGCATTCGTTCCTGTCTTTCCGGCGTTATATCAAGCCCGTGCCAAATCTACTTCAAAGCCGACGACTTCTCCCTGCTCATTGACATACCCTATCGGCGATTCGTCCAATCCGACTACTACTTTATCTTTTATCTTGTAATTCGAGCCGCAACCCGTCATCAGCATTATTACCGCCAACGCTATTAATATTTTTTTTATCATTGCCTCAGTCCTTTCTGGTTTATTTCAAAACGTCCGCCTCAAAGTATTTTTCCGAGATTTTTTTAGCCGTGCCGTCTCTTTTCATGCTGTCGAAGGCTTCTTGTATCCTGTTCCGTAATTCCACGTCACTTTTCCGAAATCCTATGCCGTATTCGTTCACTTTACCAATCGTCTCCGGTAATACCTCAAAATTATTGCGGTGTTTTATCATCGCATACCGTCCCAATATCTCGTCGCACAATACCGCGTCAACTTCTCCCTTTTCCAACGCGACAAATTCTAATTCGTCTTCTTTGTATACTTTCAACTCTTTTAAGCTGTTTTTCAAGCCTTCCTCGCTGTTTACATAAAATTCTGCGGTCGTGCCTGCTTTTACTCCCAATATTTTGCCTTCCAAGTCAGGTTCAGAGTATATTTTTTTGGGATTGTCCTTTGTTACTATCAAAACGCGACGATTATCCATGTACGGCTTGCTGAATAACATAATTTCTTGCCGTTCGGGCGTTATATCCATTCCGTTCCAAATCATATCGATTTTGCCGCTGTTTAATTCCTCTTCCTTTTCTGCCCAATGAATAATTTTAAATTCTGCCTTCGCGCCCGCACGTTTTATAGCTTCACGCGCCAAATCAATTTCTATTCCGACCAATTCGCCTTTGTCGTTACGATAACCCAGCGGCGATTCATCAAATCCGACGACCAATGTTTCTGTTGGCTCCGTCTCCAAGCCGCAACCCGTCATCAACATTATCAACGCTAAAACCATCAGTATCTTCTTCATTTCGCTAGGCATTCCTTTCCGTTATAAAAAAATTTCCGAACTTAATCGGCAAGGTTTTTTATGGTGAGATTTGGACGTGTCAGATACTATTTTATCGAATAACCAAACTTATTAACTCTATCATTATAAAAAAAAACGACTGTCAAGCTATTAGAAAAATTTTTCCCGATCATCAGAAAAGCCCCGTGTGAGCAGCACGGGACTTTTTCCAAGCGTATGTGTTTTATATTTTAGGAGAGCTTTAACGAAAGCCTGAACGTAGTATAGCATACGTGATAACAATTATCAAGTGGTTTGAAGAAAAATTTTTAAGGCTGATTATTTGTCGTCTCGCGTGCGACGGGCTTACGTACGACTTCGGCGGAAACTGTAACCTCTGAGCTCTTTACCGTCACACTCTCCGGCACGTCCAACTTTAACGTCCCTTTGAAATTTTTCTGTCCCGTCTGCACTGTGAAAGGCTCCGTCTTTATCGTGACGATTGAATTTATCACAGATTCCGCGCCGCTGATTTCAATCTGCGCGGGCTCGACGGTTATTTTTGTAAGCTCCCAACCGTCCGCTACGGAAAGCTCAGGAATTACGGGGACGATTCGCCGCTTGATACCGCTTTCAATATCAACCGAAACCGTGATGACGCTCGGCACAACGCGCACATTCGGGAGGACTTCTTCCTTAGCGTCGACGGCACGCATCGGCACTTGCAATTCAAAACTCGAACTGTTGCCGGAAAAATTTATCATGCTGTAAACTCTGGTAACCTGTTCTACAAAACTTTTAGGTCCGACTATCGTCACAAAGTCCATTGATTTTTGCAACTCTCTAATCGCTGCGTCCGGCGCAACGCTCCCCATTATCGTAAGTTCAATCGGCATTTGGCGTTCGGTTAATGGGTCAAGCTTGACGTTGACGGCGGCGGGCTTCGTTTCTATCAACTCAAATCCTTGCGGCATGATAACTTGCGGCGCAATTTGATGGTCGCCCTCGCTGAGTCCTTCAAGATTGGCGTAGACTCGGAAGGCATTGGCATTGTACTTTACAAAATTTGAACGCGGCGCACGAGTCTCAATTTTTATGGTTTTGTCATCGCAAATCGCAACGAGTTCATACGGCGCATTTGAAATTGTCAGCGGCACGGTGTAAGAGCCTTCGATTGCCGGGTCTTGATCCGCCATGACGTAAACCCACATAAGAAACGCCGCCACCAGCGCGATGAATTTTTTTAAGGCATTGCGGCGGAAGATGTCTACTATTCGCGTCATCTGTCGTCCCTCCGTCTCGAAAGGAACCTGCCAAAGAATAAATCTTCCTTCTGAACAAACGCGGGGCGAATTTTAGCCGCTAAAGTTTTTTCGTCGAAACGTCGCGTCAAATGTCCGCCCTCCGCAACAGAAATTGTTCCCGTCTCCTCGCTGACTACTATAATCAACGCGTCGCACTGCTCCGATAATCCGATTGCCGCCCTGTGTCGAGTTCCAAGCTCCGTCGAAAGCCCATGATTCTCAGTAAGCGGCAAAACGCACGCCGCAGAAATTAATCTGTTGCCGCGAATAATCGCCGCGCCGTCGTGTAGGGGCGTGTTCACGATAAAGACGTTCAGTAAAAATTCCGATGAAATAATTCCGTCGATATGAATGCCCGTAATGCTGATGTCGTTCAATTTCATTTCGCGTTCGATAACCATAAGCGCGCCGGTCTTTGTCTGTGAAAGTTTCTTCGCCGTCTTGACAATCTCGTCGACAACCAAATCAGCCGCCTTCTTGTCAAGCAACGAAGCTCCATGACTAAAAAATTGTCCTTGCCCCAAATGTTCAAGGGCGCGGCGCAGTTCCGGTTGAAATAAAATTGGCAACGCGATAAAAAGCCACTCCGAACTTTTCTGCAATATCCATGTTATGACGTGCAAGTTTAGCCAGCCGCAAATTACCGTCAGCGAAATTATAACCATCAGCCCTTTAACCAGCGTGATTGCGCGAGTGTCTTGGAGCATTTGATAACATTTGTAGAGAATCATCGCGACGATTAAAATATCAAAAATATCGAGCGGCGTTATCGTGGAAACCAAGTCGCGAACTTTCGCGGGGAAACTAAAATCTATTGGCACAGGCATCACTCTCCTTATCAAAACTTTTCTCGCAACAATATACTACAAAATATTTTCAGATTCAATCACCGAATAAAACCGTTTGCCCGTCAAAATTTTTTTGTACTTTTTAGATTTAGCTGTTATAATCTGCGCGGCATAACCAAAATTTAAGGAGGAAGTTTTTCTAATGGAAAATTCTGCGTTGTCAATGTTGCCGCCGATTATCACGATAATCCTCGCGCTTTGGACGAAGGAAGTTTACATGTCGCTGATAATCGGAATATTTTCGGGAGCGATGTTATTTACGGGTGGCAGTTTCTTGGAATCAATCGTGACGCTGTTCGGAATAATGGAGGCGAAAGTCGGCGGCAATGTTAATATTCTGGTGTTCCTAGTCATCTTGGGAATATTGGTTGCGGCGATAAGTCGTTCGGGCGCGACGCGTGCTTATGGAGAATGGGCGCGTTCCGTGATTTCGGGTAAACGTTCCGCGCTCGGCTTGACGGCTTTTCTTGGCATGTTGATTTTTATCGACGACTACTTTAACTGCTTGACAGTCGGCACGATTATGCGCCCCGTCACTGATAAATTTAAAATCTGTCGTGCCAAGCTCGCTTACATTATCGACGCGACGGCAGCTCCGATTTGCATTATCGCGCCGGTTTCGAGTTGGGCGGCGGCGGTCGGCTCGTCACTGCCCGAAGGCACAGAAATTGACGGCTTCGCACTTTTTATCGAAACTATTCCCTTTAACCTTTACGCGATTTTGACGATGATTTTTATGGCGTTCATAATCGTGACGGGCAGAGACTTCTCGACGATGGGCGAGGACGTTCGCAAGAATAAGGAACACTTTGAAATCCCCGCCGAATATCAAGACAACGCCGCTGAGGAGCAAGTTACGGGCGGCAACGGGAAAATTTTTGACTTGGTGCTTCCGTTGGTTGTTTTAATCGGCGCGTGCATTTACGGCATGCTTTACACGGGCGGCTTCAATGACGGCGCGAGTATTTCTGACGCCTTCGCCGATTGCGACGCTTCCAAAGGTTTAGTTATCGGTTCGTTCAGCGCGTTTGTGTTTACCGCCTTACTTTATCTCCCGCGCAGAGTTGTGACGTTCCAAAGTTTCTGTGAATGTTTCGGGCAAGGTTTTAAGGCAATGGTTCCCGCGATTTTTATTTTATGCTTAGCTTGGACGTTGTCTGGGATTTGCGGCAGTGATTATCTCAATCTCGGCGGCTATGTTGGAAATATTGTTCACGAAAATGCATCGCTGGCAGTATTTTTACCGGTAGTATTTTTCTTGGTAGCGATTGGGCTTGCGTTCGCGACGGGCACGAGTTGGGGGACGTTCGGTATTTTGATTCCGATAGCGGTTGCTGTTATTAACTTGACGCCCGAAACTTATCAACTGCTTGTTTTGTGTGTAGCGGCGATTTTGTCGGGGGCAGTCGGCGGAGATCATGCCTCGCCCATTTCCGATACAACTATCCTTGCTTCGGCTGGCGCGCAATGTCATCATATCGACCACGTCTCAACGCAAGTTCCCTACGTCTTGACAGTCTCGGCGTGTTGTGTCGTCGGCTAT
>CAJOHN010000002.1 GCA_905234235.1 uncultured Selenomonadaceae bacterium
ACTCTGGTCATCGCCGCGTTCATGTTGTCGTTATTGCGACTGTACACGCCATGAGTACGGATCGCCGCAATGTTCGTGTTAATTACAGCACTCATTTTTATTTCCTCCTTGACTTCCTTAAAAATTTTTCCTTAGTCGACGGTTTCCTTTCCGCCGCTGAATAAACGCTTAAAACTGCCGTCCCAACCGTCGCTGGGAATCACGCCCCGCACGCGTAACGGGGGCGCAGTTTCGGTTGCGTTCATTGCCTTTTTAGAAATACTATCGTCAACTTACTGAAAAACATTAAACCTTTGGCGCGCATTTTATCAAGAAAAATTTTCCGCGTCAATAAAATTCGGGCATAATGATAAAAAAATTTTTTCAGGGAAGTTTTAGACAAGAGAATTTTCATTTAAAAATCAGAGCGTAGCTGGCACCTATGGCGATGGTTATGTAGAAAATGTTTAACGTCGAGATATTTAGCGTTGGCTGACGATTAAGCAACGAATCGATTTTATCTTCGAGCCTGTTAATGCGATATTCGAGCTTATCTATACGGTCATTTAGCTTATCGTGAGAGTATTTAATTTCTTCTTTAACGTCGCGTTGATTTTCTTGCAATTTGCGTAGTAGCTCCCAGACTTCCTCGTCGAACGAAATAATTTTAATTTGCCGTGTCTCTTCATTGATTTTTGACATATTAAGGTTCCTCCTTGTCAAGTCGTGGCGAAGGTGATAAATTTATTTTATTGTAGCAGGGCGGCGCGAGTGTTGTCAATTTTGGGAGGTTTTAACATGGAGAAAAGAATATGCGAGATATGTCCGCAACATTGCAGGCTGGCAGTTGGGGAAGTTGGAAAGTGTCGGGCGCGATTTAATGACGGCGAGAAAATTACTGCGTTGAATTACGGCGCGATAACTTCCATTGCACTCGACCCGATTGAAAAGAAGCCGCTGTACAAATTTTTTCCCGGCAGTCGGATTCTGTCCGTCGGCAGTTACGGTTGCAATTTGAATTGTCCTTTCTGTCAGAACTTTGAAATCTCGATGGCTGATTCGACTTTCCCGACACGAAAAATTTCTCCCGAACAACTCGCCGCGCTTGCCGCCGAACTTGTCGATAAAAAAAATATCGGCGTCGCTTTTACTTACAACGAGCCGTTTATCGGTTATGAATTTGTCCGCGATACGTCGGAGCTTTTGAAGGAAATCGGATTGAAATCTGTTCTCGTGACTAACGGGACTGTCGCGCCTGCCGCGTTGAAAAAAATCTTGCCGCTGATTGACGCGATGAATATCGACTTGAAGGGTTTCAGCCAAAAAATTTATTCGATACTCGGCGGCGACTTTGAAACTGTTCGCAAGACGATTGAAATTTCCGCGCAGGCTTGCCACGTCGAAGTTACAACTTTAATCGTGCCGACGATGAACGATTCGCCCGAAGATATGGACGCGGAGGCGGCTTGGCTCGCGAACATTTCCAAAGACATTCCGCTACACATCAGCAGATTTTTCCCGCGCTACAAAGTAACCAATCTCCCGCCGACGCCCGTAAAAAAAATTTATGAACTCGTCGAAGTCGCCAAAAATCATTTGAATTTCGTTTACGCGGGCAACGTTTAAAAAATTTGGGCGAGCATTTTGTAACATTCGGCATTTTTAACGTAAGGATTCGTCAAGCTGAAAACGACGGTCGCCTTGTCCTTGAGAAAATATTTACCTGCGCGGGTATCGGCGAATTTATTTCTGACTTCAATATCGCCGACGCTGAACCGGTAAAATTTCTTGCCGCGATAATCGAAGTCCGCAAAGAATTTCTTTTTATCCTCCGCCTCCTCAATCGACACGAATAAATTTTCGACGGGCAACAACAACAGCGATTCGCGTTCAGAAAATTTTAATACGTCCGCGCCGAGTATCGAACGTTCATCGTTGTAAAAAATTTTATCGCACTCATCAAAGCCGCGCAGATTTATAACTTCCTGCAACGTCACGCGCCCGACTTTCTGCCAAAAATATTTCGCGTTGTAAAAAAAATTTTCCGGCTGAGTCGGATTGTTCGCCGACCGGTCGGAAAATTTTATTTCTGTAACGTCCAACAACTCCACTCGCGAGCCGTCGGGATATTTCAAATCGGCAAGCGGCACCGCGTCTTCCAATTCGGGATTTTCGGAAATCGGACGAATCCATTTGCCGGTTTCAACGTCGACGCCCGCCACGCAATAATTATTGAACTTCGCACTCTCGGCGAGGATTATCAGCTTACGAATAAACATCGCCGCGCCTCACAAATGAATAATTTCGACGCCCAAAACGTCACGGATTTTTTCTGCGACAAGCCGCCTGTGACAATTTTCGGGCGTCGGCTCGGTGCAAAGTAAGCAGTAATTTTCTTGCGACGCATAATTATCAGCAATGTAAGTGTCAATGTCACGGTACTTCATAAGGTCTTCAAATTCGCGTTCGTAACCGTCCCAATCGATAAGATTTTTCTTATACCTAGTCAAAATTTTTTCCGAAGGCGTAAACTTCCTGTCGTGGATACATTTGCCTTTCAAAATTTCTCGCGTAAGATATTCGAGGTCAACATACTTGCTGAAGCCCAAAAGTTGTGATGTGTTTTTAAATCGAACGTCGATAATTTTTTTGACGCCGTTATCTTTGAGAGTCTCGAAAAAATCCTCCGCCGTCTTGCGCGCAAAGCCGATTGTAAAAATTTTACTCATAAGCCCGCCTCACTTCAAGAAAACACGCACGAGATCATTTTTCGTAGCGAAAAGCATAAGCATAAGCAAAAGCGCAATGCCGACGCGTTGAGTGTAAGCAATGGCTTTGGAGCCGAGCGGCTTGCCCCTTACCGCCTCGATAAAAAGATTCACAAAATGTCCGCCGTCAAGCACGGGCACGGGCAACAAGTTGATTATGCCGAGATTTATACTGAGCAACGCCGCGAAGTTGAGGAGCGGGATAAAGCCACGTTCAGCGACTTGCCCCGACATCTGCACAATGCCAATCGGTCCGGCGAGATTTTCTGTTTGTTCGGGCTCCTTGAACAGCCGCGCAATTCCTTCGAGCATCGCGACGGTTATTTCTTTTGTATGTTCGATTGCCGCCGTGAATGCTTCCGGCACTGTCTTTGATTCGTAAACGATTGAACTTTGTACGCCTACCAATATGCGTTTTTCCTGTTCGTTGAACGTCGGCGATACTGTGACTTCAGAAATTTCCGCGCCGCGTTCGTACTTGAGCAAAATATTTTGTCCCGCCTCAATGTTCTTGAGTTTATCGGTGAAGTCAGCCCACGTCGTGACCGCTTGCCCGTCGACGCTGAGAATTTTATCGCCCGCTTTAAGCCCCGCCTGTTCAGCAGACATGCCTTGAATCACGCCGCCGATTACCGGTTCAGTCGAAGGCTTACCCTCGCCGAGCGTCGCATAAATCGCGAAGAATAAAACTATCGGCAAGATAAAATTCATCGTCGCGCCCGCCAATATCACAATCATCCGCGATAAAACAGGTTTGGCGCAAAAGCCGCGTTCGCCGGCAGTATTATTATCGGCGTCCATACCGGCAATATCGTTGAAGCCGCCCAACGGTACCGCCCGCAAGGAGTAAACAGTTTCGCCGCGCCGCCTGCTGATAAGTTTTGGTCCGAAGCCGATTGCAAATTCATCGACGCGCATTCCCGTCATCTTGGCGGTTATGAAGTGCCCGAATTCGTGAACGAGTACCAACAGCCCGAAGACAAATACCGCCGCCGCTATCGTTAAAATCAAATCAATGCCTCCGTTCAAAAAGCTAGTTCAATATATTGTTCCGCCAAAGCTCGCGCTGCTCTGTCCGCCTCCAATAAATTTTCAAACGTCGAAATAAAAGCGTCGCTTCTTATGACGGTTTCTTCAATCACATCGTAGATGTTCAAAAATTTTATTTGCCCGCGCAGAAATGCATTGACAGCAACCTCATTCGCCGCGTTGAAGGTGCAAGGCAACGTGCCGCCGACTTTGCCCGCCGCATAAGCATATTTCAATCCGCGAAAAGTTTCAAAGTCGGGCTCTTCAAACGTCAGCGATTTTATCTGCCAAAAATCTAATTTCTTAACGGGGCAAGGCAATCTGCGCGGATAAGTCAACGCGTATTGAATCGGTAAGCGCATGTCGGGCGCGGCGAGTTGCGCGATAATCGAACCGTCATTGAACTCAACCATCGAATGAACGATACTCTGCGGATGCACGACGACTTGGATTTGATTATAATCGACGCCGTAAAGAAACTTCGCCTCGATAACTTCAAGTCCTTTGTTTACGAGCGTGGCACTGTCGACGGTAATTTTTTTGCCCATGTTCCAAGTCGGGTGCGCGAGAACTTCCTTAACTGTGACGTTTAAAAGTTCGTCGCGAGTTTTACCTCTGAAAGGTCCGCCCGAAGCCGTCAGCAAAAGTTTATTAATCGTGCGCGAATCTTCGCCCTGTAAGCATTGGAAAAAAGCTCCGTGTTCGCTGTCGACGGGCAAAATTTTTACGCCGCGAGCTTTGGCAAGTCTTGTAATAAGTTCGCCCGCAACAACCAAAGTTTCCTTATTGGCGAGCGCGATATTTTTTCCGCCGTTAATGGCTTTAATCGTCGGCTCCAAGCCCGCGAAGCCACTCATCGCCGTCAAGACAATCTCCACGCCGTCGAAGTCCGCCGCGTCGATAAAAGCTTGTCGCCCGCCCGCAAGTTCAGTGCCGTGAAATTTTTTCTTGGATAATTCTTTATAAGCCGCCTCGTCAGCTAAGACTGCCAACTTCGGACGGAATTCTTTAATCTGCTTTGTAAAAAGTTCGACGTTGGAACTAGCCGCCAAAACCTCTACGGAAAATTCTTCGGGCAAATTCCGCACAACGTCTAAAGCTTGCGTGCCGATTGAGCCGGTCGAGCCGAGTATTGCAATTTTTTTCATCACGCTATCCCCGACAAAATCACGAAGTAATAAAACGTTGGGGCGGTGTAAAGCAGGCTGTCGAATCTGTCGAGTGCGCCGCCGTGACCCGGTAGGAAGAAGCCCGAATCCTTGATATTCGCGAATCTTTTCAACACCGACTCAACCAAATCGCCGAGCGTCGCAACAATCGCGAGGATAAAGCCCGCAACCGCCATTTTAATCAGCGGCAAACCAAAAATAATCGTGCCGACGATAACCGCCGTTAAAACCGTGCCGACAATCGAGCCCAAAAAACCTTCGACAGTTTTGCCGGGGCTTATCGTCGAGGCAAGTTTATGAGAGCCAATCGCCGAGCCGACGAAGTAAGCAAAAGTATCACTCGCCCAAGTACACGCGAACAATACCCAAACTAAGGCGCAACCCGCGTCGACATTCAAATTCAAACTTAAATCGAACGTCGGTAAGAAGTCCAGAAATTTGCTTATTTCAAGCTTATCAAGAATGGTCGCGTTGTTCGTGGCGATTTCTTTAACGGTAGTTATAGGTTCGCCGGGCTGTGGTTCGTCTGATAAAAATCGCAGGAAAATTAAATGCGCTAACGGTAAGCCGATGTACATTATCCCCGCTACCGAAACGCAAGCATCAGTAGGACGCGTGCTCCCGCGCAGAATTACCGTCAGTAAAAAAATCAGCATCATGCTTATGGTTATGACTGCCAAAAGTTCTTCGACGTTGCCGAGCCACGCACAACATAATATCAAAATCAAAGCCAGCGCGCCGAAAATGTAGGTCGTAATAACTCCCGCCCGCCGAAATGCGCTTGAATATTCGTGCCACGCTAACAGCGATAAAAATATCGCGAAACCCGCGAACGGTGCGCCGCCGTATTGAATCACGAACGCCGCGATTGCAATTCCTATAATCCCCGTGATAATTCTTAAAGCCAAAGGCGTCACTTCCTCATTTATTTTTTGAGTCATTCAACGCGCCGAAACGCCGATTCCGTTTGCCAAAATCTATAAGTGCATTGATAAATTCTTCGGGCGTGAACTCCGGCCATTGCGTATCAGTGAACCAAAATTCCGCGTAGGCGGCTTGCCATAATAAAAAATTGCTGACGCGCAAATCGCCGCTCGTCCTAATCAGCAAATCAACGGGAGGTTGCCCGCTTGTATCGAGTTCGTTTTCAAAAATCTGCGCGGAAATATCTTCGGGCGATAACTCCCCAGCTTGAACGCGCCGCGCCAATTTCTGAGCCGCTCGGATAATCTCGTCTTGCCCGCCGTAATCAGCTGCCACATTAAATTGCACGCCCGTATTATTTTTCATCAGTTCGACGGACTCGCGCATTAACTTTTGCAGAGCCGGAGCAAAATCTTCCGTACGCCCCAAAAATTTTATGCGGACGTTGTTGGCGTGCATTTCGAGTTTCTCGCGTTCCAGATAATCCGAGAATAAATGCATTAAAAAATCAACCTCAGTGTGAGGTCGTTTCCAATTTTCCGTCGAAAAGGCGTAAACCGTCAAAGCCTCCAGCTTGAGATTAACCGCCGTCTTTAAAATATTTTTTAAGGTCTTGACGCCGGCGGTATGCCCCGCGCTCCTCATAAGCCCGCGAACAGAAGCCCAACGCCCGTTGCCATCCATTATTATCGCCACGTGACGCGGCATCTTATCTCTATCGACTCGCGCAAGCAAGCCGCCGTCGCTCTCCCACATAATCAGACTTCCATAACTTCCTTTTCTTTAGTTGCCTTTGCGCCGTCGACGAGCTTAATATACTTGTCGAGGAGCTTCTGCATTTGTTCCTGCGCGTCCTTACGATCGTCTTCAGTAATTTGCTTGCCCTTCTCCAACTTTTTAATTGATTCATTGGCGTCGCGGCGGATATTGCGCATTGCAACCTTAGCCTCTTCCGCCTTCTTGCTGACGACTTTAACAAGTTCTTTGCGGCGTTCCTGAGTCGGTTGCGGAATTGCGAGGCGAATCGTCGTGCCGTCGTTATTGGGCGTCAATCCTAAATCCGATTTTTGAATGGCGCGTTCAATATCCTTCAGCGAACTGCGATCGTAAGGCTTAATCATAATCATGCGCGGTTCGGGGATTGTAACGTTGGCGATTTGATTAACGGGCGTCGCGGTGCCGTAATAATCAACCATAACCTTATCGAGCAAACTGGGAGCGGCGCGTCCTGCGCGGAGCGTGCCATAATCTTTTTTTAAAGCGTCGAGAGTTTTGCCGAGCTTGTCCTCCGCCGATTTAATAACGTCCTTAGTCATTTGAAAGCCTCCTTAACTGACGGTCGTGCCGATTGTTTCGCCGAGTGCGGCGCGATAAATATTTTCGTAATTGTCCATGTTGAAGACGACGAGCGGAATGTGATTATCCATGCAAAGGCTGGTTGCCGTTGAGTCCATAACGTGCAGTCCCAAATTTAAAATATCAATGTAGCTTATCCTGTCGAATTTTTTAGCGTCGGGGAAAAGATTCGGGTCGCAGTCGTAAATGCCGTCCGCACCCTTCTTAGCCATTAAAATAACATCAGCCTCAACTTCCGCCGCTCTGAGTGCCGCCGTCGTATCCGTAGAGAAATACGGATTGCCGGTGCCCGCGCCGAAAATCACTACGCGCCCCTTCTCCAAGTGACGGACTGCGCGGCGTCTGATATAAGGCTCAGCGACTTCGCGCATTTCAATGGCAGTCTGCACGCGAGTAAAAACTTTCATCTGTTCAAGGGCGTCTTGCAAAGCCAACGCGTTCATAACTGTCGCGAGCATTCCCATATAATCGGCGGATGCTCTATCCATGCCCTTAGCCGCGCCGCTCAATCCGCGCCAGATATTTCCGCCTCCTACGACAATTGCCACTTCCAAGCCCGCGTCGTGAATTTTTTTTATCTGCTTGGCGATACTCTCCACGACGGGAGGATATATTCCAAAACTTTTTTCTCCGGCAAGAGCCTCGCCGCTCAACTTCAGAACTACACGTTTATATTTCAAGCTTAACCGCCTCCGTTCGCCGCCAATTTTACTTGTTGATTTATTTTCTGTCAATAATTCCTTGCGCTGCGTCTTGAAAAAATGAAAACAATATGATACACTTCGCCGCGTGAAAGAGGGTGATTTAGGAATGACGGCTTTGAAGAAAATTGGTTTTATCGGAACGGGGATAATGGGCTCGGCGATGGCTGGGCATTTAATGGACGCGGGCTTTTCTGTCAGCGTTTACAACCGCACGAAGTCTAAGGCGCAAGCTTTGATTGAACGCGGAGCTCGTTGGTGCGAAACCGTCAGTGAATGCGCGGCAGGGCAAGACGTTGTGATAACTATCGTCGGCTATCCAAAGGACGTTGAGCAAATTTATTTAGGCGCGGGCGGTATCGTCGAATCTGCGCGGGCTGGTGCTTATCTTGTCGATATGACGACTTCCTCGCCGATTCTTGCCGAGAAAATTTTTGCGGCGGCTAAGGCTAAAAATCTTCACGCGGTTGATGCTCCGGTTACCGGCGGCGATGTCGGCGCGAAGAATGCCACGCTTACAATTCTTGTCGGCGGCGAGGAAGAAGACTTTAACGCATTGCAACCTGTCTTCGCGGCAATGGGCAAAAATATCGTCTACGAAGGTTCGGCGGGCGCGGGGCAGAAAACTAAGGCTTGCAACCAAATCGCAATCGCGGGAACGTTAGCGGGAGTTTGTGAGGCTTTTGCTTATGCTAAGGCTTCGGGGCTCGACGTTGAGAAAGTTTATTCGGCGATAGTGACGGGCGCGGCTGGCAGTGTTCAAATGACAGGTGTAGCGCGCAGAGGTCTCGACGGTGATTTTAATCCCGGATTTATGCTGAAACATTTTGGCAAAGACTTAGCTATCGGCAACGAAACCGCTACGGCTTACGGCGCGTCGCTCCCGATTCTGGCGATGGTGCTCCACGAGGTGCGCAAGCTCGAAGAATCAGGCGAAGGCAATCTCGGTACGCAAGCATTGCTGAAGTATTACGGCGTTTCTTGAGCGGATTCGGCGTCGGTTTTAGCAGTGCAATGGCTACCAAGTTTTGCTTGACGCATTTTGACTTTCGTTTCCGATGTATGGTGCCTTCCAAGTTGCGCTTGGCGCATTAATTCTTTACTAGCTTCTGTGTGCTTGAAAAGTGCTATTCCGCCGCTGGTCTTGTTGTATCCCTTGGGATAGACACAATTGAAAAATTTTATCCAGCGTTGCTCGCATTCGCTGGTAAGATTGACAGGGACATTTTCTTCGACGACCCACTAATCGAAATTTTCCCAGCCGACATTTTTGATTTCGCGGTCGATAAACAATTTGCCGTACTTGTGCTGATAGATTCGCGTATATACGTCCTCTTGACCAGTGACACCGATGTAATACATGTTGTTTTTTCTACACCAAATCACGTACACCGCGAAGAGCACGTTTGTTTGACATTCAGAATCTTTTTTGTTATCATGCATGTGTAAGGACTCCCTTCTGCAATTTGTGGGTAACATGTGCATTTTACAGGAGGGAAAAATTTTTGTCAATTTTTTTTATCAAGGAGTGATTCTTTTGTTTGAAGAATGGCGCAAATTCCTCCTCCGAGGTAACATCGTTGACATGGCCACAGGTGTCATAATCGGTGCAGCTTTTGGGAAAATTGTATCATCTTTCACCTCTGACATATTAATGCCTCCGCTCGGAATGTTGCTCGGAAAGGTAGATTTCTCGAATCTGTACATCAATTTATCTAGCGTCGAGTACGAATCATTTGCCGCCGCCAAAGAAGCAGGTGCACCAATCATTGCTTACGGAGCGTTCCTGAACGTGTGCCTAGATTTCATGATTGTAGCCACCGCAATTTTTATTCTCCTTCGGCAAGTGAATCGTTTTTTGCCCGCACCGCCTCCTCCTCCGCCTGATCCGCGTAAATGCCCGTACTGCAAAGAAACGGTTGCTGACGACGCGACTAAGTGCCCGCATTGCGCTTCCGACATCAAAGGCAAATAGCATAGACATAAAAAAAAAAATTATAGCCCCTCCGATTTTGGAGAGGCTTTTTTTGTTGTTGTCCGCGCAGATTATTGTTTCTTTAACTTGGAGCCGCTGATTCTGTAAACGTCATCATCAATGTGGAAAGTCGTTGCCGTGAAACTCTTCAGCATAATCGAGCCGCCGTCATCAAATTTCAACGTCACTGCTTTGTTTTTGTAAGACGCGGTGAAGTCAAGCCCGTCGAGCGTCAGCGTATCGTTATTGTCGAAGCCGACGATTGTATCTTTGCCGTCGCCGTAGCCGCCGTAAAGCGTATCTTTTTTCGAGCCGCCTTGAATCGTATTGGCAAGCGCATTGCCCGTGATTTTGGTATTTTTAGTTCGCGTGGAAGCGTCGGCAGTTTCGACAGCTGAACCGAGCGCTACGGAAGATTTACTTGAGTTAGTCAAAGTTAAAGTCGTCGAGGACGTGTATTTTCTTGTGCCTCTGATATTAACGGAGTACAAGCTTGCCGCGCCGTTCAATGTCACCGAGCCGTTGCCAACCTTAACGATAACATCATCGCCGGTTTCGTTCATGGAATAAGTTCCCGTGCCGTTACCGATTTGCAATGTCGACGTCGAGTTAAAGCCTACGATAGTATCGTTACCGTCGCCGCTTGCATATTTGAAAAGCACATTTACGCCGCCGAGCATCGTAACTTTGTTGCCACGGCTGACCATGTAATCATTGCCGCTGCCGCCATCCATTTTAACGTTATCGGCAACGCTTTCAGAATCGCCATTCACAAGCGAATCATCGCCCACTCTGCCGAACATTTTAACGTTGCTACCTGCATTAAATAAGTAGTCGTTGTTGCCGGTCCATAGAAACTCCGTCGCCGTAATTTTTAATAGAATCTTTACCCGTGCCACCTTTTATTGTAGAACTGTCGCCGTAAGAAGTAATTGAGCTTTTGCCGCCTGAAACTGTAATGCGGGCGTTGTCGGTGTAGCTGGTTATTACGTTGTTGACTGAACCGCCCCCATTACCAACGAGTGAACCGCCGATAATGCTGACAGTTTTATTCTTCGCGCCGAGCAAAGTCATCGCGCCGCTGCTTATCGTGACGTCATCGCCGACGCTGAAAATATCATCGTTGTCCGCGCCGGCGTAAATTATTACGCTGTCGCCTTGATTGTTGATTGAATCGGCTCCTATGCCGCTCGAAATATAAGAGTTGCTCGCCAAGCTGGAGTTATAAACGGTATCGTTGCCGTCTCCGTCTCAATGCTCGCTTGCGAACCCCAGTGAGACGAAATTTGTAACGTGGTCGTTGCCGTGAAACGTCCGCACTGTCGAATCGGTACTGTTGCTTATGGTTAAGTCGCCCGCCTGCCGAGCAAGATAGCGGAAGAACATATAACCGGCGGCGTAAGCGTTTGATTGACCGGTATTAGTGTTGGATGTATCTAACCAATTCCCCAGTGCGGTAGCATTAGTTGACAAAGATTTGATAAGACTGTATCTGTCATCATCGACACCGTGCGTGAGCTCCGCCATACCTTCTTTGACAAATTGCGGCAACACCATATAGTAATTGATATTCGCCGCCATAACCGCATGAGTAAATTCATGAGCGAGCGTGCGGTCGAGATAAAAATTGTCACTACCCGACATTTTGCCATCCGCATTGTCGATTATCATCGAATTATAAGCGTTCATGTTGACTTCTATAGCGAGCCTGTTTACTATCTTCCCTGAATCGTCAGACCACCAAGTCGTTCCAGCTAAACTACCGTCGTCATCATTGTAGAACCTGAAGGCGATTTCTTTGACGGTCGTCTCTTTGTTGTAGGAGCCAAAATTATCGCCGTAAGAGTATCGTCGGTCAAATTTTCCAAGTTTATTTGATTAAACTTATCATCTGTCAACTTAAATTTAAAACCATTGACAGTGAACTCGTTATCGGGATAATCGTCCAATAAGCCGTTTTCGGGAACGATACTGTTTTTAGTTTTGACGGTTGAGCCGCCCGCGTCGGAGCCTGTGATTGCGCCCGTGTCCTCATTGTCGAGGTTTATGCCGCAATACGTCTTCAAGAAATCGTCGCCACTGTCGGCGTTTCTGCAGTCGTTTAGAATGGCTGTCTTGAGTTCTTGGAAACTGTTGAAAGTTGAACAAGCCCTTACCGCCTCGTCGAGAGCATACTCGCCTTTTTTGTTCGTCTTGTCCAGAGACGCCATGAACCGCTGAATTACTTCTTGTTGAGTCATAAAAACCATCTCCCAATAAAAATTTTTCCTTACAGTGGCTATTACAATTGATTTTTTTCGTCAATTCCCTAACGCACGTTTTAATCAAATTTTAACAAAAAAAATTCCCCGCCTGTTTTGGGGAATTTGAAATGGTTTATGGTGCGGCAAATTTTACCTGCGGAGCTTTTGAACCTCTTCCATGAGATATTCGTTTTTGATTTTAATGAAGGTGCCTTTCATGCCGAGCGATTTGGATTCGATAACGCCCGCCGATTCAAACTTACGCAGAGCATTGACGATAACCGAACGAGTGATTCCGACGCGGTCAGCGATTTTCGACGCGACAAGGAGCCCTTCATCGCCGTTGAGTTCGTTGAGGATGTTAAAGGCAGCCTCCGCCTCCGAATAACTGAGCGTCGCCAGTGCGATTTGAACCGTTGCCTTCTTGCGAGCCTCCATTTCGACGCGTTCTTGACGGTCGCGAAGAATTTCCATGCCGACGACTGTCGCGCCGTACTCCGCCAAAAGTAAATCGTCATCGCTGACGTCTTCTTCGAGCCGAGCGATAACCAACGTAGCGATTCTGCGCCCTACGCCGTAAATCGGGACGATAGTAAAATATTTGCCGCTGATTGGCGAGTTGTCTTCCACGTTGCTGGTAGCTTTGGGATTAGCTTCTGTCGCGTCGAAATTATTCAACCATTTGACGTAGGGAAGAGGCAACTTACCTTGACGAAGAACCGAGTTGACGTTCAAGTCCTCTTCGTAATCGCTGAAGGCGTAGCCCAGAATTCCGCCCTTTTTATCGACGATGTAGATGTTGGCGTCGAGCACACTGCTCAAAACCTTCGCAATGCTCTTGTACTCCACATTCTCCGAACGTTGTAGCAACTTGTTAATTTTCCTTGTTTTCTCCAGAAGTGTCATGTTAGAACTCCCCTTTGAAAGATTTTTGGCGATGCTCAATATCCTACGTTTATACTAGCACGAAAATTTATATTGTCAAATAAGTTTTCAGAATTTTTTATGCAACATAGCTTGACGTGCGGCGGCAAAAGTTGTAAACTTCCTTTTAACAGGGAGCGCAATGCTCCAAAGGGTTTCTCGTTAATTAAAGGGAGGAATGCTAAATGCAAAATCGCAGGAAAATCGTTGTCATCGGAACTTCCAACGTCGGCTCGGCAGTCGTCAACAAACTCGCCGATTTCCAACTCGCTTCTGAAATCGTTTTAATCGACCTCAATCAGGACAAAGCTTGGGGCGAGGCTACCGACTCCAGCCACGCAACCGCTTGCGTCTACAGCACCAATATCAAATTCCGCGCCACCGGTGACTACAGTGCTTGTGCCGGTGCCAATATCGTTATCATCTGCGCGGGTCCGTCGATTCGTCCGGGCGAAACTCCCGACCGTCTCAAGCTCGCCGGAACCAACGCCAAAATCATGAATTCGGTCTTCCGTAGCGTTGCCGAACATACCAAAGATGCCGTCATTATCCTCATCACCAACCCGCTTGACGTTGCAACTTACGTCGTCAGCAAAATCGCTGATGAAATCGGCTATCCGCGTAATCTGATTCTCGGCACCGGCACCATGCTTGAGACTTATCGTTTCCGTCGCATTCTCGCCAATAAGTACGAAGTCGACCCGAAAAACATCAACGGCTACGTTCTCGGCGAACACGGCAACGCGGCATTTGTTGCTTGGTCAACCACCGGTTGCGCAGGCTTCCCGCTTGAAAAACTCGACGAATATTTCCGTCACACTGAACCGCTTGATAAGAAAGCTGTTGAGCAAGAGCTTATCCAAGTTGCTTACGACGTTATCAACCGCAAAGGCTTCACCAATACCGGCGTTGCTATGGCGGCTGTTCGTTTCGTTAAATCCGTCCTCTATGATGAGCATACCATTCTGCCCTGCTCCGCGATTATGGAAGGCGAATATGGCATTAAAGACGTTGCCCTTTCTATGCCCCGCATGATTTGCGCCGATGGCATTATGCGCGTCTTTGAAGTTGCTCTCACCGACGAAGAACTTGAGAAAATGTACGCGGCGGCTAAATCCGTTCGCAGTGCTCTTGACGGTGCTGGCATTAAATAATCCGACGACAAAATTTTTCTTGCACAAAGAAAGCCCTTCCAATTTCGGAGGGGCTTTTTGATTTACAATGACAAATTTTTTAATCGAGCAAAGCGCAATTCGTGAAGCGCAATCGGCGTAGAGATAAAATTATCCGTGCCGTAAAGTTTGGCGTATTTTTCTCGGCAATGGAGAACGCGCTTTACGTAGTCGCGAGTTTCGGCGTAGGGAATTTTATCGGCGTCGGAAAAATTATCGCTCCAATGATTTTCTTTAATCCATTCGTGAACGTTGCCGCGCCCCGCGTTGTACGCCGCCAATGCCAAAACGTCGTTGCCTTTGAATTCGTCTTCAAGCTCGGCGAGATACCACGTGCCGTATCGAATGTTAGTTTCGGCGTTGTGAAGTTCGGAATTGGTTTCACCGAGCTGAACCGCTATCCAAGCCGCAGTCTCCGGCATTATCTGCATTAGCCCGACCGCTCCGCTTTGTGAATGCGCCGCCTCTGAAAAATTACTCTCGACTTTCATTACCGCTATCGCCAAAAATTTATCGACCTTCCAACGCGCAGAATAATTTTCTACTGTCGTGCGGTACGGGAACGGATATAAAAATTTTCTTTGAACCGAAGGCACGCTTATCAAAAAATATATCGCGAACATCGCCGCGCAGATTGCTAAAATTTTTTTTATCATCGATTCACCTCCGCGCCGTTTCTTATGAATTTTAAATGATTAGCCTGTTGCTGTCAAATTTCTTACGGGCAAAAAAATTTTTCAGCGTCTATTCATAGGCTAATAAATTTTATGATATAATGCAACGTCGAAAGGGGGCGGCGTATTGCTGACGAAAATTTTTGAGGCGATTGGCGGATTTATGATTAGGCGCGCCGAAGAATTTGGCACGATAGTTTTGCTTTACGTCGACACAATGAAGCAGGCCACTCGCAAGCCGCGTATTAGACACATCCTCGCGCAAATGTCGCACTTAGGCGTTGACTCGCTGGGGATTGTTTCGTTGACTTTGTTATTTACGGGCGTAGTTTTCACGTTGCAGACGGCGCACGAGTTTATAAGATTCGGAGCGCAATCGACGGTCGGCGGAGTAATTGCAATCGCAATCGGCAGGGAGCTTGGTCCGGTATTGGTCGGCGTAGTCTGCGCGGGCAGAGTCGGTGCGGCGATAACGGCGGAGATTAGTACGATGAAAGTTACCGAACAAATCGACGCGCTGAAAGTTATGGCAGTCAGCCCCGTTAATTATCTGATTGTCCCGCGCATGATAGCTTGTATGATAGCCGTTCCGATTCTTACGGTTTTCGGAGATATTATCGGAGTTTTCGGCGGCTGGGTCGTCGCTACGCAATATTCCGGTATCAGCTCTTATCTTTTTATGAATTCGATTAAAATGTTCGCGGAGATTTACGACTTGACGGGCGGCATGATTAAGGCGATTTTTTTCGGCAATGTTATCGCGGTGCTCGGTTGCTACTACGGCTTGAATTGTCCCAACGGCGCGGAGGGCGTCGGCATTGCCACGACTAAAACTGTCGTCACGTCGATTCTTGTTATTTTTATCTTGAACGCGCTTTTGACGTTCATTATCTACGGGTAAATCATGATTAAGATTGTTAATGTCACTAAAAAATTCGGACAGAAAGTCGCGCTGAAAAATATCAATCTCGAAATTGCCGACGGCGAAACCCTCGCGATAATCGGCGGGTCGGGTTCGGGCAAGTCAACTTTGCTACGTTTGATGATTGGACTGATTCAACCGACAAGCGGCGAGATTTGGATTGGCGACGATGAAATTTCACACCTCGACGAAAAAAATATGATGCGCGTCCGATTAAGAATGGGAATGGTTTTCCAATATTCCGCGCTGTTCGATTCTATGACGGTCGGCGATAACGTGGCGTTTGGACTGGTTGAACATACCGACTTCAGCAAGGAAAAAATTCAATCAATCGTCAAGGAAAAGCTTAAGCAAGTTGGCTTGGAGGGCGTGGAAGATCGTATGCCAAACGAACTCAGCGGCGGTATGAAAAAAAGAGTTTCATTAGCGCGAGCCATTGCCTTTGAACCCGAAATTATTTTCTATGACGAGCCGAGCAGCGGTTTGGATCCGATTATGACAAATAAAATTGACGAGCTGATAATCGAGACGCAACGCGCCCTTAAAGTTACGAGTGTCGTTGTTACGCATGATATGGTTAGCGCGTGCCGAATAGCCAACAGAATCGCGATGGTTTACGACGGCGAACTTATTGCTATCGACACGCCCGATAACTTCAAAAAAATTCAAGATGAGCGCGTCAAAGCGTTCTTTAGGATTATAGATTAAGGAGGCGAAGCGATGTCAGTTGAGGCGAAAGTCGGAGCGTTTACGGTTGGCGGGCTGATGCTTTTGGGCGGTGCGACAGCGGGGCTTGGCAATTTTACTTTTAGCGGCGGCGACGATTTAATTTTATACGCGGGCTTTAAGCAAGTCGTCGGGCTCATGCCGCAATCGGATGTTCGATTAAGTGGCGTGTTGGTCGGCAAGGTTATAAAAATTGCTAACGAAGGCACGAGCGTCACGGTCACGATGGAAGTTGACAGCGACGTTAAAATCCCTAAGCAGTCGAAAGTTTCAATCGCGTCGAGCGGCGTCATGGGCGAGAAATTTATAAACTTCCAACCAAAAGTCGATAACGGAGAATATCTTGAGAATGGCGCATATCTTTATGGCTCGGAGGAGGCGGGTATGGATCAGATGTTCGAGGGCATGACAAGAGTTATGGAGGAAGTTGAGGGGCTTTTAAAAGACGTTCACGCGATTTTAGGCGACGATACTTTTAAAAAATCTGTCGTCGAGATGAGCAACAATATGAGCGAAGCCTCCGCGCACGTCAACAATCTTACCAAATCTTTTGAGAAAATTGCCGTCGATAACGAAGCACTTTTTAACGATATGGTTCTGCAGATGAACGGCGCAATGGCGGGCATGAATCAAACAATGGCGAACGTCGAACACATGACGGCTAACCTTGATAAATTCGCGGGCGACCCAAAAACCGTCGAAGATTTAAGGACGACACTTGAGAGCATTGCCAAGACTTCAAGCAGTGTGGCGAGCATGGCGGAGAATATGGATAAGTTCGCGGGCGACCCGCAAGTTGCCGATGATTTGAAGGCGACAGTCAGCAACGCCCGAAGCATTAGCGAACGCGCCGATAAACTTTTGGGCAAGGTGCAAGGTACAGCTGAGGGCATTTCAAAGATTGACGTTAAGCCCTCTGTTGATATACTATACAGCGGTAGCGCGCACGATTGGAATGCGAATTTTAATCTTGACGTGACACGCGACGATAAATCATTGATATTAGGCGCGGAGGATATTGGCGACAACACTAAGTTAAATTTTCAAGGGGCAAAAAAATTCGGCGCGGACTTCGGAGCAAGAGGCGGGATTATCGCGGGCAAGCCGGGCGTCGGACTCGATGCTTACGTCGGGAGCGATTGGAAATTTTCTGCTGAGGCTTACGATTTAAATCACGGCAAAGTTCGGTTGAAGTCTCAGTACAAAGTTGCCGATTCAACGTATTTGCTCGGCGAGTGGCATGATGTCAACAGGAATGATTCTCGCGCTGTTTACTTCGGGCTTAAACAGGAGTTCTGACATGAAAAAATTTTGGATGATACTTTTCGCGAGCATGATTTTTTTTGCGGGCTGTTCAACGGAGCCGCCGGTTGAAGTCACCGTCGGGAGAGTTTTACTTGGCGACGAAGATTTAATTTTGAAGCACGAGGGCAACCTTACTTTAAGCAACGAGATGAAAATCTTGGCAGAAGTTTCGGGCAACGTCATGGAAAAATATTTTGATAACGGCACCGACGTTGAGGAGGGGCAACCGCTTTACAAAACCGACGGCATGGGCTCTTATTCCGATTTGTTGCAGGCGCGAGTTGAACTTACCAAAGCCATGACAGATTTGGCGCGGGAAGAAGCCTCAGAAAATAAATCTAACGTCGCGGCTCTTCAAGCGGAGATAGCCGACCGTCAAGCGCAAATCAAAGCATTGGAGGCGGAGGCGGAAGGCGGAATGATTTACGCGCCAAAGTCCGGGAGAATCGGAGCTGACAGCGTCGGTCTTGGCGCGGAGGTTATTGAAAACGAAACGATTCTAACCACAATCGGCAATATTAATCCGTTGGCTGTTCGCTTTGAAGTTTCTGAGACGGAAAAAAATATTTTAATGCGGAGCAATCCTTTGGTCACGCTGAAATTTTCCGACGGCACAACTTACGATAAAAAAGGCACGCTGAAATTTCCCGCCGATAAATCAACCGTTGAAGCGAACTTTGATAACTCGGACGGGCTGTTGTCAGTTGGAATGGCTGTGCAAATTGAAATCAGCGGCTTGAACGTTCCGGATTTATTACTTGTCTCCAAGAATGTTGTTCAGCACCACGACGGCGAGGATTTTGTCTTTTTGGAGGAGGATAATAAAGCCGTCTTGAAAAAAGTTTCGCTCGGCGATAAACTCGGCGATTATTACATTGTTAAAGATAATTTAAAGGTCTGTGACGGGATTGTTATCGCGGGCTTTGAAAAGTTACACGACGGCACGCCGCTGAAAGCAACTTACACCGTGAATTGCGGCGACTAAAAACATAAAACTTAGGGGAGTGATTGACATGAAAATTTCTAACCGTATCAAGAAAAATTTCCGTAAGAAATTGGCGGCGGCACTCGCGGCGGGCATGATAACTTTTTCTTTTGGCACGGTCGATGCGGCT
Source organism: uncultured Selenomonadaceae bacterium (assembly GCA_905234235.1). Classification (GTDB taxonomy): domain Bacteria; phylum Bacillota; class Negativicutes; order Selenomonadales; family Selenomonadaceae; genus Quinella. Next base: position 18,983 of record CAJOHN010000002.1, read on the forward strand.
GATATTATCAACATAACGCTCGACGAAACTATTCAGCGTGCCTTTGAAAATAACCGCACGATAAAAACTTCCATAGCCGAACGCGAAAATGCATTTTGGGGCTTAAGCGAGGCGCGGCGTCAGAGTAATCCGAGAGTCACATGGGAACTCAACGGGCAACGTTTCGGCGGCAGTGCTTATCGCAATTACGGCTACAATCGTTCGTTCAGCAACAGCGGTTCAATTTCCATGCCGATTTATCAAGGCGGACAATTAAAAGAGGGTCGCAAGTACGCTCGTTACGCTTTGACTTCGGCTGACCTCGCGCTCGAAAATACTATGCAAACCATTCGCCTTCAATCGACGATTTATTATTTTGACGTGTTGCAGTACAGGAATTTAATCGCGGTTTACGAGGAAGAAGTTGTAACGTTGCAGGAACATTTGCGGAACGTCGGCGCACAATTCCGCGTCGGTACCGTTGCCAAAGTCGACGTGTTGGAGTCTCAAGTTGAATTGGCTAACGCCATGCAAAACCTCGTCAACGTTCAAAACAGCTACGACGTTGCGGTTGCCCAGCTCAATAATTGTATCGGGTTGCCCGCCGACACCGTCATCCGCCCGCAAGACTCGCTCAATTACAGCCATTATAATTTTACTTTGAACGACTGCATTACCTTTGCCCTCGAAAACCGCGCAGATGCCGCTATGGCTGATTATGCCGTTAAGCAAGCCGAATCCGCTAAACGCGCCGCAAAAGCCGGTTGGCGTCCCAGCGTCAACGCCTCCGTCTCGAAGGGGCTCACCAATGAAAATCTCTTCAACGATAAGTTAAGCGACCAATGGACGGCGGGCATCAGTGCTTCTTGGAATATTTTCGACGGCGGAATTACGCGGGCGCAAGTTAATCAAGCCGATGCAGATTTGGTACGTGCTCAGGAAGTCGCCGCGCAGACCAAAGAACAAATTCAGCTCGACGTTCAATCTGCTTTCCTGCAACTCCACGCCGCTGAAAAAAATATCAGCACAACTCAAGCGGCTGTCGTTCTCGGCGAAGAGAATTACAAAATCGCGCAAGTTCGATACGCGGCGGGCGTCGGCACTAACCTCGACGTTATGGACGCCTCGCGCAAATTGACGGAGGCTCGCTCGAATTATTTCACCGCGCTTTACAATTACAATACCGCTAAAGCCTCGCTCGATAGATATATGGGCGTGCCCGTTGAAATTGACGTTGTGCGCTACATTGAATCTGAGGAAGAAGGCAAGACTGCCGCTGAATCTCGCGAAGACGCCGCTTTGACGAGTGATGCCGCCGCCGTTCCGGAAACGGGAGAAGTCGCGCCGGTCGTCATGATTGATTTTGAAAGTTCATCGCCGTTGCCTTCCGAAAGTGTCGAACACGAAATGACTCGCGAAGACGCTTTTAAATAATTTTTACGAGAGGAGTTGCTCGCCGTGTTGAAAATTTTAAAAATCCTCAGCGGCGCGTTAATTATTCTTGCGCTGGGCGGCGGGCTTTACATAAATTCACAACGCGAGGCGATTATCGAAGAAGCTCTGAATAGAGCTGAAGAAATTGCCTCCAAAACTTTGGGCGTGCCCGTCAAAATCGGCAGCGTTGACTTCGACAAAGTTAATTTCTTGGACTTCGACAAGGAAAGCGATTTGATAATTCACGACGTGGAAGTTTTCGATAAGCAAGACGAATTGATTGCTCGCGTCGATACGGCGGAAGTTAATTTCAAGTTGATTGCGTTACAAGACGACCCTGTTGCCGCTCTCGACGAAATTAAACTTGACGGCGCGACCCTTAATCTCCAAAAGCGCGGAGAAAATTCTTGGAACGTCAACGACATTAAACTCGACAGCGAGGGCGAATCGACTTTCGGCGCGAAAATTTTTCTGACACGCGGCACGGTTAATGCCGACTTCGACGGTAAAAGTATTTCGTTAGCTGAAATTTCGGGCGAGGCGGACTGCGCGGATATGAATGCAATTCCCGCCAAACTCAACGCGAAAACTCTCGACGCTCAAGTTAATTTATCCGGCACGCTCGGCGCGGAGCAACAAGTTATCAACGCCGAAGTCGACAAAGTTTATTTCGATAAAATCCTGCCCTATCTGCCCGAAGATAAAATTCCCGACGGCGTAGAAATTTTGGGCGGCGCGGCTGATAATTTTAAGATTCACATTCTGCGCAAGGGCGATGAATTAACTTATCTCGGTTCGACGAATGTTAAGGGCGCGGCTGTCAAAGTTGAATCAACCGACGTTAGGAATATTCACGGCAACATCACTTTTAACGAACGCGAAATTATTTTGGACGCCTCCGCGACCGCTAACGGGCAATATGCTTCGGCAAGCGGCAAAGTTCATCTCGACACCGACGAAACTTTTTTTGACATCTACGCCGAATCCGCTAACTTCACGCCCGCCGCGATTATCGAAGACATCGGCATTGAGGGTTCCGCTGATGTTCGCGCTCATCTCGTCGGCACCGCTAAAAATCCCCAAGTCGACGCCGATATTTATTCCGATTGGCTCGGCTACGAAAATTATTCCGCGCAGAATATTTTTACTAAGCTCCGCTACGTCGGCGAAATGATTTACCTCAGCGATACAAGCGCAAATATTTTCGGCGGCAACGTCAAAGGTTCGGCAGAAATTAAAACTTCCGACCTTTCTTTTAATGCGAACGTCAAGGCGAACGGACTCGACGCGGCGACACTTTGCGACTTCAGCGGCTCCGATAAAATTATCAACGGTAAAATCTTCGCGGATGTCGGCGTTAACGGTGGCGATAAGCCCATGAAAATTTACGGCAACGCGGGCGCGACGAATCTTGAATTTGAAGGCTTCCAACTCAGCGACGCGAACGCCTCTTTTTATTTTACTGATGACGATTTGACGATTGATTATCTCAGCGCGACTTTGCCAAATAGGGGCACGCTCGGCGTCGAGGGCACAGTTATTGACTTGAACAAAATTAATCTGAATTTTTACGGCGCACACGTCGACCTTGCTTTGCTGAAAGAATTTAATGACGCGTTGGATATGAGCGGGCTTGCTGATTTTAAGGGCACTGTTCTCGGCGACGTTGATAATCCCGATATGACTTTGGAACTTTCAGCCGTTGATAATTCTGCTCGCGAGGGCGAACATTTTACCGGGAAATTTTTTAAGCAGCCTTACGATTCGATTCAACTGGCGGCGTCGGGCAGTCTCGACGGGATTAACGTTGACAAATTTAATCTCGAAAAGGACGGCAATATTAAATGGACGGTTATCGAGGGCAACGTCGGCTTGACGGGCAACAAAGTTATCAACCTCCAACTCGATACTACGACCGTCCGCGCAGAAGATATTGCCGCACTCGTCGCGCCCGACCAAGAAATTACCGGCAACGTCACCAACACCGTCAAGATAACCGGCACGCTCGATAATCCGCAAGTCATCGGCAACATCAAATTTAATCGCGGCAGTTATCGCGGCGTTCTTTTGAGCGGCATGACGGGCGATTATTTTTTGGACGGAGATATTTTGCGCCTCCAAGATTTTGAAATTACTTCGCCGATGATTGACATTGTTTTGAACGGCACGATTAATAAAAACACGCAGGTTATGGATTTTGTCGTCGAGGGCAAAGATATTCGCTTGGAACGATTCGAGGCTAAGCTCCCCGAAAAATATCACGCCGCAGGTCACACGACTTTTGAGGGAATTATCAAGGGCACGCCTGACGTTCCGATTTTCGACGGCGAACTTAAAGCGGAAGAAATTTTATTGAACGGCGTTGCGCTCACGAATGTTTACGGGCACCTCACAACTAACGGCTCGAATGTTTATCTTGACGAATTGCATTTCAGAGACGGCGCGGCAATCTGTCAAGCGCAAATCAGCACGAACCTCGATAACGAAATGGTCAGCGGCGAAATCGACGTTACCAACGCCAATATCGCGAATCTGTTTACCATTTTCGACCAAAAGAACGATTTGCTTGACGGCACGCTTACCAGTAAAATTTTAATCAGCGGCACGTTGAGCAGACCGCAAGGCTCGTTGACGGGCGAAATTTTAAGCGGTACGTTCGCTAATCACGACATACACGATATAAAAGTTGATTTGCGCCTGCTGAATAATGTTCTTTACGTGAATCAACTCGAAGGCAAGCAGGGCGATAAAGGCACGTTAAATCTGCGCGGCTCGGCGAATTTGGACGGGGCACTCGATTTAACTTTTGTTGCTAAGGAGTTGGAGCTTGGGATTTTCAGTAATGCGGCGGGCTTGGATTTGGAAACGGTCGGCACGTCTAACATCGCGGCGAAACTCGGCGGAACGGTTGATGATCCTTTTGGCGAATTAATTTTGACGGCGACGGGCGGCATTAAAGGTTCGACGTTCGATTTATTGCACGGGCATTTTCTGTTAAAGAATCAGCGCGTCAACGTCGAGGAGCTGACTGTTCAGCGCGAACTTGCAGGCAAAATTTACGGCGCGAGTGCAGAAGGTTTTGTCCCGCTGAGAGCTTTGACTGCGCGGAGTATAGAAAATCTCCCCGATGATGAACAGTTGAATTTGACGGTATCACTTGACGGCGCGGATTTAAGTTTGTTGCCGGTTATGAGCAAGATGATTAAATGGGGCGTCGGCGAGTTGCAAGGTTCGGTTAAAATTACCGGGACGGCGGCGCATCCTCAATTCAACGGGCAAATCGCAATGAACGACGGTTCGATAAAAGTTAAGGGCATGAAGAGCTTGATTGAACACATAAATATTTCTACGCTGTTTAAGGGCGAACGCTTCGACATAGAAAAATTTTCGGGCAATATCGGTTCGGGCACGTTCACGCTGACGGGCGGTTTCAACTTCCCCGGCTTGGAGTTCAAAGATTATAACTTCGACTTTGTGGCGGATAACCTCGACATTAACAGCGACGTTTACAAAGGGCTTTTCAACGCGAGCTTTAATTTCAGCGAGGCGCAATTCCGCCATTGGACGTTGCCTAAACTTTCGGGCGAGCTTAATTTTGAAAAATGCCGCTTCAGCCTGCCGACAATCCCCGAATCCGACGACCCGCTCCCGAATATTCTTATCGACGTGGCGTTGAATCTCGGCGAGAAAGTTCATTTCTACAGCGCGCACCTTTACGATATGTATTTCACGGGCAACGCGCACTTTGAAGGCACTACGCTCCACCCCAAAAGCTCCGGCTCAATCTACGTCAAGCGCGGCGGTACCTTGACTTATTTGGAATCAGTGTTTAATATTCGCGAGGGCGAGGCTTACTTTAATCAGCTGGATACTTTCTTCCCGACATTGCATTTCTTCGCCGAAACAAAATTCGATAGGACAAAAATTTTCCTTACCGTCGACGGACCGCCCGATAATATCAAATTCAAATTGACTTCAAGCCCCGAAATGAACGAGACAGAAATTATGCAACTGTTAACTCTGCGCGGAGCCGATTCTAACGGCGATGGTAGTTTATCGACGGCGGACGCTTTGGCAATCGGGTTGAGAATGACGGTGCTCGGCGATATTGAAGACGCTTTAAAGAGGACGCTCGGCATTGACCAATTATCTGTTTCGAGAGGCTCGGGCTCCATGTTCGAGAGACATAACCCCGGCGAACAAAGCACCAGCGAGGATAAAGATTACAATGTAAAATTCGGCAAGTACATTAATGATAAAACGATGATTCGATATACTCGCGGCTTCGGCAGTCACAAGGTTAATCGCTACGGCTTGCAATACGACTTCAATGATAATCTCGGCATAACCGTTGAACGCGAAGGCAAAGATTATATCTTCAGCCTCGAAGCACGTTATAAATTTTAGATTGGGAGGCGATTCATTTTTGAAAGCCAAAAAATTTCTACGTAAAAAAAGAAACGCGTTGCTTGCGGCGTTAATGTTTTTGTCGGCGACGGGCGAGGCAGCACCGGAAGTCAGCGAGCCGTTTGAAGACAAAACAACCGGCGCGCCCGAAGTCGAAGTAATTGACCCTGAACAATCCACAACTGCACATCAACCCGTTGAAACTCCGGCGACTGAAACTCAACCCGTCGAAGCTCCGGCGACTGAAACCCAACCTGTCGAAGCTCCGACGACTGAAACTCAACCTGTCGAGGCTCCGACAACTGAAACTCAACCTGTCGAGGCTCCGACAACTGAAACCCAACCCGTCGAAACTCCGACGCCGCCCGAAGAAGCCGAACCTTACCGTTCAAAAGTCGACGCGAACGTCCTTAATTACATGAAGCAATTCGAGGGCAAAACTATCGTCGACATAGAATACGAGGGCGCGAGCGACGCGACACTCCCGACGGTTAAAGTTGCGGTGCTTGAAAACGTCGGCGATACTTTCAGCGCGGCGGCGGCTCTTCGCGATAGGAACGCCCTAATCAACACGGGTTATTTCTACGAGGCTTATCAAACTTTCGAGACAATCCCCGAAGGCGTTGTCATGACTTTTCACGTGTTGGAAAATCCTATCCTTAAGGACATTGTCTATTCGGGCAACACGCTTTACACTAAGGAAGAGCTTGATAATATAATGACGGTTAAGAAGGGCGAAATTCTTAACAGCAACACGCTCCACGATAATATTGCGGCGATTCAAGAGGATTATCGCGGTGAGGGCTTTGTCCTTATGAAGATAACCGACATGAACGTTGACCAAGACGGTATCCTCACGCTCAAGATTAACGAAGGCATTTTGGAAGGCTACGCAGTCAAGGGCAACAAGAAGACTAAGGACGTTGTTATCCTTCGCGAAATGCGCCAAGAAGTCGGCACGCCGTTTAATGCAAAGTTAGCGCGGCGGAGTATGCAACGTGTTTACAACTTGGGATTTTTCGAGGACGTTAATATCAAGATGAATCCCGGCGTCGAACCCAATGCGATTATCATGGAGATTGACGTTAAAGAAAAACGCACGGGCACTTTTGGTATCGGCGCGGGCTATTCGACGGCTGACGGCATTGTAGGTATGGTCAGCGTAAGCGATACGAATTTTCGTGGGCGCGGCGAGTTAATCGCTTTGACTTACGAACGGAGCGGCGACGAGACTGACGCGCACGGTTATAATTTTACTTATCGTCATCCTTGGCTGGATCATCGCGAAACTGCGTTCAGATTCCAAATTTATAATCGCACCTACGCTTACAACGATTACGACACGCGCGGAAATTTTAAGGAAGAATACATGCGCAGATATTTCGGCGGCGAATTCACGTTAAGCCGTCCCGTCAGCGAATACTCGACGAACTTTATCACGTTCCGCAACCGCAAGGATAAATATGTTCGTCACGTTTCCAGCGGCAATGTGGGCAATCGTTCGGGCATGGATTTTTCTGATTGGCGCAAGGATAATTTCGGCTTGACGCGCAGTATTATCCTCGAACACGTCACCGACACCCGCGATAATATTTATTCGCCGACGGAGGGAAACAAGGTTAATCTTGCTTTGGAAGCGGGCGGTCTTTTAGGCGGCGATTTTGATTATCAGAAGGCGACGATTGAACATCAAATTTACACGCCGGCGGGCGACCACAGCCAAGTTTGGGCGATGCGCGGCATGGCTGGTTACGGGCGCGGCGATATGACGGAGTTCAATCAATTTAGGCTCGGCGGGCAAGGAAGTCTGCGCGGCTATCGTGACGATCAATTTCGCGGCAATAGAATGCTTCTCGGCTCATTGGAATATCGTTTCCCGCTCGCGAAGAAAATTCAAGGCGCACTCTTTACCGATTGGGGCGGCGCGTGGGAAGACGGCTTTAAACCGAAAAATATGCGCGGTAGTGCCGGCATAGGCGTTGCGCTCAATACTCCTATGGGGCCTTTGCGCTTAGATTACGGGCGCGGCTCGCAAGGCGGCAGATTTCATTTTACGGTTGGAACATCATTCTGATAAAAAAAAACGGCGTGCAGAAAGTTGCACGTCTTTTTTATTGCCAATTAGGATTTATTTATTTTGGAAATTGGGCGGAGCCATCGGGTTGCCGTTAGAATCTTTGGGCGGTTCGGGACGATTAGAGCTGTCGCCGTCACGGTCAGGCGGAGGCATCGGGTTGCCGTTAGAATCTTTGGGCGGTTCGGGACGATTAGAGCTGTCGCCGTCACGGTCAGGCGGAGCCATCGGGTTGCCGTTAGAATCTTTGGGCGGTTCGGGACGCTTAGATTTATCGTCGTCAACAATTTTGTCGTACTTTTCCTTTGCCTTGTCGTACTTCTGCTTAGTTTCTTTGACTTTGTCGATTGAAGACGCGTTGACCTCAACATTAGCCGCACCGACTCCGAATACGAACGCGCCGATTAATAAACCGGTTAAAATTTTTTTCATGCGAATCTCTCCTAAATTTTTTCTACGATTATACCACAAAAACTTAACTTGTCATTTGGATTCGATTAAAGTTTGCTAAACTGAATGTTATAAAGATTGCTGTAGACGCCGCCAAGCTCCAAAAGTTCTTTGTGCGTGCCTGATTCGCAAATTTTTCCTTTGTCAATGACGAAAATTTTATCCGCCGCAAAAATCGTGCTGAGTCTGTGCGCGATAACAAAGCTCGTGCGCCCGACCATTAAATCATCGAGTGCCGCTTGAACAATTTTTTCCGATTCCGTATCCAAAGCTGACGTTGCCTCGTCGAGGATTAATATCTGCGGATTTTTCAGCATTGCACGCGCTATCGCCATGCGTTGACGTTGCCCGCCGCTCAAATTTAGCCCGCGTTCCCCTATTTTTGTCTGATAACCTTCCGGCAATTCGCGAATGAAATTATCCGCATTAGCCGCCTTTGCCGCCGCAATAACTTCCTCGTCCGTCGCGTCCAATTTCCCGTAACGAATATTTTCCATTACCGTCGTCGAAAAAAGCAACGTCTCTTGCGGCACGATACCGATTTGCTCGCGCAACGAATTAATTTTCACGTCGCGAATGTCGTAGCCGTCAATTTTTATCGCGCCCGCCGTCACGTCGTAGAATCTTGGAATCAGATTGGCGATAGTCGACTTGCCTGCGCCGCTCGAACCTACAAACGCTATCATCTGACCGGGCGCAACTTCAAAGCTCACATCTTCCAACGCATTATGCACGCCGTCGTAGCTAAACGTTACATTTTCAACGGAGACGCGCCCGACAACTTTTGGCAAATCAATCGCGTTCGGCTTGTCGTTGACGGTTTCGGGCAAGTCAAGCACTCCAAATATCCTGTCTATCGCCGCCATCGCTTTTTGAAGACGTCCATAAATTCGCGACAATCTTTTTACCGGATTTGCGAGGTTTACGGCATAAGTCAGGAACGCTACCAACGCTCCAGCTGAAATTATTCCGTTTACTACCTCGTAACCGCCGAACCACACGATAAAAGTTACTGCAACTGCCGCTAAAAACTCTACTGTCGGCGTCAAAAGGCTCGTTATTTTTACGTTGTCAATCGTCGCTTGGAAGTTTAGCTCGTTTTCCACTTTAAAGCGGTCGATTTCGTACTTTTCGCGCACAAATGACTTCACAACCCGAATTGACGAGATACTTTCCTGCAAAAGCGACGTTATATCCGCTAATTTCTCTTGAATTACTCGGCTCGTCGATTTTATCTTTTTTCCGAAGATTCTCATCGAAATTCCGACTAAAGGAACCGTTATCAGCGTCAAAAGCGTCAATTTCCAGTCCAAATAGAACATCATAGCGATTGAACCGATTAAAATCGCGCCTTCAGTGAACATTTCTATCAAATTATCCACTAATGCCGACTGAATCGCCCCGACATCGTTCGTTAAGTAGCTCATTGTCTCGCCCGTTTGGTGTTTATCGAAATATTCCATTGGCATGCGCTGAAATTTCCTAAACATCACTTCGCGCACGTCTACGACCACTCTTTGCCCGATATACGACACTAAATACGATTGTCCGTAATAAAAAACGCCGCGAATCGCGAAAACTACCACGATACTCACCGAAATAAAGTTTAACATCGCCATATCTTTTTCGGCGAGCACTTTGTCTATCATATCTTTGATTATCCACGGCAAATACAAATTCGCGCCCGATGCACAGATTATACACACTATCGCAAGCCCAAATCGCCCTAAATACGGCTTAATATACGCTAAAAGTCGTTTATAATTCTTCATTTGCAGTCTCCAAAATTTTTTTTGCCACGCGAGCCGCCGCGCCAGCCTCTCCAAGCTTTTTACAAGCCGATTGTAATTTTTCCACATAATCTGCGCGGTTGTCAAGGATTTTTAGAACTTCAGATGAAATTTTTTCCGGTATAACGTCATTTTGAAGGAGTTCAGGCAGAATTTTTTCGTTCGCCAGGATATTTGGCAGGCTGAAATACTTTATATCGACTAAAAGCTTGCCGATTGCGTAATTCAGCGGTGCCATTTTATATAAAACGACGCACGGCAGGTTTAAAAGTGCCGCCTCAAGCACGACGGTGCCCGAAGTCGCTATCGCCGCGTCTGCAATGCTCATTAAATCATATCGACGAGCTGATTTTACTAATTTTATATCGCAATCGCCGATTTCTATCAAATTTTCCACGTTATCGGCGACGGGTAGGAAGAATTTAAATTTTTTGCCTAAAATTTTTGCTGCGGCAAGCATTTCTGGTAGTAAAAGTTTAATTTCCTGCCTTCGCGAGCCGGGCATTAGTAAAATTACTTTATCAGTGTCATTTAGTCCGAAAAATCTGCGCGATTCGGCTTTTGACATTGAAGGTTTAACGTTATCAACGAGAGGATTTCCTAAGAAAAAAATTTTAGCTCCCGCCGCTTGGTAAACTGGCAACTCAAATGGAAAAATCGCGATAAACACGTCAGCAATTTCCGCGCAGTCTTTTGCACGACCTTTTCTCCACGCCCAAGCACTCGGCGGAATGTATGACAGGATTTTTACTCCGAATTTTTTAACACGACGAGCCAAACGCCAGTTGAAGTCGGGATAATCAATCAGCACGAGCAAATCGGGCTTTTCGACGCGAATAATTTCCGTTAAGTCATTCAAAAGCTTAAAAATGCGGCGAATGTTCATCAAAACTTCGACGACGCCCATAACATTATAATTTTTATAGTTGCGAACGAGTTTGACGCTTTGATTTTGCATTAAATCGCCGCCGAACCCTAAAAGTTCGGTTGAGGGAGCGATTTTTTTTATTTCGCGAGCCAAAGACGCGCCGTGAACGTCTCCGGAGGCTTCTCCTGCCGAAAAAAATATTTTCAAAGTCAAAATCTCCTTTCAAACCAATTATAACACAGACAAGTTGATTTGTAATAAAAAAAATCCCCTCACTCGATGGGGATTTAGATTTATAGTAACGAGTTCACTTAAGGTTGTCCTTGAAGAACTTATTCAGCCTGTCGAACGGAATTTTATCGAGTTGGTCGTATAAATCGGTGTGCGTCGCGCCTTTGACTACGATAATTTCTTTCGGACTCTTAGCCTGCGCGTATAAATTATCCGAATGATACTTCGAGTGCGCCTTGTCGCCCGTGATTAACATAATCGGACGCGGCGAAAGTTCTTCAACGTGCATATCGAACGGAAAATTGAAAAAGCCGTAAGGAGTCGTCGAAGACCAAGCCATTGCAGAATTTATCGAACGTTCATGCCACGCGCGACCGATATAATAATGTACAAACTCTTTCGTGACAGAATCGGCACCAGCAGGCAAATTATCGGGCAAAAGTTTATCTGTCATGTGGATTGCATTGCCATTTTTGTCTAAAGGCACCTCATGATAGCCCGGAATTGTTTTTCCGGCATCAACTTCCTGCCAACGCATATCAGCAAGGTATTTTTTCACTGTTTCGCGCTGTTGGGGCGTGTAATAATCGCCTTGATAGTGATTTCTGATGCTATCGACCATATCATACATCGCCGAGACCGCAACAGCCTTAATTCGCACGTCATTTATCGCCGCAGTAACCGCAGGACCGCTTAAACCGCAAATTCCCATCGCTCCGAGCTTTTCGCGGTCAACATAAGCCAAACTTCCGACAAAATCTATCGCCGCGCTGAAATCTTCGGTAAAAATATCGGGCGAGGCAACATTTCTAACATTTCCGCCGCTTTCTCCTGTAAATGACGGGTCAAAAGCCACTGAAACGAACCCTGCCTTAGCAAATTCCTGCGCATAAAGCCCCGAATGTTGCTCTTTAACCGCTCCGAACGCGCCGCTGACGACTATTGCGGCATATTTCTTGTTCGGATTGAAATTTTTAGGCAAATAAAGATGTCCTGCAACGTCAATGCCGTAACGATTGCGAAAAGTCACAAATTTTGTCTGAATCGCCTTATCGACTGTGAAAACTCGCGTGTCATTGGTTAAATCGCTTATCGAACAGTTTTTCATCGTCGTTGAAGTCGCAGAAACCGTCGGAGCCGCCGAAACTTCGCTAAAATTGCCCATTGAAACCAATCCCGCCAATATCGCCGCCAAAATCACGGACTTTTTAGGTTTAAACATGTTGCCCGTCTCCTTTACTTGTCTTTTGGACGATTATATAATTTTCTCGGCTAAAGTAAACTAAAAATTGCTTATAACCGTTCTAAAAAATTTTTATGGCGGAGGAAAAACTTGTGGAGATAAAAACTCTGGAATATTTTGTAAAAGTGGCTTGCGAAGGCAATATGTCACGCGCGGCGGAAAAACTTTTCGTCACTCAACCGAATGTTACGCGGCAAATTCAAATTTTGGAGGAAGAACTCGGCAAAAAGCTGTTTGATCGCGGAAAATATTCATTAAATCTTACAGGTGACGGATTTCGACTTCTGAAACGAGCAAAAGAGATTTTAAAGCTGATTCACTATACAAAAATGGAGTTTACGGCTGATGAAATTCGCGGAGACGTTTATATTGGCTGTGCGGAGTCTGATTCTATCAAATATTTTGCGCGAGCGGCTAGAAATGTGCAAAAAAAATATCCGCACGTTCATTTTAATTTGTACAGCGGCAATATCGAGGACATTTGCACGCGATTGGACAACGGATTGTTAGATTTTTATATTACGTTGCAGAGAGTGGACGTTTCAAAGTATGACTCGCTGATTTTGCCCGCGCATGACGTTTGGGGAGTAATTTTACGCCGCGATGACCCGCTTGCCGATAAAAAATCGTTTACAGTTGAAGATTTATTGGATTTGCCACTGATTTTATCGCGTGAGGCGTTGCGAGAGGAATATCCAACGGCTTTCGGCAATAATTTTGAGAAATTTAACGTCGTTGCAACATATAATTTGCTTTACAACGCGGCAATTCTAGTACGCGAAGGATTAGGCTATGCAATTTCGATTGATAAGCTGATAAACGACGCTGAATTGTGTTTTCGCCCGCTTGAGCCTGAATTGAAGTCGAATTTACAATTTATTTGGCGGAAAGACAGATTATTGACTCCGCAAGCGCAAATTTTGCTTGATGAAATGGGAAATTTATATAAAAAAAAGCCCTCGAACTGAAATCGAGAGCCTGAAATAGACGAAAGCCCGGCGCGCATGGACGCGCGCCACCCCGCGTTGAAAACAGGATGTTTTCTAGCGGGGAGCGTCTTTCTTTGCATACTTTCTTTGACGCTAACAAAGAAAGTATGAATAATCACACGTTGACGCCGTAATTTCTGCCGAGAGCCGCCAAGCCGCCGCTCCAGCCGGAGCCGATAGCGTTAAATTTCCATTCGCCCTTGTTGCGATAAATTTCTCCGACAACAACAGCCGTTTCTACAGAAAAATCTTCGCCCAAATCGTAGCGGATAATTTCCTTGCCGTTGGTATCGTCGACGACGCGGATATAAGCGTTGCTGACTTGCCCGAACGTTTGGCGGCGAGCCTCAGCGTCGTAAATCGTGACGGTAAAATCAATCTTGTCGACGTTCGCGGGAACTTTTTCGAGGTCAACTTTAATCTCTTCGTCGTCGCCTTCGCCCTCGCCGGTGAGGTTATCGCCCATGTGTTCAACCGCGCCGCTCTTGTGCTTGAGATTGTTGTAGAAAACAAAATCGTCGTCGCTATTGACTTTGCCATTGGCACCGAGCAGGAACGCCGCCGCGTCCAAATCGAAATCCGAGCCGCCGTCGTATTTGTTGACGTCCCAGCCGAGCCCGATTAAAAGTTTCTTCAAACTGGGATTGCCCTTCGTCAAATCGACTTTCTGCCCCTTTTGCAAACTGATTGCCATTGATGACCCTCTCCTTTTCTTACTGCTGGTATTTGTCGGAAGTTTTTTCCGCGAACTGTCTGCGGAAGTATTTCCGTTTCTTTTTATGCTTACAAAATTTGAGCCTTCGATATTGCTTTGAAGTTTTTCGCGCAACATATCACGCAACTTGTTGACGTTTTCATCGTCGAGCTTTTCGCAAATAAACAACATTGTATCGAGTGCCCGCGTCGTGTAACGTTCGTCAAAATTTTTCCAATGAGTATGCGCCCATTCGTTGCGAACATTCTTCAATTCCCTGACCCAATCCAAATATTTTCTCGGCTGTTTCTTACCGAAAATTTTTCGCCAATGAATCTCAATCAAAAGCAAACAGCGATGTATGTCAAGCGATTCGACAAGTTCCGCGTAGTTTCCGCCCGACGGCAAATCTGTCTTCCGATAATCGTGCAGAACATTCAAGACGCCTTCACGCCACCAATTATCTTTGCCGTAATTGTCGTAAAGTTCTTTGGCAACGTAAGGAGCCAGTATCTCCCGCAAAGTTACATTCATCGCTCTGCCTACAAGTTCATGATTCGACCAATAAGCCTCGTCCATAACTCAATCCTTTCTGCCGATAGTCCAACGTAAACCCCAGTCAAAAGCTCTATCCATCTGTTCGGAGTCGTCAAAGAACTCGATAATTTTTTCTACGCTGAAAGTCCCGCCGACATTTTCCAGCAGAGCGATCGCGCAGGTGTGTTTTTTGGAGCCGTATTCGTCCATGCGCACGATAAGTTCGGGACTGCCGGGACATTTTACGGTAACGACGCCCTTAGCCTCTTCCCAATTAGCCGCGCCTTGATAAATGAACGTGTAAATTAGAATGCGTTTGATTTTATCGGCGAATTTCCCATTGACGCGAATGGTCTCGCCCTCCGCAACCGCGCCTGTCCTGTCGTCGCCGTCGAGGGCAATGTAAGGCGGATAATTCAGTTCGCCGAAATGATTTCCGAGTGCTTGAATCGCGCCGATTTTCCCGTCCTTAAGCTCGAAAAGACACGCCAAATCTAAATCAATGCCGCGATTGGTGAAAATGCCGAAGAAGCCGCTTTTACGTTCGGGCTGGCTCCAATTCAGATTGATGACGATTTCGCCGAGCGCAGAGCCTTTTTTAACGAGGCTGATTTTTTGTCCCTTGCGAAGTTCAACTTTTTTTGGAGGCGGCGGTTCCTCGCGAGCAGTTGGCGGCGGGATTTTAATTTTCTCGCGGCGAGTGTTTATTTTAGGACGTTCGGGTTCGGGCGGCGGAGGAGGCGGTTGCGCGTCTTTAACTTCGATACCAAAATCATTACAAAGCGCGGCGAGCCCTCCGCTGAAACCCGCGCCGGTTGCATTGAATTTCCATGCGCCTTTATAGCGATAAACTTCGCCGAGAACAATCGCTGTTTCGACCGTGAAATTTTCAAGCGGGAACGTCGCAATTTCGCCTCTCGTGCCGTAAATTTTTAGTCGTGCGCCGCGAATCATACTGAAATTTTGCCTGCGCTTATCGGCGTCGTAAATCGTTGCAGTCAAAGAAATTCTCTCGACGTGGCGTGGAATACGTGATAAGTCAATGTCGATAGAATCGTCGTCGTTGTGCGTGACGGCTCCGGAATTGTGGCGGGCGTTCCCGTAGAAAACAAAATCCTCGTCGCCCGCAACTTTCCCGCGATTATCAGTCAAAAATGCCGCCGTATCAATCTCAAGCGCACTATCGGGGCGTTGGAATTTTATCGTCAAGAAATTTTCTACGAGCGGGATTTTTTGCCCCTTGCCAAGCTCCATCGTCTCACCTCCAAAAATTTTCTGCGCACATATTTTACCAAAAAAGTTTCTTATGTCAAAGCCCGCGATTCTTTTGTTGAAAAAACCTCCTGTAGCGATTATACTTGCGCGGGAGGTTTTGAATTTGGAGGCAAAGAAATTATTTCGAGGCTTTTGGACGCTGTTTAAAGGCTATTGGTCGTCGGAGGAAAAATGGAAGGCGCGCGGGCTGTTGGCGGTCGTTATCGCTATGAATTTCGCGATGGTTTATCTGCTTGTTAAGTTAAATGAATGGTACAACACATTTTATAACGCATTGCAGAATTACGAGGCGGAAAATTTCTGGAATTTAATCGGCGAATTCAGCGCGATTGCCTTTATTTACATCGTTATCGCGGTCTACGCAATCTATTTGCGGCAAATGTTGCAGATAAAATGGCGCACGTGGATGACGCAAAATTATTTAAGCGCGTGGATGGGAAATCAAACTTATTACAAGTTGCAGGACGCGGCAGATAACCCCGACCAACGTATCTCAGAGGACATCGGGCAGTTCGTGAATTTATCGCTGGGATTATTAATCGGGTTCTTAAAACAGCTGACGACATTGGCGGCATTTGGCGTGGTGTTATGGGAATTGAGCGGTTCAATTACAATCGCCGGACTCGTAATACCCGGATATATGTTTTGGTTTTCGTTTGTTTATTCGGGCGTCGGAACGTTTTTAGCGCATAAAGTCGGACGAAAATTAATCAGTTTAAACTTCGACCAACAGAAATTTGAGGCGGATTTCCGTTTTAGCATGATGCGCGTCCGCGAAAATTCGGAAAGTATAGCATTTTATCGCGGGGAAATGGCGGAGCTTGAAGATTTTAATTTAAAATTCTCAGCCGTCATAAAAAATTATTGGCAACTCATGAAGAAAACTAAGCACTTAAATTTCTACGTGAACGGCTACGGGCAATTAGCGATAATCGTTCCGTTGATAATGGCGGCACCGCGATATTTTTCCAAAGAAATTCAACTGGGCGGGCTCATGCAAATATCGTCGGCGTTCGGGAGAGTGCAGGACGCGCTAAGTTATTTTGTCGATTCATACGACACGATCGCGAGTTTGGCGGCGGTAATAAATCGTTTGGCGGGATTCACGGAACATATGGAAGAGGCGCGTAACGTTCAGAATAAAATCACGACTGCGCAGGCTTCCGAATTAAAAATATCAAACTTAAGCGTGTCATTGCCGACGGGGCGCGAGCTCTTGAAAAAATTATCGCTTGAAGTTCAAAATTCCAAAGCGTTATTAGTGACGGGCGCGAGCGGTTGCGGCAAATCAACGTTGCTCCGAACGTTGGCGGGGATTTGGGCGTATGCTTCGGGAGAAATCAGCTTGCCGAACAATTCAAAAGTAATGTTCCTGCCGCAAAAACCGTATCTGCCGCTCGGAACGTTGCGGCGGGCGTTGATTTACCCTTCAGCAGAAAAAAGCGCGCCGCCCGATGACAAATTAAAAAGAACTCTGCAACTGGTCGACTTGCCCGCGTTGACAGAAAAATTAGACGCGGCAGAAGATTGGAGCAGAATTCTATCACTCGGCGAACAACAACGATTGGCATTCGCGAGGGTAATTTTAAGCGCGCCGGATTATATTTTCTTGGACGAGGCGACGAGTGCATTGGACGAGCCGCGAGAAATTGAAATGTATGAACTCCTGCGCGAGGAACTTCCGAAAGTCACTATAGTAAGCGTCGGGCACAGGTCTACGCTGTTCAAGTTGCATGACGTGGAATTGAATTTGGACGGCGCGGGAAATTATTCCGTTAAAAATATTTAGCTTATCTGAAGGCGTCGAAGAAATTCGGATAAGAAATTTTGACGCAATCGGCATTGTCAAACGCGACTCCTTCAGCCGCCGCACCGAAAATCGATAAAGACATTGCCATCCGATGATCGGAATGAGTTTTGCATTCGGCGAAAATTTTTTTACGTCCGCCGCGAATAATTAAAGAGTCGTCCGTTGCCGTAAAAGTTTCGGGCGATATTTTATTGAACTCGTCGACAATGGCGGCTAACCTGTCGCTCTCCTTAACTTTAAGCTCGGAAACGTCGCGGATAATCGTAGTTCCTTCGGCGAACGCGGCGGCTACTGCCAGAATCGGAATTTCATCAATCAGACGCGGGATAATTTCTCCGCCAATCTCAACGCCGCGCAGTTTCGACGGGACAACATTTATATCAGCTGAAAGTTCGCCGCCGGAAGTCCGTTCGTTCAAAAGTTCAATCTTCGCGCCCATATTTTTAAGAACGTCGAGAATGCCCGTGCGCGTCGGGTTTATGCCAACGTCTCTGATGATTATGTTGGAATTTTTAAGAACAGTCGCGAGGACAATCCAATAAGCCGCCGAAGAAATATCGCAAGGCACAAAAATTCTATCGGGCGCGATGAGTTTATTTGTCGGGAAAATTTTTATCGCGTTGCCCGATTTTTCCAACTGAACTCCGAAAGCCTCCAACATTTTTTCCGTATGATTTCGCGACGGCGCGGGCTCAATTACTGTCGTTGGCGTCTCGGCGAATAATCCTGCCAAAAGTATCGCTGATTTAACCTGCGCGGACGCGACGGGCATTTGATAAGTTATTCCGCGCAGATTTTTTTTATTGGGCAAAATTGTTATCGGGAGATTTTTATTTGAGTTGCGCCCGACGATTGACGCGCCCATTTGAGTCAGTGGCTGAATTACGCGAGCCATTGGACGTTTTCTGAGCGAAGTGTCGCCCGTGAACGTCGTAAGAAATTTTTGCGGCGCGAGCAGTCCCATTAACAATCTGAGCGTCGTACCGGAATTGTCCGCGTCCAAAACATTTTCGGGCTCATGAAGAGTTTGCCCTGTGATTAGTAATTTTTCGCCGGACTGTCTGATTTTCGCGCCGAGAGCCTTCATGCATTTGACGGTTGACATACAATCCGCAGCCGCCAAAAAGTTTGAAACTTCGACGTGCGAATTGCTGAGGCTCGACAAAATTATTGCGCGATGCGAGATAGATTTATCGCCGGGAATTTCGATTTCGCCACGCAGTCCGTGTGTAAGCGGTAAAATTTTTTTCATAGCTGACCTTCCAATTCCAGATTAATTAAATTGTTCATTTCAACGGCGTACTCAAGCGGCAACTCCTTAGCAATCGGCTCGACGAATCCGCGAACAATCATTGCGCGAGCCTCTTCCTCCGAAATGCCGCGAGCCATCAGATAAAAAATTGCCTCCTCCGATATGCGCCCGATTTTAGCCTCGTGCCCGATGTCAGCCTCGTCGCCCTCAACATCCATAACCGGCAAAGTATCGGAGCGCGATTCGTCGTCGAGCATAAGCGATTCGCAGTTGACGGAACATTTAGCGTAGGGCGCATTCTTCGTAACCTTGACAGCCGAACGATACGTCGCCGCGCCTCCCGACTTGCTGATTGTGCGCGTGTTGATATTGGCGGAAGTTTTCGGAGCCGCGTGAACGACGATTGCGCCCGTGTCGAGATTTTGCCCCTTGCCCGCGAACGTCACGCCCGTAAATTCTGCGCGGGCACCTTCGCCATGCAAAACACTGCAGGGATACAACATCGAGACATGCGAGCCGAATGAGCCGCTGACCCATTCAATCAAGCCGTTACGTTCGACGAGGGCACGCTTAGTATTAAGGTTCATCATGTTGCGCGACCAATTTTCAATCGTCGAGTAGCGGAGCCGTGCGCCTTCCTTAACAAACAACTCGACGCAACCCGCGTGTAAATTCGTGACGTTGTATTTCGGCGCGGAACAACCTTCGATAAAATGCAACTTGGCATTGGGCTCAACGATTATCAGCGTGTGTTCAAATTGCCCCGCGCCCGCCGCATTCAATCTAAAATAAGACTGCAACGGAATTTTAACATCGACACCCGCCGGAACGTAAACGAAACTTCCGCCCGACCAAACTGCTCCGTGCAACGCGGCAAACTTATGATCTTTAGGCGGTACCAGTGTCATAAAATATTCGCGGACAATATCTTCGTGTTCGACGAGCGCGGTTTCCATATCGGTATAAACGACGCCCAAATCAGTCAAGCGTTTTTGAATGCTGTGATAGACGACTTCCGAATCGTATTGCGCACCGACGCCCGCCAAAGATTTTTTCTCCGCGTCAGGAATGCCGAGCCTGTCGAAAGTCTTTTTAATTTCGGCGGGGACTTGCGACCAATCGCTGACCTGCGCGGCGTTCGGCTTGACGTAAGTAACAATCTCGTCCATGTTGAGTTCGGAAATATCCGCGCCCCACGTCGGCAACTCGATTTTTTTATAAACCTCCAGCGACTTCAAACGAAACTCCAGCATCCAAGCCGGATCTTTTTTCCGCGCAGATATATCGCGAATAATTTCCTCCGTCAAGCCCGCGTCAGATTTGTAAATTGATTTGTCCTCGTCGCGCACGTCGTACAGTGCCCGCTCAATGTCTTGAATGTAATTTTTCATGATTTGCCCTCGAAATGCGCGTAGCCGTGCTCTGAAACTTTGCCGACGAGTTCCGCGCCGCCGTGTAAAATTATTTTCCCGTCCAAAAAGATGTGAACACTGCTAACAGGCAAATGCTTAAGAATCTGGGCGTTGTGCGTGATGATTATGCAGGAATTATTTTCGTTGTGGAATTTGGCGACGCCGCTTGAAACGATTTCGACCGCGTCAACGTCAAGCCCGCTGTCGGTTTCGTCGAGGAGCGCGAGTTTAGGTTGGAGCGTGAGGAGCTGGAGGATTTCGTTACGTTTTTTTTCGCCGCCGCTAAATCCGACGTTCATATAACGGTTTGCGTATTCGGGATTGATTTGGAGTTCGTTCATGAGCGCGAGGAGTTCCTTATGGAACGCGAGGATTTTAATTTTCTCGCCCGTGACGGCTTGCTTAGCAGTGCGCAACATATTTTCGACGGTAATGCCGGGAATTTCTTCGGGGTTTTGGAATGATAAAAAAATCCCGCGCCGCGCCCGTTCAAAAGTTTTCAGAGCGGTTAAGTCTTCGCCGTTGAAAAAAATTTCGCCGCTCGTGATTTGATATTTCGGGTGACCAAGAATAACATTCATAAGCGTAGACTTGCCCGAACCGTTCGGACCGAGTATCACGTGAACTTCGCCCGCGCCGACTTTTAAATCGACTCCGCGCAGAATTTCTTTATCGCCCGCCTTGACGTGCAGATTTTTTATCTCAAGCAAAGTGATTCGCCTCCGATTCAAAGTTTAAAAATATTTTATAGCCGAGCAAATATTTTTGTCAACGCGGCGGGCATTTTAAATTCTTGTTTAGCGGCGTCGACTTTGATATAATTTCTGCGGAAAAAATTTTTACGGGGAGTGAGAAGTTTGTTTGGCTTTTTGAAAAGATTTTTAGGCGATAACAACAGCAAGGAAATAAAGAGGCTCCAAAAGACAGTCGATAAAATTAACGCGCTGGAGGCGGAAGTTCAAAATTACACGGACGATAAACTTACGGCGTCGACGGAAAGATTTCGTGAACGACTTCAACGCGGCGAGACATTAACGGATATATTGCCGGAAGCGTTCGCGGTATGTCGGGAGGCGTCGCGGCGGGTTTTGGGAATGCGGCATTTCGACGTTCAATTAATGGGCGGCATTTGCTTACACGAGGGCAAAATCGCTGAGATGAAAACCGGCGAGGGCAAAACTTTGGTGGCGACGTTGCCGGTTTATCTGAACGCGTTGGAAGGCAAGGGCGTCCACATGGTTACGGTTAATGATTATCTGGCGCGGCGCGACTCGGAATGGATGGGGCAACTTTATCAATTCTTAGGCTTGACGGTCGGCTTGATTCTCCACGATATGGATTTCCCCGAACGCAAATTTGCTTACAGTTGCGACGTGACGTTCGGCACCAATAACGAATTCGGCTTTGATTATCTGCGCGATAATATGGTCGTGCACGAGGAACAAATGGTTCAACGCCCGTTGCATTACGCGATAGTCGACGAGGTTGATTCGATTCTGATTGACGAGGCACGCACGCCGCTTATAATCTCCGGACCGGGCGCGAAGTCAACGGAAATGTATTCAGTCATGGCAAGAGCCGTTGCGAATTTAAAAGAGGGCGACGATTACAAAGTCGATGAAAAACAAAAAACCGTCGCGCCTAACGATGAGGTCGTCCCGAAGATTGAAAAATTCTTAGGCATTCAAAATCTGTACGCGCCGGAAAATATCGAACTGTCGCATTGCTTCACGATGGCACTCCGCGCTAAGGCTCTAATGAAACGCGACCGCGATTACGTAGTGCGCAACGATGAAATTATAATCGTCGACGAATTTACGGGGCGGCTAATGACGGGGCGCAGATATTCCGACGGACTTCACCAAGCGATTGAGGCTAAGGAAGGCGTCAAGATTCAACGCGAGTCACAAACTTTGGCGACGATAACTTTCCAAAATTATTTCCGTATGTATGACAAACTCGCGGGCATGACCGGTACCGCCAAGACGGAGGAAGATGAATTCCTCAAGATTTACAAGTTGCCCGTCGTTGTTATCCCGACGAATATGCCCGTTAAGCGCGTCGACCACCCCGACGTTGTCTACAAAAATAAACGCGCCAAATATCGCGCCGTTACAAATCTCGTCGAGCAAGTGCACGCTAAAGGGCAACCCGTCCTTATCGGTACAACTTCAATCGAACAGTCAGAAGAACTCAGCGGCTACCTTAAAAAGCGCGGCATCCCTCACAGCGTTTTGAATGCCAAATTCCACGAGAAAGAAGCGCAGATTGTCGCGGACGCGGGACAAAAAGGCGTTGTAACAATCGCGACGAACATGGCGGGGCGCGGTACCGATATTAAACTCGGCGAGGGCGTTCCGGAACTTGGCGGCTTGTTTATCGTCGGCACGGAGCGGCATGAATCGCGGCGAATCGATAATCAGTTGCGCGGGCGTTCAGGGCGTCAAGGAGATCCGGGCGAATCCAGATTTTATATTTCGTTGGAAGATGATTTAATGCGGCTGTTCGCGTCGGAGGCAATCGCTAAAGTCATGGACAGGCTGGGCATGGAAGAAGACGAGCCGATTGAACACACGCTGATAACAAAATCGATTGAACACGCGCAGAAAAAAGTTGAGGCTCGGAACTTTGACATACGCAAGCACGTTTTGGAATATGATGACGTAATGAATCAGCAACGCGAAATTATGTATGGCGAGCGGCGTAAAATTCTGCGCGGGGAAAATTTGCGGGATAACATACGCGGCATGGTCAACCACATAATCAAGCAAGAAATGAATCAGTACGCGAACGAAAAACTTTATCCGGAAGAATGGCAACTCGACGAGCTGATAAAAGACGCGGAGAAAATTTTCGCGCCGCAGGGAATGCTTAAAGTTTCGGAGCTGGAAAAATTGAGCCGAGACGAACTTAAGGAACATCTGGAGAAATTGGCAGAGGATACTTATAAACAGCGCGAGCAAATGTTTACGGCAGAAGTTATGCGCGAGCTGGAGAAAGTCGTCATGCTCAGAATCGTCGATAATAAATGGATGGAACACCTCGACCATATGGACATGTTGCGCGAGGGAATAAACTTGCGGGCTTACGGGCAACGTGCGCCGCTTGTCGAATATAAAATCGAGGCGTTAGCGATGTTCGAGGAAATGGAGGGCGCAATTCAAGACCAAATCGCAACGACGATGTATCACGTGGCAGTAGTTCAACAAGCACCGCCGCCCGTCGAAGACGCGGAAGAAACTCCGCCCGAACCTTCGCCGCAAGAAGTAAAATCCGCCGAGTCCGTCGTTAAGCGCGAACAAGCAAAAGTTGAAGACAGATTGCAAACTGCGCGGGCGTCTCACGGCGATGAAGTTTCTCCTGCCGAATCTCAGAAACGCGCCAAAACTGTCGATGGTAAAAAAATAGGGCGCAATGACCCTTGTCCGTGCGGCTCCGGTAAAAAGTATAAGAATTGTTGCGGCAGAAATAAATAGTCAAAGTTTGATGCCCAAATCCCATGATGCGGGCCAATAAGTTTCAGCGATGTCGAGGATTGGCGGAACAAGTTCCTCGACATTTTTTATTTTAAAAAGTCTCCAATCGTCGCCGCGCTTGTCGAACTCCAAAACAAAATTCAACGTGTCAATCATCCTGCCGTAGCTTGAACTATCGCCGACCATTTTAACCGCAAGCGTCGCCTTATCGCCGGAAATATTTTCTTCGCCAAAATCTGCGCGGACGGCTTTAAGTAAATTGTTCAGCTCGTTAGCAAGGAATTTAATCGGCGTCTTGGAAAAACTTTGCGCGTCCTTAAAACTCCCGTCGAAGTAAGCGGCGATAACTTTGCTAATCAATCCCAAGTGCACGCCGCGAAATTTATCGTTGTAAATCCGCAGAATCCTTGAGCCGAACTTAAAAAATAAATCGTGCGGGTAAAGTTTATGGAACTTCGCGCAGTTATCGGCGAGGAAATCGGTAGTCTCGTCGTAGCCAATATCCATTAAAGCTTTCAAGTCGACGTGAGCGGAAAAAATTTTTTCATCGCGAGTATTTATCGCCGTCAAAATTTTTTCAAGCTCGTCGTGCGGTGTGTTCAAAGCAATCACTCCTTAAATAATTTTCCCTTGACGAAGTGCAGGCGTCATTTTAAAATCGGTTTGATTGGGGGCGATTTTATGAACGACGACAATTTTAATAAGCCGGAACCGACACGCAACGACGGCGACGCAAGATTTGATGTGACTTCCCTTAACGAGGTCAAAGACGAAAACGGCAATGGGATTTTTCACATGACGACGCGTTTCAAATGGATACTCGCGCTGTCGATTCTGTTGTTATTCCCGATTTGCATTCTGATTTATTCGGTGTACATGAACGCGCTCGTCGTCGAAATTTGGCAACTGGCAATCTGGGGTTTATGCGGCGTCATGGCAATTTATTCCGTCATCAAGAAATCTCTGGTAACCGTCATTCTAAACTATGTCCTATTTTTCGGCGTGTCGTTGATACCGGTTTGGCAATCGGCGCACGAAAATTTTCAATCAGTCTTCAAGCTGTTTTTCGGCTAAAAAAATTTTCCCCCTCCAAAGCGGAAGGGGATTTTTTATTCTTGATAAAATTCTTCAGCCTCCGTAACCAGTTGACTGATAATTTCCTTGACGGGCAAAATTTCTTTGATTCGCGGCATGTATTCGCCGGTGAAGACCAAGCCCGTTTCCAAATCGCCTTGCTGAGCCCGCATTAACGCTCTGACGATACAGAAATTGTGTTTGCAAGCTTTAAGGCACGAGTCGCAAGTTTTCGGCGGAACTCTGCCCTGCATCACGCGCTTGGAAAACGGAGTTCGGACTGCTCTGCCCGGCAAACCGACCGGACTTTCAATCACGACGACATCCTCCGGTTGCGACTTCAAATAATATTCTTTAAGACTTGGTGCGCCGTTAGCCTCGATACTCGCCGCGAAACGTGAGCCCATTTGAACGCCGTTTGCTCCCATTTTTAAAACGTCAGCAATATCTTTGCCCGTGAGTACGCCGCCCGCCGCTATGACAGGGATTTTAACTGCGGCGCGAATCGGTTCAATCAGCTCGCGAACAGAAATATCCGTGCCCAGATGCCCGCCTGCCTCTTTGCCCTCGACGACGACAGCCGCCGCTCCGAGTTTCTGTGAAATTTTCGCCAGCTTGACAGAGGAAACTATCGGGACTATCGGCGTGCCGGACTCCCTGCCCAGCCCGAAAATATCGCGTGAAAAACCCGCGCCCGCAACGATTAAATCTATGCCCGCGTCCATTGCCGTGCGCACGATACCGAAAAAATCGCTCGCCGCGACCATTATATTTATCCCGATTACGCCGTCAGTCAGCGAACGCGCCAATTTTATTTCGTAGCGTAATTCCTCGTGCGCCATGCCCGAAGCCGCTATTAAGCCTATACCGCCTTCGTTGGCTACCGCTGCTGCTAGCCGCGCAGTTGATAGCCTTATCGCCATGCCGCCCTGTACTATCGGGATTTTCGCTGTCTTACTTCCTATTTTAAGTTCCGGTAGTTTCACGGACAATCCTCTCCAAAAAAGGTTTTAGGGTTCAGGGGTCAGGGGTCAGTACTGAACCCTGCTCCCCGAATCCTGTTCCCTAATCAAGCACTGGTTTCCCCGTCTATGTACTTAACAACATCCTCAACAGTCTTGATTTTCTCGGCTTTCTCGTCGGGGATTTCAATGTTGAATTCCTCCTCGAATGCCATAATCAATTCGACTATGTCCAAAGAATCAGCACCTAAATCGTCGACGAAGGTTGAGCTCATTTGAATCTCGTCCTCTTCGACTCCAAGCTGCTCCTTGACGATTTTTTTTACCTGATCAAACGTTGACACTTACAGTCACCTCCTTCCAAAGCCGCGCTTACATTGCCATTCCGCCGTCTACCGACAGAATTTGCCCCGTGATATACGCCGCTTGATCCGATACCAAGAACGCCACTGCATTTGCAACGTCTTCGGGAGTGCCCATCCTTCCCGCAGGTATCTCTTGCAACATCATTTCTTTAACCTTTTCGGAAAGTGCGGCTGTCATATCGGTATTAATCAGCCCCGGCGCGACTGCATTTACCGTCACGCCGCGCGACGCCAATTCTCTTGCCGCCGATTTTGTAAAGCCGATTATCCCCGCCTTTGCCGCCGCGTAATTTGTTTGGCTTATGTTGCCTTTGAGTCCCACGACGCTTGACATGTTGACAATTCGCCCGCCGCGTTGTTTCATCATAAGCTTTGTAACGGCTTTCGTGCAGTTGAAGACGCCCTTTAAATTGGTAGCGATAACTTTGTCGAAATCGTCCTCGCTCATTTTAAGCAGAAGATTATCGCGAGTTATGCCGGCGTTGTTCACCAGAATATCCAGCCGCCCCCACGCGTCGACAACTTTTTTAATCAGCTCCGTCACGACTGCAAAATTTGAAACGTCGCCTTGAACAAGCATAACTTCGCCGCCTGAAGATTCAATCGCGGCTTTAACTTCCTCTGCCTTTGCGCTGTTACTCGCGAAGTTCAAAGCAATTCTCGCCCCGTCTTCGGCAAGCCTTATTGCTATTGCTCGTCCAATGCCGCGTGAGCCGCCCGTCACGAACGCCACTTTGCCCGATAAATTTGAACTCATTACAACCTCTCGCCTCCCGTTTGCAGAATATAGCACAAAGACTTTCGCTTGTCTACATTTTTTGAACGCCACAAAGTCTCCGCAAAATTTTTCAGCCGTTACCCGTCAGAGCTTTAACCTTAGCGAAATCGTCTTGCGCCTTAGCCTCATCGCCGACTGCTTGCCAAAAAATCCCTCTGCAGTAATAAGCAAAAGCCAATTTCGGGTCGAGTTCAATTGCCGTGTTCAAATCGGCAAGAATTTTATCAGCCTCGACGCCACCCAATTCAAGATAAGCACCGCCGCGCAGAGCATACGCCGCCGCAAAATTTTTCTGCAGTTCAATGGCTTTGTTGGCGTCAGCAATCGCCTCGTTGAATCTCGATAAAATAATATTCATCATGCCGCGATTGACGTAGTGCACTGCATTATTCGGCGCGAGTTGAGCCGCTTTGTCGTAATCGGCGAAGGCTTGCGTATAATTTCCCTGCGCTTGATAAACCGTGCCGCGATCGTTGTAAGCGTCGGCGTAATCGGGCTTGAGTTCAATCGCCTTGCTGAGGTCTGAAATTGCCGCGTCGTAATTTTGCAACTCCTTTTGAGTCGCGCCGCGCAAGGCATATGCCGCCGCGTTGTTGCCGTTAATTTCAATCGCCTCGTCGCAAAGTTTTATGACGCCTTGATAATCGCCGCTATAATAAAGTTTGCGGCAACCTTCAAGCTTCTGATTCGACAAGAAAATTTTTTCCTCCGCCGATATTTCTTTGGTAAGTTCTTCGCGTCTGCCGCTTAGTTTGCCGTCCGCTGTGAGCCGTTTAATTTGCTCTTTGAGATTTGAAATTGTTTCGTCCTGCGTGGCTATCGTCTTTTGAAATTCCTTATTCTGCGCGACAATCGTTGAACGTTCGCGCGCGCCTTTCTCAAGCCATGTATTTACGTCATCGGTTTCTATGTTCGCCTTAACCGTCGCCCGAATCGAAAAGCCGTTCCCGTCGGACAGCGGCGTCACGTCATATTTAACATCAACGACGCTCATAATCCCGCAAGCGATTGAAATTATTTCGTCCTCGACCAGTTCAAGATTTTTTGTCGCGGAATAACTGCTGATAAAAACGCCCGCCTTTTCCTGCGCGGCACGTTCAGCTTTTTGCTTGGCGCGTTGTTTGGCAATGTCAAGCGTTTCAAATTCGTTCATGATGTATTCGTCGGTGCCCTCGTAAGTTTTAATCTCGGCATCGGCACTCGGCATAATTAACAAACTGCTCGCGATAAGAGCCGCTAAAAATTTCTTCATGATTCACACCTCCGCGCAGATTTTAGCAAAAAAAAATCCCCGCGTCATTAGCAGGGAAAAATTTTTATTGAAGGGAACGCGCCTTATTCAAATCGCTTTGAGCCCCGTAAAAATCGCCAAGTCTTTGTCTGCACAGCCCGCGATTGTAATAGCTGTCCGCGTCATTGGGGTTGCGAGTAATCGCTCCGCTGAAATCCTCCGCCGCAAGCCTGTAATCGCCAAGCTTAACGTGAGCAAGCCCGCGATTGTAAAAACTTTTGAAGTCGCCGGGATTAAGTTCAATCGCCTTGTTAAAGTCGGCGACTGCGCCGTTAAAATTATTTAACCGATAATAAATCGCGCCGCGAATCAGATAAGCCGTCGCACTCGACGAATTAAGTTCAATCGCTTTGGAGCAAAGATTAATCGCGCCGCTGTAATCGCCGTTGTAATAAAGTTTGCCGACCTCCGCCAGCTTTTGATTGGCTAGGAAAACTTTATCCTCAGCTTGAATCTGCGCGGAAATTTTCTCGGAATCTTGAGGTTTCTCGGCGAGTTGGCGTTTCAATTCGGCGATTTGAGCCTCCTGCGCAGCGAGTGCCTTTTCGAGTTCGATATTATGTTCGACGAGATTTGCTCTGTCCGACGTGTCACGATTAAGCCACTTGCCAACGTCGTCGCTGTCGATGTCCGCCTTAACCGTCGCCTGCACAATTAAACTTTTGCCGTCTTCGAGGGGCGTCAACTTATATTGCACGTCGATAACTTTCAAAATGCCGCTCGTCATGGTGCGCACTTCGTCCTTAGTTACCATCATATTGACGACTTCGGTTGTGCCCTCGACGAAAACGCCTGCTTGTTCCTGCGCGACGCGTTCGGCTTTTTGCTTAGCGCGTTGCTTGGCGATGTCGATAGTCTCGAACTCGCTCATGATGTATTCGTCGGTGCCCTCGTAAGTCCGAACTTCAGCGTTGGCGATTGGCATAATCAACAAACTGCCCGCGATTAAAGCTGTTAAAAATTTTTTCATGACTTACTCCTCCCAAAAGATTTTTCGGATTATAACTTACGTCTCTTGGAATTTCATTAAATCACGAATTCAAAGCGTCCAAAGTTTTTTTCAAGCTGTCTATGTCTTCGACGTTGAGGCTTTTGATTTTTTTATCGATACGGCGATTGAAGCCGCAGAGAGTTTTGCCGACGCCGCATTCGATAAAAGTATCCGCGCCGAAATTTTTCATCGCCTCGACGCACGCTATCCACTTGACGGGATTATCAGCCTGCGCAACCAAATTATTTTTTATGTCAGCCGCCGAAGTTTCAAGTTCGCCCGTGAAGTTGGAGGCAACAGGAAATGCCGCGTCGTTAATCGTGACGTTATCGAGTTCGACCGCGAGTTTTTTAGCGGAGGGAGCCATCAACGTACTGTGGAAGGGTGCACTCACCGGCAAGATAACTGCTTTCTTCGCGCCCGCAACTTTTAATTTCTCGACAGCCGCCTCGACGCCCGCAGTTTTCCCCGCGATAACCGTTTGCCCCGGACAGTTGAAATTAACCGCTTGAACTTCGCCGACTTCCGCGCAGGTTTGAATAATCGTCGCGTCGTCAAGCCCGATAATCGCCGCCATTGCTCCTTCGCCGACGGGAACCGCCTCTTGCATGAATTGCCCGCGCTTATGAACCAAAACTACCGCGTCTCTGAACTTAAGCGAACCCGCCGCCACCAACGCAGAATATTCGCCTAAAGAATGCCCGCCCGCAATGTCCGCCGTGACGTTTTCGGATTTTAAAATTTCATTGACGATAACGCTGACAACCAAAATCGCGGGTTGCGTGTTCGCCGTCAACTTCAAATCATCTTCCGAGCCGTCGAAACACATTTTTTTTATCGAATAACCCAGCGCGTCGTCAGCCTCATCAAAAAGTTTCCTAGCCACGTCGAAGTTGTCATAAAAATCTTTACCCATGCCGACTGCCTGCGCGCCTTGACCGGGGAAAATAAATGCCGTCTTCATAACTCAACCCCACTTGCTCTGAACATTTTCAATCACGCCGCCTATGCCGTTGACAATGTCATCGATAATTTCCTTGACGGTTTTAACGTCGTCCAACATGCCGGAAATTTGCCCAATCATAACCGAGCCGTTTTCAACGTCGCCGCCGTGAGTTGCCTTGTGAAGTGCGCCCGCCCCTAAAGCTTCAAGCTCCTCGACCGTCGCGCCGTTAGCTTCCATTTCAAGATAAGTTCGCGTAAGTTTATTCGCCAAAACTCTGACGGGGTGCCCTGTTGTTCTGCCCGTTACGACCGTCGACCTGTCCTTAGCCTTCAGCACAAGATTTTTATAATTCGGATGAGCAATGCACTCCTTACTGAGCACAAAGCGCGTGCCCATCTGAATTGCGGAAGCTCCGAGCGCGAACGCCGCAACAATTCCACGCGAATCAGCAAAACCGCCCGCCGCGATAACTGGAACGTCTACAGCGTCAACAACTTGCGGGACAAGCGGCATCGTAGAAATTTCGCCAATGTGTCCGCCCGATTCGCAACCTTCAGCAATGACAGCATCCGCGCCGCTTTTGACTAACCTTTTAGCCAAAGCAACGCTCGCCACGACCGGAATAACTTTGGAGCCGATAGCCTTAAGCGAAGGAACATATTCGCCGGGATTGCCCGCGCCCGTCGTCACGACAGGAACTTTTTCATCGACCATCAGTTGCATAACTTCCTTGACGAACGGCGACATCAGCATTACGTTGACGCCGAACGGTTTATCCGTCCACGCCTTGCACTTTTGAATTTCTTTGTGCAGAACATCCGGAGGCATGTGTCCCGCGCCGATAAGTCCGAGCCCGCCCGCGTTCGATACCGCCGAGGCAAGCTCCGCCGTCCCTATCCACGCCATGCCGCCTTGAAATATCGGATACTTAATTTTCAGCAACTTACAGATGGCGTTATTTTCAAACATAATCTCTCCTCCTCAACGGTTGCTCAGTCGGGCTTAAATTATACGAATCCGCCGCGTTTGTCAATTTAAAATTAGTTTAGAGCGTCGCCCTTATATGTTCAAGGATTTTGCTGTTGACATAATCGCACGCCACGCCGATAGCCGAACAAATCGCCCGCGCATCCGACGAGCCGTGACTTATCACGCAATAACCGTCAACGCCCAAAAGCGGAGCTCCGCCATTCTCCGAAACGTCAAGCCGCTTGTAAAGATTTTTGAACGTCGAATCGAGCAAACTTTTGCCCAAAAGTTCCGCGCCGCCGTTAGCCGTCAATTCTTCGGTTAAAAGTTTCATAATCGTCAGCGCAAGTCCCTCGCCGAATTTCAAAACTACATTACCGACGAAACCGTCACAAATCACAACGTCGAACACGCCGCGAGGAATATCGCGCCCCTCAGCATTGCCCGCGAAATTTATCGTCGTCAAATTCTTCAGCAGTTGGTAAGCCTCTTTAGCCTGTTCATTGCCCTTAGTTTCTTCCTCGCCGATATTCAACAACGCGACGGAAGGATTTTTAATCTTAAGGACGTGTTCGGCATAAAGCGAGCCCATTATTCCGCTTTGGATAAGATGTTCGGGGCGACTGTCGACGTTCGCGCCGCTGTCCAGTAAAAGTGTCGTGCCTCGCGGAGTTGGAATTGGAGTAGCGATTGCGGGGCGTCCTATGCCGTGAATTCGTCGCAAAATTAATTGAGCCGCCGCGACTGCCGCGCCCGTCGAACCTGCCGATAAAACTGCGTCGCACTCGCTATCTTTTACCATTTTAGTTGCCACGACGATTGACGAATTTTTTTTACAACGGACGGCGTCGGCGGGGTGTTCGCCCATTTCTATGACTTCGTCGGCGTGCCGTATTGTTATCGGTAAATTTTTTTCGTCGAAAGTCCCGCGAATTTTTTTCTCGTCGCCGACCAATATTACTTCGCACGGATATTTTTGAACCGCCAGCACTGCGCCCTTAATTATTTCCGCCGGAGCTTTGTCACCGCCCATAGCGTCGACTGCTATTTTCAACTTTCCCGCTCCTATCTGCAAAAAAATTAGGCAGGGGTTCAATGCCTGCCCAAATTGTTTCCGTATCCTCAAGCCGTTTCAATGACTTCTTTGCCGTCATAGTAACCGCATTCCAGGCACACATGGTGTGGGAGTTTAGGTTCATGGCATCTCGGACATTTTACATAGTTCGGAGCTTCCAACTTCCAATTTGCACGCCGCCTGTCGCGTCTTGATTTGCTTAATTTCCTTTTAGGTGCCGCCAACGCTTACACCTCCTTTTTAGTTGTCAGGTTTTAGGGGGCAGGGGTCGGGTTTATCCCTGAAACCTATTCCCTGTTCACTGTTCCCTGTTCACTGTTCCCTAATCACTTTCTCCAAAGCAACGAGTCTGGGGTCTGCAATAAATCTATCGCAACCGCATTCGCCCTCGTTCAAATTCGCGCCGCATTTCGGACACAATCCCTTACAGTCCGTCTTGCAAAGATTTTTCATAGGCTGTCCGGCAAGCAGTTCGTCTCGCAAAAGTTCAGTCACGTCGATTAAATCTTCCACTGCCTCCGACTTATCAAACTCCTCCTCGAACTCGTGAACTTGATTTGCCGTCGCTTGACTTAAACATCTGTCGCAAGTAAAAGATTTCTTACAATGAATTTGCCCGCGAACGACGTAACATTTCCCCGAATCTTCGACCTCGCCGACGATTTTTATATCGCTGAAGCCATCCAATTCCTCGCCGAAAAGCTTTTCCGCCGTCCCGCTGAACTCGAAAGAAGCCTTATCGCCCCTTGCCGTTTGCACTTTCGGCATTTTACAACACCGCCCTTTTTGTGTCAAGGCAACTTTTACCTCTCAAGCAGACTTTCCATTATTTCAAAAAAGTCTTCCTTGCCCTCCAGATACTTGAAAATTTTTTCCTTCAAGCGGCTGGTATGGTCAATTTGATTCGCGTACCAATCAAGCAAGCTCAGCAAATCTTTTTTATCGGAAAGGTTATTCTGCGTCGCCGAAAACATAAACACTTCAAAAACTTTATACGTTATCAAAAATCTCGACAAGTCCTTTGAAAGATCGTAGCTGTGATTCCAAGGATAAAGGTTAAGGAACAATTCATTGACAAGATAATTTTCGAAGAACGTCGAATAATCGGCAAGAAATTTTTTACGCGCTTCCGCGAGCCCGTTGTAATTCGCGGTAATTTTCGAGATGGATATTTGGTTATTTTCGTCGAGTTCAATGTTAAGCGTCTTAATCACAGCGTCCATAAATCGGCGGTCTTGGTTAAGCAAACGAATTTCTTTGGTGTTGTAGAATGCTTCAAACATCTCCATTATCAGCCGAATAAATTTTTCCGCGTCGAAGGAAACGCTTTCAATCATCAACGGCACTTGCTTTGCCAAAAATTCTTCCGAATTGTAAGTCGCGAGTAGCTTCGTAAATCCTTCTATGTCAGGCTTGCTCGAAAAATGTTCTTCCAACCTGTCGATAAAAAAGCACAGTACAATCAGCCTTTGATTGATTGACAGCGACCGCTCCTGTAGAATGTTAATCATCGCGATTTGAATTTTCGGAACGAGTTCAGCGTCGACATCATTAATTTTGGTTTTCCTCATAGCTATTCTGCCGTGTTTGCTGTGAATTTTATCGGACACTTCAACCCATTCAAACTTTAGCGGCTCCTCTGCGAATAAAACCATCTCCGCCGCCACCGGACAAGTTAAAGTCAGCGAGCGTTCAAAAAATTTCCCGATACCGTAAGTTAGTCGCGGATAAGTCGCGCAGGTCTGCGATAAAAATTCCTCGCCGTATTCCCGCTGAATTCCGCATAAGCCATCCGCCGTTAGGAACGGGCATGGTCTTCCTTTGA
Source organism: uncultured Selenomonadaceae bacterium (assembly GCA_905234235.1). Lineage (GTDB taxonomy): Bacteria > Bacillota > Negativicutes > Selenomonadales > Selenomonadaceae > Quinella. The sequence goes on from CAJOHN010000002.1 coordinate 53,180, forward strand.
GAAAATATTTTCCCGCGTCTGACTTAAATTCAAAGTGGGAAGTAATTTCTCTAGCTTTTTCCTTCGGCTGAATGCGTTGATATTTTTTGTAAGTTGCCTTGTCGAGGTCAATCTCCCACTGTCTATCACAACAATTATTTAAGCAATTATTACCCCACCCCGTACATTTAAATCGGCTGACGTATTCGGGCTGAAAGTATCGAAATGTTTTCATCACACTAACCCGTTGGCAATCATGTACTCGGCGATTTGCAATGCGTTGAGAGCCGCGCCCTTCCTAATCTGGTCGCCGCAAACCCACAAGTTCAAGCCGTGTTCAATCGAAAAATCTTTACGGATACGCCCGACCTCGACATCATCTTTACCGGAAGTTTCAAGCGGCTGAGGATAAATCATTTCGGCGGGATTGTCGCGAACGATAACGCCGGGAAATCTTTCAAGCGCATTGCGAGCCGCCTCAACTGAAACTTCGCCCTCGAACTCAATATTAACAGATTCGGCGTGGCTGCGATAAACCGGAACGCGAACAGTTGTCGCCGTGATTTTCAACGCGTCGTCCTCCATAATTTTTTTAGTCTCGTCGACCATTTTCATTTCCTCTTTGGTGTAAAGATTCTCCATGAAAATATCGATTTGCGGCAGAAGATTCGACGCGATTTGATAATGCTTGTTGAGCTTGGCGACGGGCAAAATTTTAGCTTGAACTTCCTCGCCGCGTGCCAACGCTTCCAACTGAGATTTTAATTCGTCCATGCCCTCACGCCCCGCGCCCGATACCGCTTGATAAGTCGATACGACGATTCTTTTTATCCGCGACAAATTGTAAAGCGGCTTGAGTGCCATAACCATGATTATTGTTGAGCAGTTCGGGTTGGCGATGATTCCTTTGTGCCGAGCGATTGCCTGCGGATTGACTTCGGGCACGACCAACGGCACGTCCTTATCCATTCTGAAGTTCGACGAATTATCAATGACGACTGCGCCCGCCTTGACTGCCGCCGGAGCAAATAATTTACTCGCCGCGCCGCCCGCGAATAATGCAAACTTCACGCCGTCAAAAGATTTCTCCGTTGTCTCTTCGACGGTGTACTCTTTGCCCATAAAATTTATTTTCTTGCCCGCCGAACGCGACGACGCTAACATTTTAAGCTCGCCGAATGGGAAATTGCGCTCCTCAATAAGTTTCAAAAATTCTTGACCGACCGCGCCCGTTGCGCCGACGATCGCCGTGTTAAATTTCTTCATCAAATCTCCTCCAAAAAATTTTTACAGTGATGCTCCGATTTTATAAGCCGCGTCGCCGAATTCCGAATTCTCTACCGCCGAACGATAGCCGCAACCCGTCGCCCAAACTTGCCCGACATCTTGCCAATTCATGTAGCGAACCAAAGTCTCGTAATGATTCTTCAACGCCTCCATCGTCCAATCCGCCGTGTTCCAAGCCGTCGCCATCATGATTGATTTTTTCCCGCTGAGTTTTGTTGTTCGCGAATAAAATCTGTCGACGATTGTTTTAAGTTGCGCGCTCATGCCGAAATAGTAAAGCGGCGTCACCAATACCAACAAATCCGCCGCCAACATTTCCGGCATTAATTTTGTTTGAATTGCGTCGTTGAAAATGCAATCGCCGTCCATGCCGCAACGGTCGCAACCTCGACAAGGATGAGTTTCCTCGTTCGCCGCGTCGAAGATAAAAATTTCATGCCCTGCAGATTTTGCGCCGTCAACAAATTTTTGAGCCAAGTAGCGCGAAGTCGATTGCGCTTCGGAATGCGGACTGCTGTTAATCACAACGATTTTCATAGACTTGCCCTCCGAAATTTTTTTATCATCATTCGCCGCGAGCCCGCAACCGCTAAAATAAAATGCCGCCGCGCCAACGCCAACGATTTTGATAAAGTTCCGCCTGTTCATGAGTAAATTTCCTTAGCCATCGGGAAGACTGCCCAAGCTTTTGGCCAGCCCGCGTAGAATGCAAGTTGCGTGATAATCTCGACCATCTCCGCCTTAGTGACGCCGTTAGCTTTTGCATTGGCAAGATGATGTTTAAGCGCGTCGGTAAAAATTCCTGCGCCAACCAACGTCGAAACCGTTACGATACTCCTGTCGTGCAAAGATAAAATATTATTGCGGCTCCAAATCTCGCCGAAAAGAATATCATCGTTGTAACGAGCAAACTCCGGCGCGAACTCTCCAAGATTTTTTCTGCCCGCCGTCTGATTAATTTTTTCTCCGACGCTGTCAAAAATCTGCGCGGAATCTTCGCCGTAAACTTCCTTAGCCATCGGGAAGACTGCCCAAGCTTTTGGCCAACCCGCGTAGAACGCAAGCTGAGTGACAATTTCAACCATCTCGTCGCGAGTGACGCCGTTTTTCTTGGCGTTTTGAATGTGATACTTCAACGAACTGTCTAAAATTCCCGCGCCGACCAACGCGCAAATCGTTACAATGCTCCTGTCGTGCAAAGATAAAATGTCGTTGCGACTCCAAACTTCGCCGAACAAAATATCATCGTTGTAACGGGCAAATTCGGGCGCGAAATCGCCAAGATTTTTCCTGCCCGCCGTCTGAACTACTTTTACCGCCTTAGGTTTTTCCATAGCCGCCGCCTCCGTAAAATTTAAACTCACCGCGAACAATGCCGCCATTCCTGCGGCTAAAAATTTTTTCATGTCAATCACCTTCCGCGCAGATTATAAAACGTCTCGCAAAAAAAAACTAGACAGCGAAAATTTTTTATGCTATTTTAGGCGCGCCGCTCGACGAGGCTTTGAAATTATTAGGGTTCAGCGGTCAGAGGTCAGGGTTCAGCGGTCAGAGGTCAGGGGTCAGCAAATCCCTAACCCCTGACCCCTAGCCCCTAGCCCCTAGCCCCTAATATGCCACAGTCGGCGAGTTCATCCGTGTGGAGGTGTTAGGTTTGTACGCAATTATCAAGACCGGCGGCAAGCAATACAAAGTCGCCGAAGGTAGCGAGATTATTATCGAAAAGCTCGACGCTGAGGAAGGCTCTTCGGTTACGTTCGAGGAAGTTTTGGCTATCGGAGAGGGCGAAGAAATTAAATTCGGGCGTCCGCTCATCGAAGGCGCGAAAGTTACTGGCTCCGTCGTCAAAAACGGCAAAGGTCCCAAGATTCGCATCTTCAAGTATAAGCACAAAACTAATTATCGTCGCCGTCAAGGTCATCGCCAACCTTTTACCAAAGTCAAGATTGAAAAAATCGAATCATGATTCGTGCGGAAATTTATAAGCAGGACGACGGCAAAATTATCGGCTTTTCAATCGACGGGCACGCCAATACTGCCAGTCGCGGCTTCGATATTTACTGCGCGGCGGCGTCGATGATGTCGCAGTCAACGTTCTTGTGCATAGAAAATCATCTTAAACGCGATTTTGATTGGGACGCGGCGCACGGACGGTTGATGTTGAAACTTAAAGACGCGCCCGACGATTTAACCGAAGTCGCTTTCCAAACTATGCTTATCGGTATGCGGGAACTTGAAAAAATCGCTCCGCGAATCGTCAAGGTCACAGAGAAAATTTTTCCCGGAGGTGAAACTAAATGACTTTCACTTTTGATTTACAACGTTTTGCACATAAAAAAGGCGTCAGCTCCACGCGCAACGGTCGCGACAGCGAATCTAAACGTTTAGGCGTCAAGGAGCAGGCGGGTACAATCGTCACGGCGGGCAGTATCCTCGTTCGCCAACGCGGTACGCATTTCCATCCCGGCACAAACGTCGGACGCGGCAAGGACGATACTTTGTTCGCAAAAATCGCGGGCAAAGTTGCCTTCGAGCGTAAAGGACGTTACAACAGGAAAATCAGCGTCTACGCCGTCGAAGCTTAAAATTTTTGTTGACAATCAATTAGCGGCGTGCTAATATACGCCCTGCGCCGAAGTGGCGGAATTGGCAGACGCAGCAGACTCAAAATCTGCCGTAGGCAACTACGTGCCGGTTCGAGTCCGGCCTTCGGCACCAAATGCGAACTTAATATCCAAAATAAAAAATCCCCTCGTCAATCGGGGGGATTTTGCTTTGTAAATTTTTGTCCGACGCGCAGATTTAATCGTTCAGCCTCTCCGCTCGGCAATTCAAGTGCGCCCCATGCCCCGAAACAAATACTCATCCCAAGCCACGCGGGCAGGTTGCGCACTATTTTTTTTATGCAAAAATTCTCGTCCAGATAAATCACGTCAATAGCAAACCGCATGAATAGCATATGCACGCTGTTACACGGCGCAAGCAGTAAGCCGCAACCTTCAGATAAATTTTTTCGGAACATCAGCCCGCGCAGACGCTTAGAAAAATTATCCGCAAGTTCAATCTCAAGCGTCGCGCCGTTGATAAAAAATTTCGCCACACGAATCACCTTGAAATTTTCGCCAATGCCAACAGCGCAAGTCCTATCGCCAGCAAAATAAACAACACCGGAATCGCGACAAAAAACATTAGCGCGGCGAACGCAATGCCGATTAAAATCATCGCAACTTTCGCGAGACGGTTGCCGCGTAACAAGGCAAGCAGAAACGAATCAACAATCCGTGCGAAAATATTTGAACTTGCATAAGTCCTGCGCGGGGTATCGTAACTGCGCTGGCTGTAAAAATTTTCCGAACGACCGTCCTCCGTTCCCGCCTCTATCGTCACGCCCTTAAAAAATTTCCTCTCCGTGCGCGTCATCTCTCGGACGTTGCCCTCATCATCTTGCACCTGAATCACACTCCCAAAAATTTTTTTATGCCTTCTTCCAGCGGAATTTTCGGACTCCAGCCCGGCAAAAGTTTATACGACTTCCACGGCACCATTATTTCTCGCGTCCGGTAAGGTCGCCCGCCCCATTCTATCGCAAGTTTTTTACCCGCGACTTTCTCGAAAATTTTCACGACTTCGCGCAGAGATACAGGATTCGTCGACGAGACGCCATAAATTCCGCAGTTATCGTACTCGCTCGCCGCCAACATTTTTCCCGCTAATAAGAATGCCTCAATCACATCGTCGATATAAACAATATCAATCAGCTGTTCGCCGGGCGACATTTTTAAAGTCTCGCCGCTCTCGGAAATTTTCTTCAGCAAGCCCAAAATCTTGCCGCGTTTATCGTCCGCGCCGTAGGTATCGAACAAATGAAGTTCAATACATTTCAAATCGCGAACTTCGACGTAGTATTTGACTATGCCGCCCCGCATACCAAAAGCTTCTTTTGTTGCCGCGTAAAGATTTACGGGATTATATTCGGCGTCGTTAAAGTGTTGAAAGAATCCGCCAACGTTCACGAGGTTATAAACATTATTTGTTACAATCGCATCAACGAGTTCCGTGCCGAAAGTTATATTGCTGCGAATCAAATTTGGAATGTCATCAAACTTATGCGCGTTCAAGTAATTTGTCGCTAGATGATAAACCACATCGGGGCGGCGGTCTTTTGCGCATAAATCAGTTACGATGTCCAAAATGGTATTGTCTTTGTCGTAAGCATAAAACTTTACATTGCGACGAAGATTTTCACTGAGCTCGTCGATTTTGGAAGTCGGGCGAATGATAGCAAAAACTTCGTGCCCGTCGTTGACAAGTCGTTCAGCTAAGTGGTGTCCAATGAAGCCTGTTACTCCCGTTAATAAAATTTTCACTTCAAAACCTCCTCAAAATGGCGAATCAAATTCAGCAAGCGACGGATGTTTTTTATCACGTTCGGAGAGAATCGGCGTATCGCATTGCCAATCGATACCGCACGAACTCCAGAGAACCCCTTTATCATGTTCGGGCGAATAAACGCTCGTGACTTTGTAAACCATAGTCGCCCTCTCACTCAATGTCAGGAAACCGTGCGCAAGCCCCTTTGGAATGTAAAGCATGTTATTTTTTTCAGCTGTCAATTCAAAAACACAATGCTTGCCAAAAGTCGCGGAGTTTTTCCGTAAATCGACGACGACATCTTTAACCGCACCCGCTGTACAGCTGACAAGCTTTACATGGTCGGCGGGCGGCGTCTGGAAGTGCATACCGCGCAAAACATTTTTTATCGATTCAGAATGATACTCTTCCTTAAAGTCCGTCTCAAGCCCAAGTTCGACAAATGCGTCGATATGAAAAGTTTTTACGAATGAGCCGCGACTGTCCTTGCGAACAATCGGCAAAAGTTCAAAGCAACCTTCAAACGGCGTCGCAATTTTTTCAAAGAGCCCGTGTGAATCTTTCATGTCAAAACCTCCAACAAATTTTAACGTATTTTTTTAATCGCGTCCTGCGCGGAATATTCAATGGTAGGCAACTCAATTTTGCAACCGTTCCGTAACGATTCAACCAACGCGAAAAAAGTTTTCTCCAACGCCTCGACTTCTTTGCTTGTGAAATTTTTATCGTAAAAATCTTTGAGCCTGTTCGTGCACGAAGGAATTATTCGCATTACCGCCATCCGAAATTCGCGCTCGTCCCTTATGAAAATTTTTTGCTCCCAAGCAGATTTTAAAAGTTTCACCCAAGAGATAGGCGTTACCGCGTAGGTGTTGCTCCAATATGTCGCCTGCTTTGCGTGCTTACGAAAGCCGCTCAAACATTCTTTCAACACTACAAGATTTCCTTTGCTCAAAAGCTGGAGCCACGTCGATACATCAACCAAACTGAAAAAACCTGTCTCGTCCGCGTGCCAACATAGATCTCCGCCGCGTAAAAATTTCTTACGAATCAAAACCGTCGTCGGCTCGCCAATATAATTGTCCAACATGAAAAGCAATCGCCCTGCCTTGTCGCCGGAGAGCTTGGCATTTTTCTTGAACATAATTTTATTGCTACCGGTAACTTTTCCGTCCGCGTCAATAAAATTTTTGGCGGAAGTCACAAGCGACACGTCAGGATTATTCAGATAAACGGCAAGCATTTTCTCTAACTTAGTCGGATAAAAAATGTCGTCGTCCATCAGCCAGTTGACGTACTCGGCGGCGGGATTGTTATAGCTTCGTGCAAAATTCCAGTTATCGTGCGCGTCGAAATTCTTATGCCGAAAATATTTTATCCGCGTGTCGCAATAATCCCAAATCAATCGCTCGGTGTCGTCCTCAGTGGAATTGTCGCTCACAACGACTTCAATGTTGCGGTAAGTCTGATTCAACGCGCTCTCCAACGCCTCGCGAAAATATTTCGGGCGATTAAACGTCGGAATAATCACGCTCACAAGCGGTGATGAATGTTCGTTCAAATTGTTTCCTCCAATTTTTCTATGTACAGCTCGCGAAACTTTTTGAAACTTCCCAAGCCGTCACGAATCACGCGAACTCGATAACCTTGCGCCGTCAATCGATTAAACCAACCGCCCGCAATGTCCGCCGTAACGTGCACGCCGCCATTAAACAGCAACGGAGCCAATAAAATTTTATCTGCGCGGGATTTTTTAAGGCGTTCAATAACATCTGAGAAATTGGGCGTATCGCTCGCCTCGATAACTCCAACGTGAATTTTATCGCCCGTCAACTTTTGTAGATTTTCGTAAACGGGATTGTGTCTGTGTGGCGAACCGTGCCCGATTAAAATTAAATCCTCGTCAGCAGATTTTTGGAAGCAATTAAGTATCGTCGCTAAAATTTTTTTATCAATCGGCTCACTCAAAAGCGGCGCGATTATCTTAACGTCCTCAGCCGCGCAGATTTTTATTTTGTTATCGAACTCTTCGCCCGCCGTTAAGTGCGTCGGCAATAAAATTATTCTCCCGAAGCCCACGTTGCGAAGTTTTGAAATTTCTTCGGTCGGTGTCGAGATTGAAATCCCTCGCGCCGCTAATTTTTTTATCATGAAGTTTGACGTGAACGCTTGCCGCAACTCATACGCAGGAAATTTTTCTTGAATCTCCGCCGCTAACTTGTCGAAAATTTTTTCTCGGATTGAATCGTCCGCCGAACCGAAACTCGCTAAAATTATCGCGCTACGCATCGCATTTCTCAACTTCCGCCGCGATTTTGTTGCATATCCTGTTCAGCTGATTTTTATCGGGACCTTCAGCCATGACGCGAACTAACGGCTCAGTCCCAGACGGGCGCACCAATATTCTGCCCGTGTTGCCGAGTTCAGCCTCCCCCTCCGCTATTGCCAACTTCACCGCCGCTGAATTTTTGCACGCTTCCTTATTTTGAACGCGCACATTCAACAAAACTTGCGGGTACGTCGTCATCAACGCGTTTAGTTTGCTCGCCGACGTTTTGAATTTTTTCATCGCCGTTAAAACTTGCAACGCCGTTATCAAGCCGTCGCCCGTCGTCGAATAATCCGAAAAAATTATATGCCCCGACTGTTCGCCGCCGAGCCTGTGATTATTTGCCCGCATATTCTCCAAAACGTATCTGTCGCCGACCGCCGTTATCTCGCAAGCCAAATTCATTTCTTCCAACGCCTGTCGAAAACCAATATTGCTCATGACCGTCGCCACAACCGTTTTCTTCGGGAGCGCACCGACTGCCATCATCAATTTCGCGCAGATTATCATAATGTGATCTCCGTCGATAAATTCGCCGCGTTCGTCGATACATAAACACCTATCCGCGTCGCCGTCGTGAGCAATGCCAATCGCCGCGCCGCTTTTTAAAACTTTCAGCCGCAAATTTTCCATGTGAGTTGAGCCACAATAATCGTTTATGTTAATCCCGTTCGGCTTATCGCCTATCAAAATCAACTCCGCGCCTAAACGTTCGAGGACTGTCGGCATCGCCTTATAAGCCGCGCCGTTCGCACAGTCCAATACAATTTTCATGCCGTCGAAACGTTCGGAAGTCGTGCTCATTACGAAGCTGATATAATCTTCCAACAGGTTTTGCCGATATTCAATGTGCCCGACGCCCTCGCCGGTTGGTCTGGCGAAATTTTTGCCGCTTTCAAGCTCGCGGACGATTTGCTCAATTTCATCCTCGACTTTATCGGGCAACTTGTAACCGTCGCCGCCGAAAAATTTTATTCCGTTGTCTTGAAAGGGATTGTGCGACGCGCTGATAACTATGCCTGCCGCCGCGTGTAATTTTTTAGTCAAATACGCTACCGCCGGCGTCGGAATGATTCCCGCGAGAATTGCATTTCCACCCGCCGAACAAATTCCCGCTACCAATGCCGATTCCAACATTTCCCCGGATATTCGCGTGTCGCGCCCGATTAAAATTTGCGGCGTGCCCTCAGAGTGTTGCCCAAAATAAATTGTCGCCGCCCTGCCCATTCGGTATGCTAATTCCGGCGGTAGTTTCGTATTCGCTTCGCCGCGCACTCCGTCCGTCCCAAATAACCTTGCCATTGAAATTCCCTCCGCTAAAAATTTTTCGCCGCGCATTATATCACAACAAACAAAAAAAATCCCCCGCTACTTTGACGGAGGAAAAATTTATGCAGATTTTACTTAAACAGGTTGGAAAATTTCTTAACGGTGTCGTCTTTATTTTCGAGCACTTCGTCGTAATTAATTTTAATGCCGTTAGCGAGCGCGTCCTCAGGATTGGGCAGGTTGTAACGTTCGGGCATTTGAACATCGCGGCGAACAGGTACCGCACCTGCGTTTGCAACCATCTGCTGCGCCTCTTGGCTGACGAGATAATCTAAAAATTTCTTGGCGTTATCCTTATGGTCGGCGTCTTTGAAAATCGCAACGGGGCTCGGAACTGTCAACATCTCCTTAGGATAAATCATTTTGAGCGGCGCGCCCTTATCGATTTTGCCAGCCGTAATATAGTCGACGCCAATGCAGGCATTCAAAACGCCGTCGGCAGTATCATCGACAACGCGTCCGGAACCTTTACTTTTAGTCGCGCCGTTATCGCGCAGGCGAACGATATAATCCCAACCGAATTGTTTTTCGAGGAGCGCGATACTCATCAACGCCGTGCCGCTGAGTGCAGGGTCAGCTATGCCGAATGAATTTTTATAAATCGGATCTGTGGCGACCGTCTCCCAACTTGTCGGCTCCGTCGTTACTTTGTTTACGTTAATGACAATGCCGAGCGTCCCAAGTCTCGCGGCGGTAAACGAGCCGTCATAATCATCAAACGGATTCAAAAGTTCGTCGAAACCGGCAGGCTGATATTGTTCAAGCAAGCCCTCGTTCTTCATCTGGTAAAAGTCGGGAACTTCGCTCGTCCAAATTATATCCGCCATAAGGTGTCCGCTTTGACGTTCAGCCTCAAGTTTCGCCATAATCTTGCCCGCGCCCGCCGATTGCCAATCAACGTCGACGCCGGGATTTTTAGCCTTGAATCCCTCGATAATTCCGCCGATAAGCGACTCCTTCATCGACGTGTAGATAACGAGCTTGTTGGCGTTTTGCTTATTGTTCGCGTTGCCCGTATCAGCGGGTTTATCTTCGCCGCAACCCGTTAAGACCAGCGACATTATCATCAACGCCGCCATTAAAATTTTTTTGAACATTACCTCTGCCTCCTTTTTAGATTAAAAGATCATAGGATTATAAGATTAAAAGTGGTTAGGGACTAGGGTTCAGGGTTTACTGACCCCTGAACCCTGAACCCTTTTCATCTTTTGATCTTTTCATCTAGAAACACTTCATTAAGCGGACGTACTCGCCGATAAACTTAGGAGCCGCCTCACCATGTTTAGCCAAAATTTTTATAATCGCCGAACCAACAATCGCACCGTCCGAAATACTCGCCATTTGTTCAGCCTGCGCGGGCGTCGAAATTCCAAAGCCAATCGCGCACGGGATTTTAGTATTGGCTCTGACTGCCGCGACGATTGATTTCAAATCGGTTTTAATTTCACTGCGTACGCCCGTCACACCCAAGCTAGATACGATATAAACAAAACCTTCAGCCTCGCGAGCTATCATCACAATTCGATTCTCGGAAGTCGGAGCAATCAGCGAAATCAAATCGACGCCGTATTTCCTGCAGTAAGGAAGAAATTCATCCTTCTCCTCGAACGGCAAATCCGGCAAAATCAATCCGTCAATCCCAATCTCCGCGCAGGTTGAAATAAATTTGTCCGCGCCGTAAGAAAAAATCACGTTGGCATAAGTCATAAAAACCATCGGAACTTTCACGTCGCCGCGCAGGTCTCTAACCATGTCGAAAATTTTATCGGTCGTGACGCCGCCTTGAAGTGCGCGAAGATTTGCCGCTTGAATCACAACGCCCTCAGCAGTCGGGTCGGAAAATGGTATGCCTAACTCGACAAGGTCAGCACCATTAGCGACGGCGGCTCTTACTGCGGCGGCTGTCGTTTTTAAATTTGGATCTCCGCACGTAATGAACGGGATAAACGCCTTCCCGCGAGCGAACGCCTCTTTAATCTTACTCATTAAAATTCTCCTCAATCGTTTTGGGAATATTGTACCTTGAAAAATTTTTCCCGTCAATTCATGCCGCTTGCCCAAAATAAAAATCTCCTGTAGAATTACGCCGCTAAGGAGGTTTTAAGATGACAGGACTTTTAGAGACGCCTTACGGGACGCGAGATTTTTTACCGGCGGAGGCGGCGGCTAAACGCATCATAGAACAAAAAATTTTCGAGCTGTTCGCGAGCTTCGGCTATGAAGAAGTTATCACGCCGACAATGGAATTTTTAGAGACGCTTACGACTTCGGGCGGGCGAGTGATTGAGCCGCATTTATTCAAAATGTTTGACGGAAATAATCGGACACTCGCCTTGCGCCACGAAATGACGACGCCGATAGCACGGTTGGCAGTCAGCAGATTAAATGATTCGCCGTTGCCGCTCAAGCTGTCTTACAATACGAACGTCTTCCGTTTCCGCACCAATCAGCCCGGTCGCCAATGCGAATTCTATCAAGCGGGCGTCGAACTTATCGGAATTTCCAATGCCTTCGCCGACGCTGAAATTATCGCACTTGCCGCGCAGGCTCTGAGTGTCGCGGGCTTAAAAGATTTTAAAATTTGTTTAGGGCAAGTTGAGTTCGCGGGCGGGCTCATGGAAAATTTGCCGCTCGACGTTCAAACCGAAATTAAATCTGCTATCGAACGCCACGACATTGTTGCGCTTAAAAATTTGCCCGTCGACGACACGCTTAAGAAAATCCCGACGTTACAAGGCGGCAAAGAAATTTTGATTGAGGCTGAAGCTCTCGCCGTTAATGAACGTTCGCGCCGCGCTCTCGACAACTTGACGGAGATTTATCGCTTGCTGGAGATTTACGGTGTCGCTGATAAAATTACGTTCGACTTGGGTTTGATTCGCGACTTTGAATATTATACCGGAATGGTTTTCGAGGCGTATTCACACGGCGTCGGCTATAGTTTGGCGGGCGGCGGCAGATATGATAACATGCTTAAAGATTTCGGCGCGGCGTGTCCTGCAACCGGTTTTGCATTGGGAATTGAACGGGTTTTGGACGCGAGGAAATTTCAAGGCGTCGTCGAGGATTCACGGGCTAAAGATTTTTATTTAAGTTTCGAGGCGGGGCGCGAAGTTGTTGCGATAAAAAAGGCGGCGGAACTTCGGGCTGCTGGCAAGGTCGTTGAAGTTTCATTGACGCCACAAAAAAAATCCGACGCTGAAAAATCCTGCGCGGAAAAAAATTGTTTGGAGTTAATTTATTTGGCATGAGTGTTTTCAAGAGAATTTGGCAGTTTATACGTGCGGTGGCGGCGCGGGTTACAGTCGAGGATGGGCAATACATTTCCGCGCATCTTAACGCTGACGAACAAAAAATTTTTTTTGCGATGAGTGTCGCCGACCAAGCGCACAGCTTACGAACGGCTTACACGATTGAGCGGCTGGTTATCGAGGACAAACGCGGCGTCGACAGGGAATTTCTGATTCGATGCGCACTCCTTCACGATACCGGTAGACGCGCCGGAGACTTGACAATTGCGGGCAAAGTTTTCGCCGTGTTGATAACGACATTCGCGCCGAAATTCGCCGACCGCTTAGAGATTAACGGCAACCGCGCCCTTTACGTTTATCATCATCACGCGGAACTTGGAGCGCAGAAACTTCAACGAATCGGGCTGTTCAAGGAAGCTAAAATTATCGCGAAACATCACGCGCCGCCCAAGCCCGACGATCCTTTGGAATTGAAACTTTTACGTTTGGCTGACAATGAAAATTAACAAAAAAAAATGCTCTCCAATATCGGAGGGCAATATTTATTTCGGATAAAAATTTTTCAGAACATCATGTTGATAAGGTTGCCCATGTAAGTCAGCGAGGAAATGTTACGATAAGCACTGCCCGTGTAGAAGGCGGCGGTGTCGAGCTGATTGCCGAGCATTTTCTCAGCGGTCGGGAAAAGTTTATCGGCTTGGCTGTTGGCGAAACTGATATGACTTTCCGCCTTGCCCGCGAGCCCGTCCTTACCGAGAATGTTAGAAACTTTGCTGGGGTCGTTGACAATCGACTCGGCGAGTTTTGCCTCGTTGACGCTGAGCGAACCGTCGGAATTAGTCGTCAAGCCGATAGAACTGTAACTTGAGGCGCGATAAACCGTGTCGCCAAAAGTTGTCGCTATCATCTCGACGCGCTTTGAAACTGAACTGTTATCGCCGAAGAATTTAACCGCGCTGTTGTATTTCTCGACGAAATTATTAACAGTATCGAGAGCCGTTTGAAGCTCCTTGCTGTAAGTTGTGGTGGTAGTAACATTGCCGTCCTTATCGGTTTCGGTCTTCGTAGTGATCGCGCCTTCCTTACCGACGCTGAAATTGTACTTCTTAACGTCGGCGGCGGCTGTAGAAAGGTCGCTCATTGTCTCCGAGAATTCGGAGCTGAAAGCACTCTTTGCGTCGTCGTAGCTCGACAGAACCGATTTAAGATTGGTGTTAATCTCCGTCAAGCCCGAAAGAGCACTTGTCGCGTTGGACTGGAATGAACCGTATGCACTCCACAGCTGCGCGGTTGAGCTTTGATTCTTTTGACGAACCGAATTAAAAAGATAATCGGTGCTGTAGAGCGAACTGTTCAACGCATTGATCGTCGACATCTTAATCACCTTCCTTGAACGAGTTAAAAACCCTCCATGAAAACTTTTATTGATTCTACAATATTAATCGGCTGTTTGCAAGAAATTTTTCAAGGCATTGCAGAAAATAGTTGATACCTGTTATAATTCGATTCAAAAGTTTAAAGTATGAACGCGGAGGGAATTAATGATGAGTTTGAAGAAATTTTTATGCGGGGCACTGGCGGCGTCGATGATTTTTTCCGCGACAGTCTTTGCGGCACCTGAGGATTCTGCCAATGCCAAGCTCGCCAAGATTGAAGTTGACACGTACGGCGCGGAGCAAAGCGGAGCACTCCTCGACAGAATCAGCCGCTTGGAAAAAAGTTACAGCGGAGAAAATACGAGCGGCAATATGAATTCGCGAATCGATGCGATTTACGGTGCGCTTTACAATAACGACGTCGAGCCGAGCCTTATGGCGAAGATTAACGCGCTGGAGTGGAATGTCAATCACGAAGTTCAAAGCGGCGGCATGGACAAAAGACTTGCGGCTTTGGAGAATCAAATTTTGGGCAAAGTCAGCGAAGGAACTTTCAACGAGAGAATTCGCGCCCTTGCCAAAGAATCTTTTGGCGATGAAGTTTTGCCGATAGTTCAAGTTCCAATTCCGATGAACACGCTGATAAAAATCGCGACGACCGTTCCCGTCGGCTCCAAAGATTTTAAAGTCGGCGACCCCATTCCGATTAAAGTTGTCGAGGATGTTTTTGTTGACGGAACTTTAGTTTTCGCGAACGGTTTGCCCGGCGAAGGTTCAGTCGTCGACGTTCGCCGCGCCAAAAATATTTTCAGCAACGGCAAGATAGAAACGGATTTTCATACGCTCAAATCGATTGACGGGCAAGATATTAAAATTTACGCGGGCGTAGAGTCTATCGACGCGATGAATGCAAATTCTATGGGGCGCGGGCTGAGTTTATTGGGGCAAACTTTCTCCGGTAAAAATAAAGAGCTTGAGGAAGTTTTGGTTCGCGGGAAAAATATCGATTTGCCGGCGGGCGTCGAGCTTTACGTCCAGATTAAATCGCCGGTTGTAATTTACGGCGTCAAGGTCAGCGAGGGCAACACTCCGACAACAGGATTATCGCCCGAAGAAATGACAGCAACGCCGCCCGTCACACCACCCGCAGTTATTCCGACGCCTTCAACAGAACCGACGCCGCCCGCAGAAGATCCAATGCCTTTAACGGAACCGGAACCGACACCGCCGCCCGCAGAAGATCCGATGCCTTCAACGGAACCAACGCCGCCTGCGCCCGCCGAAAATCCTGACATTGACCCGCGTCCCGATGAGGGCAAAACTCTTGAAGGTTACGACGGAGAAATCATAGAAATTATTGACGAGGATTGATATGAAAAAATTCTTGAGCGTCGTATGTGCCGCGCTGTTCGTTACGTCGACGGCAGAGGCAGTTTACGAGGCAAGTTCGGATACAGGTACGGGCGTTTTCAATTACATAGAAAACCGACGGCGCGAGGCTCGCGAACAACAGTTGACTGACGAACAAAAAAAATTACTTGCCGACATTGCCGAAGCTAAGGAACGACTTCCGCAAGAGGTTAAAGAGGGCGACCCTGTCCCCGCCGTATTCGAGGGCGATGATATGGTTTACTATTCGGGTAGCGGCGAATTTATCGCGACGGGCAAAGTCGATATTATTCGGCTTGAAGGTTACCGATTTCAGACGACGGAGGCTAGGGGCAACGTCAAAGAGCAAGTTATTCGCGTCGATGATAATGCGCATTTCCTACAGCTGATGGAGGGCGCGCCGCGTGTCACGCTTGACGGCTATAAAACTGTCTACAATTACGGCACAAAGACCGGCACTATGGGCGAGGCTCACGGCAAGGCGGGCGAATATTATTTGACGGGCAAGCGATTTGAATTTTATCCTGATCACATTGTAGTTTATAACGGCACGCAGACCAAATGCGGCGCGAAGTCTCCCGATTATCACGTGAGCGCGGAACGCATGGAGATTTGGCCTGAACAAGTCATCCGCATGTACAACGTAAAATTTTTGATAAAAAATAAAGTTGTCGGCTCCAAAGATTACGAGGAACGTAAACTGGAGGACGATGACAATAATTACTTCCCGCGAGTCGGCTATCACAGTGATCATGGCGTTTACGTTCGCGATAATTTTAACTTCCCGCTTATAAATCATTTTGGTTTTAGGCTTGGTGCTTACATTGAAACTAAAAAAGGCGTCCGTAGCAAGGGGGAGATTGTGTATCAGAATCGCGACGTTCGCGGCTGGTTGAAATATGGTTTCTACGACGACAGCGACGGTCGTTGGATTCAAAAGGAGCCTTCGCTTGATATTATGTACAGCCGAAAAATTGACGGCTTGCCGCTGAGTTATCGGGCGGAGGGCGAGTTCGGGCATTGGCGGCAAAATAATATTTCAAGCACGCATCAAGAATACGAGTTCAAATTGTATCACGACCCAATTCTCATGGGGAAATATTTGCTCTTCCTCGACACCGGTTATAAAATTACTTCGGACGACGCCAAAAATGTTGATTACGGCGAGACGACTGTTAGAGGTTTTAATTACAATGCATTGCTCGGCAGGGAGTTCAATGAACGCGTCGCGGCTTACGTCGGCTATTCCTACGATAAAAATAACTCCAAGAATTCTATCTTCGACTTTGACCTTGATGATTATTCCAAAAAAATTCAAGCGGGCGCGAGTTATTGGCTGACGAAAAAAGATAGAGTTGTCGTTGGCGTTAAGTGGAATGCCGAAAATCACAACGTCGAGGACGTGGATTATTATTGGTATCACGATTTGCATTGTTCGCAGGCGATACTGCGTTGGCGCGGCAAGCGCAATAAATTGGAAGTGCGTTGGGAGTTCGTGCCTTGGTGAATTTTATTTCTTTAACGTTCTTATCGCTGATATTATTTTTTTTTGGCGGATGGTTGATACCGATAACCGACCCGACCGAAGCAGTCTACGTGTTGACGGCAAAAGAAATGTTAGCGGCGGGAGATTGGTTATCGCCGCGAATCTACGGAGATTTTTGGTACGACAAGCCGATAATGTTTTATTGGGAGCTGTTGGCGGCGTATAAAATTTTCGGCGTGAATGAATTTGCGGCGAGATTTTTTCCGGCAATTTTCGCGACGCTCGGCTTGTTCGTAACTTATTTCTTCGCGACGAAACTTTACAATCAAAAAATCGGATTGGCGGCGGCGGCGATATTGGCGACTTCGCTGGAGTATTGGTACATTGCACACGCCGTAATAACCGACATGACGCTGTTGGTAATGTTCGCGCTGACGCTGATGAGTTTTTATCGGGGATACCGCGCAGGCAATCCAAAATTTTATTTAATGGCGTTCGCGGCGTCGGGCGTAGCCGTTTTGACGAAAGGTCCGATAGGATTTTTTTTGCCGGGCTTGATAATTTTAATTTTCTTGGCGTGGCAGGGCGACTTGCGACACTTGCGAGAACTTTTCCAATTGAAAAATCTATTGATGTTCGCGGCGATAATTTCGATTTGGTATTTGCCGATGACGTTGATTCATGGCGCGGAGTTCCTTGAAAATTTTTTAGGCGTGCACAATTTTTTACGGGCGACGGTTTCCGAATATCCGAAGACAGACGTTTGGTATTACTACCTTTTGATTTCGGCGATAGGATTTTTCCCGTGGACGTTAGCGATATTGCCCGCGATAAAAAATCTGCGCGGCGTGCCGAAGTTCGACGTACCCGAAAAATTTTTAATCGTGTGGGCGGCGACGGTGATAATTTTTTTCCAACTGTGCGCGACAAAATATATAACTTACACATTGCCCGCGATGATTCCCGTTGTAATTTTAATGGCGCGGTATTTCGTCGGGCGTTGGAAAATTTTAATGGGCGTGGTCGGCGCGACGCTGATAATTTATCCGCTGATTTTATTTTTTACGGCGTTGCCGCTGACGGAGGATAATTCTGCGCGGCGCGAGGCTGAACTGATTTTGCCGCTCCTCGATAATAAAACTGTTGTGGTAAGTCACGGCAAAGAATATTCGGGCTCGCTCGTCTTCTACACTAACAAAAAAATTTATCGGCTGGAGACTAAAGAGAACTTTGAAAAAATTCGTCCGCAAAAAATGACTTGGACGAGTAAAAATGTTATGCCGTTTATGATGTTCGACGAGTTGCCCGCCGATAAAAAAATTGTGGCAGTCGTGAGCGTCGATTACGAGAAAAATTTCCTTGATAACGCGGCTGGTAAATGGGAACTTATCGGCGAAGTTGAATGCGGGAAACTCGAATCGCTTGCCGAGAAAATTTTTATCGGGCGCGAGCGGCAAGAGCTTAAAAGTAAAATTTTTCGGAGGGAAATTTAATGGCGATAAAAGTTAAGCCTTACGATTCAAAAAATATTTCGGACGCGATAAAAATTTGGAATGAAATTGTTCGCGAGGGCATTGCCTTCCCGCAAGAAGACGAACTCGACGAAATTACCGGCGACGAATTTTTTAAGGCGCAGTCGTTTACGGGTTTGGCGTTCGACGAGGACAGCGGCGAAATTTTGGCGTTGTACATTCTCCATCCAAATAACGTCGGGCGATGCGCTCACATAAGCAACGCGAGTTATGCCGTTCGTTCGGACGTGCGCGGGCGACATATCGGCGAGATTATCGTTAAGGATTGCATTGCGCGGGCGAAGGAACTCGGCTTTAGGATTCTGCAATTCAATGCGGTTGTCGCGACGAACATTCACGCTCGCCATTTATATAAAAGATTGGGTTTCAAAGAGCTTGGCATAATTCCCGGCGGCTTCAGAATGCCTGACGGGTCGTTTGAAGATATTGTTCCTCAGTTCATTGATTTGACGTAGGGGGCGAAGGCTTTGCAGGAACTAATTAACGTAACAACTAAAATGCAGGACAAAAGTATTTTGGTTATCGGCGACATTGTTGCTGATGTTTATGTTGACGGGCGAATTTCCAGAATTTCTCGCGAGGCACCTGTCTTGATATTGGAGAAGGCGGGCGAAAAAATTGTAGCGGGTGGCGCGGCTAATGTTGTAGCTAATGCGGCGACACTCGGCGCGGAAGTTTATGCGCTTGGCGTTATCGGCGACGACGAACACGCGGAAAGTTTGCGCAATATCTTAAAAGGTCTCGGCGTTCATATCGAGGGGCTTGTTCGAGATAAATATCGCCCGACAATTTCAAAGACGCGGATAATCGCGGGCGGCAGGGCGACGGTCAGTCAGCAGATTGTCCGCATTGACAGCGAGAGCAAAGAGCCGCTGAGTAAAAAAGTTGAGGCGGAACTTTTAACGAAGATTGATAAGATTTTGCCGAAGGTTGACGGCGTTATCATGAGCGATTACGGTTCCGGCACGATAACCAATAACGCACGCAAATTGCTGACGCGCTACGCCCTCAAGCACAAATTGCCGAGCATCGTTGATTCGCGTTACAATATCGGCGACTTCGCGGGCGTCGGCTACGTCAAGCAAAATGATTCGGAGCTTGGCGCGTTCGTCGGACGTACACTTAATAACGTCACAGATTTAATCGGCGCGGGCACTGAACTTTTAACTAAGTTGAATGCTGACGGCGTTTTAATTACTCGCGGCGAAAAGGGCATGAGTTTATTCGAGCGTAACGGCGCAACGCACCATATTCCTGTCAGCGACATGAGCGAGGTTTACGACGTGTCGGGCGCGGGCGATACTTGTGTTGCGGCGTTTTTATTGGCGTTGACGGCGGGGGCGCAACCTGCAGTCGCGGCGAAGATTGCGAACTTTGCGTCGGGGATTGCGGTTAGGAAAATGGGCACGAGTACCGTCAGCGCGACCGAATTAATTTCTGTATTGGAGCGGGCGAGATGATTATCGATAAAAAAAATGCCGCGCAGTTTTGCGACGGACTCAGACGACGCGGAAATAAAATCGTCTTCACGAACGGTTGCTTTGATATAGTTCACGCGGGGCACGTCAGATATTTAACGGCGGCAAAAAATTTCGGCGACGTTTTAATCGTCGGCTTGAACACTGATGAATCTGTCCGCAAGCTAAAAGGAAGTTCGCGCCCGATAAATAATCAAGACGACCGCGCAGAAGTTTTGCTGGGGCTTAAGGCGGTTGATTATGTAATTTTTTTTGGCGAGGCGACGGCTGAAAATTTAATCGCTGAAGTCAAGCCCGATATTTACGTCAAGGGCGGCGATTACACTTTGGAAACTCTGCCCGAAGCAAAAATTGTTCAAAGTTACGGCGGACGCGTCGAGCTGATTAATTTAGTTGCGGGGCGTTCGACGACTAACATTATCGAGAAAATTTTAGCGGAGAAATAATATGGAAGGCTTAAAAAATGTATTGATAGTAAAGCTTAGCGCGATGGGCGACGTGATTCACGCTTTGCCCGTCAGCTACGCGATAAAAGAAACATTTCCGGAGGCAAAATTAACTTGGGTCGTGGAGCCGCCGAGCTTAGAACTGTTAAAAATGAATCCGTGCGTTGATAAAATCCTCCTGTTCAATAAAAAAAATTTCCGCACGCTGAAAGGATTCATGAAAGAATTTTTCCCGTTCAAACACGAATTGCAGGAGCAAAGTTACGACGCGGTTTTGGATTTGCAAGGGCTGTTCAAGTCGGCGGCGATAGCGTTCTTTGCGAAGTCGAATATCAAGCTTGGAATTTGCAACATGCGTGAACTCAGCGATAAAGTTTCAAAGCCGGTTGTCGGAGAAAATGCGGAGGGGCATATCGTTGAGCGATACTTGGATACTGCGCGGGCAGTCGGTTGCGTCGTTAATGAAGTTGTATTTCCGATTCAAGTTCCCGTTGAACAGTCGGAGAAGGCGCGGGCGATTATGGAGCATGCGGGCATTCGCGAGGGCAATCCTTACGTGGCGTTTATCGTCGGCGCGAATTGGGCGAATAAACGTTGGACGACGGAGCATTTTGCCGCGCTGGGCGATTGGTTTTATCAACTGGCAGTTGTACCGATTTTAATTGGCAACGGCGACCAAGATGAAATGCTTGCCAAAGAAATCGAAGCCAAAATGGAAATCCCGCCGATAAATTTAATCAACCGCACGAACATTCCGCAGTTAGCGCACATGCTTAGGAGTTCAAGATTAGTTATCGGCGGCGACACAGGACCTGTACATTTAGCGGCGGCGTTGGGCGTTCGGACGATTATGTTAATGGGACCGACGAACGTTGAGCGCAACGGACCTTTTGGGCAACTTCAAAATGCTATCGAAGTTGAAAGACCGTGCAGAGGCTGTTGGAAACGCGCTTGTCCTAAAAAAGAAATTTGCCTTGAGAAAATTCCTGTGAGTTTTGTAGAAGATAAAATTAAATCGATGGGTTAGGGTGAACCCGATGAAGTTCCTGAAAAGATTTTTCGACGGCGTACAGCGCGACTTGCGCTTGTTTATGTTCGTGCTGATTTTGCTTGAAGTTTATCGCGGGCTGTTCATATTGTTCATGTCGAATTACATGGGCGAAGATTCGGGCGCGGCGACGATCGCGACGGCAATGTTTGCGGGCTTGCGATTGAGTTTAAAGACGGCGGGCGCGGTGACGTTGGTATCGTTCGTGTTCGTGACAATCGGCGGCTTAAACGCACGGTTGAGGTTAATCATCGGATTTATTTCGTCGCTGATTTTTTCTATGCTGTTTATGTTGCGTTTCCCGTATTATCGGGCGTTCCAATCGACGTTCGGGCTTGAAGTCGTGCAAGGTTTCAACGACGACATCTGGTCAATAATCGTGACGATGTTCCAAGAGTACGGAATAATTTGGCGGTTTTTAGTCGCGCTGATTCTGACGGTAATTTGTATCGCGGTATTGAGTCGGCTGTTGCTGATAAAAACTTTCAGACTGCCCGAACTTGACGGCACGATAAAAGTTGCGGGCTTTAGTGCGGGGCTTGTTGTCGGGATATTTTTATTCGGATTGTTCGTGCGTTTCGGCGGGAGTTTTACATACGGTAGCGGTTTGAATTGGGAGAATGCGGGCGTGACGAACGACGTATTTTTGAACGAGTGCATTCTTGACGACGCGCAAGCTTTATATCGGGCGCGGGCGATGGCTGTTCGCATGGAGGCGGGCGAAATTTCGGGCGTCGACGCCGATAAAATTTTGGAGTCCGCGCAGATTATCGCGACGAATCACGAACTTACAGAAAAAAATCTCGCGCCGTATCTTGAACGCAAGGCAAAGGGCGAACACATTCAAAAGCCCAAGCACATTTTTATAATCATCGGCGAAACTTTCATGCAGTGGCCAATGCTCGGCAAGTACGACGAACTTTTAATCGCGGAGGGGATTAAGTCGCTGGTGGCGGAGGAGAATTGTTATTACAGCCGCAACTTCATGCCCAACGGCGATTTTACTTCGACGGCGATAAACGGAATTGTTACGGGCTTGCCGGACGTTAATATTCGCGTGAATTATCAAGCGCGCACTTACGAGAAACTTTACATTACGTCGATGGCTCCGATGTTCCGCGAGCTTGGTTACAAAGTTGATTTTTGGTACGGCGGCATGCCCAGTTGGGATTCAATCGCGAAGATGGCATTGGCGCAGGGTTTCGATAATTTTTATGGCTACCCCGACTTCAACGCGCCGAAGCAAACGACGTGGGGCACGAAGGACGAAAATTTATTCAACGCACTACTCGCGCACCTCGCCGAAGAGCCGCCGACAGTTCATTTAGTTATGACGACGACGAATCATCCGCCGTATAATTTAGACTTGGCGGCGGAAGGCTACGATATTAACGCTGTCACCGAAGCTTTGAAGAAATTGCCGAACGTTGACGACGTGGACGCGTTGGCTGTTGAACTTGGACATTACTGGTACATGGACGAGGTTATCACGCATTTTATCAGCAACGCGAGCGAGAAATTCCCAGAAAGTATTTTTGTCGTGACGGGCGACCATGCTGTTCGTTGCGACCCTTCGACGCACCCGACGATTTTTGAACATCAAAGCGTGCCGTTTGTCTTGTACGGCGCGGGCATAACAAAAGACCTCCTCCCGCCGGACGCAGTTGGAGATCATATTTCGATTATCCCGACGCTTATCGAACTTATCGCGCCGAAGGATTTTGCTTATTACTCAATCGCGCCGAGCCTCTTCGACAGTGACGGCGTAGGCTTCAACAACGCGGCGTTTGTTACGTCTAAGGTTGTGGGGCTGATTGATTCTGATGTTATCGAACTGTTGCCGCACGTCGCCTCCAATGAATTGAACGACGTTAATCTTACTGAGGAGCGCGAACACGCCGAAAAAATTATCAGCGCGATGCGGACGGTTGCTTGGTGGCTTATCACGAAGGGATTATTCTTCGGCGGCACCGAACCCTAAAAATTCCTCGAACTCGTCCTCGCTGAGGATTTTAATTCCGAACCCGTTAGCTTTGGCAAGTTTGGAGCCAGCCTTTTCGCCCGCGATGACGTAATCGGTATTTTTGCTGACGGAACTTTTCACGATGCCGCCGCGTTCCGCGATAAGTTTGCTTGCCTCGTCGCGAGTAAATTTCTCCAGCTTGCCCGTCAACACGAAACTTTTACCTGCAATCGCAGAGTCGATAATTTTTTTCTCCGCTTCCATTGTCAAACCCATCTCCTTAAGTTCAGAGAGAATTTTAATGTTGTCCGCGTCGTCGAAGAATTCTTTTATGCGCCGCGCAGTTTTCTCGCCAATGTCGGGCACATTCTGAAGTTCTTCGAGCGTCGCTTTGGAAAGTTCTTCAAGCCCGCCGAAATGTTGAATCAAATCACGAGCCGCCGCGCTCCCGACTCCGAAAATCCCTAAGCCCGTAAGAAGTTTTGCGGGCGAATTTTTTTTGCTCTCCTCAATAGCCGCCAAAATTTTATCCGTAGATTTATCGCGCCCGAAAATTTTTTTGGCAATTAAATCTGCGCGGAAATTTTTAAGCTTATAAACGTCGGCAACCGTCTTGACAAAGCTCTCGTCAATTAATTTTGGAATGGAAGTTTCGCCGAGCCCGTGAATATCCATAGCATTACGCCCGCCGAAATTCAGCAGATGATTTTCCAACTGCGCGGGGCAATTCGGATTAACACAACGATAATCGGCGGCAGATTCTTCGCGTTCCAATTTGTGACTGCACACGGGGCAAGTATCGGGGAATTTGAACGGCGTAGAATTTTCCGGACGCTTTGAAGTTACAACGCCGCTGACTCGCGGGATAATCTCGCCGCTCTTGTAAACTTTTATCGTATCGCCGATTCGCACGTCCAAAGTGTCGATAAAATCTTGGTTATGGAGCGTGGCGCGTTCAACTTTGGTGCCGTTAAGATTAACCGCGTCGAAAACAGCCGTCGGAGTGATTCTGCCCGTGCGCCCGACGCTCAATTCGATTTTCCGCAAAACAGTTTCGCGTTCATCGGGCGGATATTTATAAGCGACAGCCCAACGCGGAACTTTACCGGTCGCGCCGAGTTTTTCTCTGTCAGCAAAAGAATTAACCTTAACAACCGCGCCGTCAATATCGTAGTCGAGAATTTCGCGCCGCGTGCCGATTTCCTCAATCGCCTGCCAAACTTCCTCGAACGTCTTGCAAACTTTGTACGCGTGAATAATTTTTATCCCATTGCGCACCATAAAGTTATAAGCTTCGACGTGGCTTTGAATTTCGACGCCGTCAATTTTCTGCAGATTGAACACGAACATTGACAGCCGCCGCTTCTTAACAATTCTGCTGTCGAGTTGCCTTAAAGTTCCAGCCGCGCAGTTTCGAGGATTGGCGAAAATTTTCAAGCCGAGTTTTTCTTGTCGCTCGTTGACCTTGATAAAATTTTGCCGCGTCATATAAACTTCGCCGCGTATCTCGAAATATTTTGGCGTGTCGATTAAAGTTTGCACAACGTCATCGATAACGCGGGCATTTTCCGTAACGTCCTCGCCTTGATGGATTCCATCGCCGCGAGTTATCGCTTGAATAAATTTCCCGTTGACGTAGCGCAACGCCAATGATAAGCCGTCGATTTTCTCCTCGACGACGAACTCCGGCGCGCCGAGCTTTGCAATCATATCGCTGATAAAATTTTCTACGTCCTCTCGATTGAACACGTCTTGCAACGACAGCATCGGGACATCGTGCGCGACTAATTTACCTGCCTCGCGCCGCGCAGAGCCCCCGACCATTTGTGTTGGCGAGGTTGGCGTGATGAATTCGGGATAAGCCGCCTCCAATTCTTTTAGCCGCGTCATCAACTTATCGTATTCGTAATCGGAAATTTCGGGCGCGTCCAGTTCGTAATATTTTTTATTATGCCGCCGAATTTCTTTGCGCAGTTGCAGAATCTCCGCTTTGACTTGCGAAACGTCCATTCTTATCACCTCTCTAAAGTTTATTTATCGCCGGAACAGTTTTCAGCAGTTGTTTAATGCCGTATTCGGGGTTCACGAAAGCAACGGTTATCGTTTTGTCGCCAACGTCCATAACCGTGCCGCTCCCCCATTTTTTATGATTAATCCTGTCGCCGATTCTAAAATTCGCAGACGGCGCAGATTTTTTTTCTGGGATTTTAATCTGCGCGGAACGATAAGCCGTTGGCGGTCTGTAAATCGGCGCGGGAGTTTTTTTGGGAATTGTAACGGACGTGTAACCTGCGCGGGCAAGACATTCGTTGGGAATTTCCGTGATGAAACGAGAAATTTCTTGGTCGCGCATTTTGCCGAAAAACATTCGCTTAGCAGCCGCCGTGATGTAAAGTTTTTTCTTGGCGCGAGTCAAAGCAACGTAGCAAGCGCGGCGTTCCTCCTCAAGCTCAGCTTCATTAGCAAAAGAAATTGAGTGCGGAAAAATTCCTTCCTCCATGCCGACTAAAAATATAACGGAAAACTCCAAACCTTTAGCCGCGTGCACCGTCATAAGTTTGACGCAAGAATTTTCCTCGTTAAGCGAATCCAAATCCGTTATCAGCGCGATGTGATTCAAAAAATCTTGCAAAGTTCCTTCGGGATTCGATTCTAAAAATTCTTTTGCGCCGTTTACAAACGTATCAAGATTTTCTTCGCGAGAAGTACTTTCATCCTTGCCGCTTGAAATGTCGGTATAAATCATTTGCATATATCCCGACTCGACCAAAACGCTTCTTATCAATTTGTCGACGGGCAAATTTTTAGCGGACTCTGTGAAACTCATCATCATTGCGGCGAACTCTTTAATGCCTGCGCGGAACTTCGCACTAAGCTCCGTTGCTTGCTCCAAAAGTTTTTTATCAGCGACGAACTCAAGGATTGAACATTTTTGACTTGCCGCGAGCTGAGTTAAGCGATTTAAATTAACAGAGCCGAGCCCGCGACTGGGAGTATTGATAATTCGCAGGAGATGTAAATCGTCGCGAGGATTGGCTATGACGTGCAGATAAGCCATAATATCTTTAATCTCTTTACGGTCGTAGAATTTCAGCCCGCCGATTATCGCGTAAGGAATTTCCGCTTGCATAAATTTTTCCTCGAACAGTCGCGATTGTGCATTGGTGCGATAAAGCAAGGCGATTTCGTTGTAAGTGAAATTTTCTTGCGCGACAAGCCGTCTAATCTCCCTTGCAACGGCAACCGCCTCCAATTTATCAGTCTCATATCTGACGAATGTAATTTTTTCGCCGCGTTCGTTTTTCGTCCAAAGATTTTTCGGCTTACGGTCGATATTGTTTTGAATAACGGCGTTGGCGGCGTCCAAGATAGTTTTCGTCGAACGATAATTTTGTTCCAAGAGAATTACTTTTGCCTGCGGATAATCGCGCTCGAAATTTAAAATGTTACGCATATCCGCGCCGCGCCACCTGTAAATTGATTGATCCGCATCGCCGACCACGCACAAATTTTTATACTTCGCCGCAAGCAACTTCGTCAGCAAATACTGCGCGCCGTTCGTGTCTTGGTACTCGTCGATTAAAATGTACCGAAAACGCTCTTGATACTTCGCCAAAACGTCGGGATAATCGCGGAAAATATTCACCGTAGTAAAAATCAAGTCATCGAAGTCCAGCGCGTTATTTTCCTGCAATTTTTTTTGATAGAGTTCGTAAATCAGTGCGACGTTTGACGCATGGGAGGCGTCGTCGTGATGTTTTTTCTTGTACATCGCGGGCGTGATAAGATTATTTTTCAGTCCGGAGATTGTCTTATTAACGTTGTCAAAAAGGTTTGCGTCGAGGTTGAGTTCGCTGACGCATTTTTTTATAAGTGTTTTACTGTCGGCGGCGTCGTAAATCGCAAAGTTGCCGGTGAATTTATCAGTGATTGCAATTTCGCGGCGCAAGAGTCGGGCGCAAAAAGAATGGAACGTACTTAAAATGACATTCCGCGCAGGTTCGCCGATTAATTTTTCTGCGCGAGATTTCATTTCTTTAGCGGCTTTGTTCGTGAAGGTTATCGCCAAAATATTGAACGGTGAAATTCCTTGCGCGATAAGATTAGCGATTCGGCAAGTCAGCACGCGAGTTTTACCGCTCCCCGCACCCGCCATAATCAACAACGCGCCGTCAAGATATTCGACAGCTTTTTTCTGTTCGGGATTCAGATTCTTAAAAATTTCCTTTGTGTCAAAAAAAAATTGCTCGTTCAAAGGAGCATTCCCCCTCTCGACGAGCAATTATATTCGTGAAAAAAATTTTTATCAAGCGGCGGCGTTTGTAGAGAGATTGTAATAGACGCCGCGCAGATTCATCAAATTTTCGTGAGAGCCTTCCTCCGTGATGTTGCCGTGTTCCAAAACTAAAATCCTGTTGGAATTGCGGACGGTAGCCAAGCGGTGCGCGACGGTTATAGTCGTGCGATTCTCGGAAAGTTTTTGCATGGCGCGTTGAATCTGACGTTCGGTTTCGTTGTCGAGGGCGGAAGTTGCTTCGTCGAGGATTAAAATTTTGGGATTGCGCAGGAACATGCGGGCGATAGCAAGGCGTTGTTTTTGTCCGCCGGAAAGTTTGACGCCGCGCTCGCCGATAAAAGTATCGTAACCATTCGGGAGTTCGCTGATAAATTCGTGCGCCTCCGCGAGTTTTGCCGCTTCGATAATTTCTGCGTCAGTAGCGTCTTCGCGCCCGTAAGCAATATTATCTTTGACGCTCGCCGAGAAAAGGAACGTATCTTGCTGAATCATGCCGATTTCGCGGCGGAGGCTGTCGGTTTTGACGGTTTTAATATCGCGCCCGTCGATAGAAATTTTGCCGCCGTTGAGGTCGTACATGCCCAAAAGAAGTTCGCAGAGGGTCGTTTTACCGCCGCCGGTCATGCCGACAATCCCGATATGTTCGCCCGCCGCAATGCTTAGGTTGAAGTCGTTAAAAATCTGCGCGGAGCCGTCGTAGCCAAAATTCACGTGGGAAAATTCAATCTCCGATGCGCTTTCAAGTTTGGCGACACGTTCGGCGGAGAGTTCGCTAGATTCGGGGAGATTCATAAGTTCGCGATAACGTTCGACGCCAGCCATGCCGCGCTGATAAACTTCCGTCAACATCATCAGCTGAAAAACGGGACGCATGCAAAGCATCATATACAGCAGAAACGCAACGAGGTCGCTGATTTTCATTAAGCCGAAGCTAATCAGTACGCCGCCCAAAACGATAATCGTTAAGTTCATGACGTTGGAGAAAAATTCAACGCCGCCGTGAAGTTTGCCGACCATATGGAAGGAATTTTCTTGAACGGACAAAAGATTTTTGCCTGCGCGGAGCATTTTATCGAGTTCTTTATTTTCGTTGCTGAAGATTTTTACGAGGCGAATACCTTGCAAACTTTCTGCGATTTGTCCGCTTAAGTCGCCGGTGTTTTCGCGAGCCAACATAAAAATTTTTTTCATGTCGCCGTTAAGTTTAATGGTTGTGAACGTTTTAAAAATTAACAGAGCCGTCACGATTATTGCGAGTTGCCAATTCAGATAAAACAGCAACGCGACCGAGCCGAGCAAAGTTATCGAGCAAGTTATAAACAGGTGCGGGATTGCGAACATGAGATTACCGACTTCGGCTATGTCGTTGACGAGGCGCGATAAAAGTTGTCCGCTTTGAGCGTTATCGTAAAAGGAATAGCCCATGCGCATAAGGTGGCGGAAGAGTTTTTCGCGCATAGAAAATTCGATTTTTGCGCCCATGCCGCGCCCGACGACTTCGACTTTATAGTTGAGAAAATAATTTGCCGCGTAAATTGCCAAGAGTGCGCCTGCCGTCAGAATCATTTCGGTTGAAATGCCGTTTGGTAAAAGTTCGTCCATAAGTTGGCGAATTAACATCGGCGAGAGCAGTCCGAGTCCCGCGCCGATTAGCGAGCCGATAACCACGAACATAAACGCTCCTTTGTGCGCCGAATAGCACTCCGCGAAGAAGTTCAGCCTGTCCTTAAGCATGAAAATCCCTCCTTGTCAATCGTTAATCAATAAAACTCGTAGGAGTAGTTTTTTTGTTCCCTAGAAATCATTTCCTCCAACTGACTTGAAATTTTCTCCAGCGACTTTCTAAGATCTAATTGTTCCTTCCAATCGAGTTCCGCAAAAAGTTCGTCATAATCAGGCTTGAGCAGTCGGAAATTTTTGCCCTTCTCCGTCAGCTCCACAGTAAATGTTCGCTTATCTGTCGTCGAGCGTTGCCGCGTGATGTAGCCGTTGCTCTCAAGTTTCTGCAAAAGTTCGCCCAAAGATTGCGGACGAATTCCCAGAATATAGCCGAGTTCCCTTTGGCTTACGTTGGTCATTCGTTGCAACGCCATCAAAATTCGCCCTTGCCCCTGCTGTGGTTCCAAGCCGCCGAAATTTTTCCCGTACCACATTATATTGTAACGGTGCAGGAGATGATGCGTATCCATGAAAATCGCCGCCAAAGTTTTTCTGTCTTCCATTTCTGACGCCCCCCATAAATTAAGGTACCCTTTGCTTTAAATTATACAGGGTACCTTATGATTGGTCAATATGAATTGCGCTTTTTAATGGAAAGTTAATAAATGGCGGCGTTACGAATTTTCTTCGGCGAGTTTGGCTTGAATGTAAATGGCGCACTCCAAACGCTTACGCTGAATTTCACAGCCGATTTCGTAAGGCTCGCGGATGTCGCCGTGAAATAAATCAGCATTCGCATGACAGCCGCCGCTACAGAAAAATTTCGCCCAACACTCCCGACACTTTGGCTTATTCAAAACGTGCGACTCCCGAAAATATTTCAGCCAATGCCGCGCAGATTTTTCCACGCCGTCAAAAATATTTCCAAGCCGATATTTCTCGCGCCCTACGAATTGATGACACGGATATAAATCGCCATTCTCCGCCACAGCAAAATATTCATGCCCCGCGCCACAACCCGATAATCTTTTCGCGACGCAAGGTCCGTTCGATAAATCAACGTTGAAATGGAAGAAAAAGAAACCGCGCCCTTCGCGCCGACGTTCAAGATAAGCCGCCGTCAAACGGTCATATTCCTCAAAAATTCTCGGCAAATCTTCAGTCGTCAATCCAAGCGGCGAATCTTTCAAGACAACCGGCTCAATCGACAGAATATCAAAGCCCGCGTCGTGCACGCTCAAAACGTCCGCCGTAAAATCTAAATTTTTCTTCGTGTACGTCCCGCGCAGATAATAATTTTCTCCGCCGCGACTGTCCACAAATCTTTTGAAATTTTTCAGCACACGGTCGTAACTGCCGCGCCCGCTGATGTCGGGTCTCATGGCGTCATGAATCTCCTTGCGCCCGTCCAAACTCAGCACCACAGAAATATTATTATCGTTCAGCCACGCAGAAATTTTTTCGTCAAGCAAAATGCCGTTCGTCGTCAACGTCAGCTTAAAAATTTTTCCCGTATCAAGCTCGCGCTCGCGGACGTATTCGGTAACGGCTTTGACTGTTCGGAAATTAATCAAGGGCTCGCCGCCGAAAAAATCAATCTCACAATGCTTGCGGATGCCGGAATTTTTTATGATAAAATCGACAGCCGCACGCCCGACCTCCTCCGTCATGATTGCGCGGTGCCCGTAAGTGCCGCCCTCGCCAAAACAATATTTGCAACGGAGATTACAATCCTGCGCCACCATCAAACACAAACTTTTAACAACGCCGCGAGTCGCAAACGTCGGAGGAACATCAATATCGGGCGCGAAAAGTCCGCCAGTATCAATCAGCTCGTGCAGTTCGTCAAGAATTTCTGCAGTGTCGGCGTCAGGATATTTCTCAAAAATTTTTTTATCGTTGGTGCCGTCGAAGTCGTCCAAAATCTTATACGTCAACTCATCAATCAAATGAACCGCGCCGCTGTTGACATCAAGCAAAACATAATCGTCGCCCTGCTTAAATTTGTGAATCATCTTTTCAAAAACCTCTTTACGAAAATTTTATCTGAACAGCTCGATTAACTGCTTGCCGATAAGAATAACCGTCATGCCGATAAAAAGTGGTCGGACGTAAGCCTCGCCCTTTGAAATTGCCATCTTCGCGCCAAAGTGCGCTCCGATAATCATGCCGACGCCCATAGGAATTGCGTAGGAAAAATTCACCAAACCCAATCCCGTAAAAATAAACGCGGCGGCAAGGTTGCTGGCAAAGTTGGCGGCTCTGGCATTGGCGGCGGCTCCCAAAAATCCGTAGCCCATCATCAGATACAAAAACAACATAAACGAGCCCGTGCCCGGTCCGAAGAATCCGTCATAAAATCCAAGTACAAAGATTAAAACGACGCCAAGCAAATAATTTTTATGGGACGTGGAAATTTTATCTGCGTTCCAATTTTTTTTCGCGAGACTGTAAATCGCAATGACAATCAGCATAACCACGACGAGCGGGCGTAAAAAATCACTCGGAATTTCTCTCACAACCAACACGCCGATAATCGAACCGATAAACGCCAGCGGGAACATCACGCGCATAATTTTCCTATCAATCTTGCCGGAGCGCAGATAAGTTAAAAATCCCGCGCAGGCTCCCATGCACGACGCAATTTTATTCGTACCAAGAACATTCAACATCGGCAAGCCCGCCCACATCAAAGTTGGCACGGAAATTAATCCGCCGCCGCCCACGACTGAATCAATAAACGCCGCGATAAAACCCATGCCAAAAATTATCAGCGTTTCCATATCAGGTAGCCCACTTCATTAGCAAAGATTCTTCCTCTTCCGCGCTGAGCTCGCCGCCTTGAAGCATTTTCTGAGCAACGCCTTGCGCCTTAGAAAATAACTCCGCAAAATTCTCGTCGTAAATCTTATTCAAGTCGGTGAAAAGATTTTCCGCGTCCTCAAACGAACTCTCCTCCAAATTATTGACTGCGCGGCGGTCGCAAATCATTCCGATTGCCAAAATGCAAACGCTAATCTCGACGTTGTTTAAGTTCCGCGAACGAATAACTTTGCACAAGTCGGAAACAATTTGCTCGCGCTGAATCGAGGATTTTGTCTGTCTGCCGTCGAGTTTGAAAGCAACTCCCAAGGCGTGCGCAGAAATTTGAATCGCGGAAGTCGGCAAGCCGTTCAAAACTTTGGCGCAATCTTTTTTGAACTCGTAATAAATCCAATCGACTTCGGTTTTGGTAATGGCGTGCGTGTAAAGATTTGCCATGCGGAATTTTTCATTGTTATGGAGGTTGACGAGCAAAGAAATATCGTTTTCATCGCCGCACATCGACAAGGTATAGACGCATTGAATTTTAGTGTTCATCTTCAAACCGCCCGACCTGCCGAGATTTATTCCGGGATTGTAAATGTCTTCGTCCAAAAGGTAGAGGCATAAGCGGGCGAGGCGTCTTTTCTGTTGAGGAGTCCAATTCACGCCGATTTTCCTAGCAATAATCACGCAACGGAGCTTAAAAGATTCTTCGCGAGAATTTTTAACGTCGTCAAGCATTTGCAAGAGCGGTTCGGCAAATTCTTTATGATTGCTCGCGGAAATTATAGTGTTGACGTTGAGCTTGAGCGTCGCGGAAAATTTAACGTTGTCATCTTTACTGCGGCGACGAAATGCCTCATCGACATTGCGGCAAAGCGAACGAATCGTATTGAGTTGCGAACGCGGATTAACTTTCCCTCCGAAGCGTGCGATAAGTTTAGTCTTAACGCCCTTCTCAACGCCCGTCGCGATAGAAATTTCTGCCGTGCCGTGATCCATTAATTCAAGCCCGCGTTCGTCTCGGCAAGTAGCGGCGTCCATACGAATAATTTTATCCTCGTCCATAAAAATGCTGAACGTCACGAAAATATCTTCCTTCATGCGCGAATAACGGTCGGGGAATTCGATATTTCCTTTGGCGATGATTCTGTAATTGCCGTCGGCTTCTGCGCGGGCGATAGGAACGCTGATAACATTTTTACCGGGCGGGAGTCGAAAGCCTGTGAATCTGTTGGAAGTGTAAGGCAATTCTTTACCGGCGGGGATAATTTCCTCGTAATTGCCGCCGAATGTGACAAGGTAAAAACTTTCGTTGAGAATGTTACTGCCGAAAACAACGCCGATTGAACGGTCAGCCTTCGTGATTTGACGATTGCTTGAGAAATTTCTGCGCGGCGTCGAGACAAAATTTTTCTGATGGACGACGGGAGTTTCTTTTGGCAATTCGTTTTGAATTTCGCTTGTAAGTTCCTTATCGTATTTATGGAGGAAGTAATGATAAACGGCGGCTCCGCGAGCAACGGCTTGATCCGGGTCGAGAGCAACAATCGGGTCGAAGCCGAAAAATTTCTTCAGCCGATTGATAACCATATAAAAGCGCGACATGCCTCCGTTCATAATGACGGCGTCGACTTTAACATTATCAACGGCGAGCTTAACGGAAGCCTTATTCAAAACGTCGAGGATTGGCAAGATAATATTTTTTTGCTTGCCGAATTTTTCAGTGACGGCGGCGAGATTTTTATAATCGTTGAAGTTCAAATCGTCGCCCATGAAATTTTTCCAAATCTCCTCAAGTTGCGTGGCGGTGAAGTTGTCGCTGTAAGCGTAGCCCGTCGTGCCGATATTGCCTCCGACGGGGAAATCTTCCTCTTCGTCCCACCAACCCGAATTATCGCTGCCGAATGCGTCGCTTTTCTGCGCACTGACCTCCAACTTAAGATTTTCGGCGTAATTTACAAGCTGGCTCATAACTCCGCGTTCTTCGTTGCGGATTTTTTGTACAATATCGGAATGCGCGGCGTATTGATTTAAATAGTGTTGGAACATAACTTTTGCGAGGCATAAATCAAAATCGTCGCCGCCGAGAAGTGTATATCTGTTCGTTGCGATGTCTTGAACTTTTAAAATTTCGGGGGCATCCTCTCGACGAGAAATTTCATGGAGAGTAATATCGAGCGTCCCGCCGCCCAAGTCGAAAACCATCACATTTTTTTTCGAGCTTAAATCTAAAATTTTATCGGCAATCTCTCCGTTGCGAACTTGATTAATAAAATCGTAGATAACTGCGCGCGGCTCTGATAATAAAATTTGTCGCGGCGAACCGTCTTGCTTACGAATTTTAATCCCCGCAAGCTCTGCCGCCTTTAACGTCGCCTGTCGCATTATGAAATCGAAATTTGCGGGCACGGTTATTACTGCGTCGTCGATTTTCTCCAAGTGATAAATTTTGGCGGCGTTTCTTAACATATGCTCCAAAATTCTTGACGAAACCTGCGCGGGCGTCTTATCGGGAATATTCGACGAGAGCCCCTCAGCGAACGCATTCCCCATCTGACTTTTGATTGACTTGGCGACGAGATACGGGCGCAACGGATACCTCCCTTTAGCAAAATCGCCGACAATCGGCTGATAATTTTTTTCGTCGTTGTAGTAGACACAGCTGGGCAAAATAGGACTTTTCTTAAGAGTGAACTTCGCCCCCGCTCCCGCGTTGTACATGTCAACCGCTCTGTCCAAATCAACAACCTTGCTGACGATATTTCCGTTCGGGCGGATATTTACCGTCGCCAAAACAGAATTGGTCGTGCCTAAATCAATCCCTACGCACAAATCATTGTGCTCCTCGCCGTTAATCAGCATAAAAATTCCTCCTTACTCTACGACTTCTTTAAGTCGCGGACGCGAAATTTGAACATCTTTATTTTGATACACCCAACCGGGCGACAGAACTTTAACTTTTTTAAATTCGGTGGTGTTTAGGAAGGGCGAACCCTCATAATCGCAACTTTCAACTTCCTCGAGGCGCATGTTTTGAATTGAACCGGGCTTGAGAATCGGATTGATTTCACTGTCGCGAATGAACTGCGCAAACCTTTCAATCAAAATAAACAAGCCGCCGATTTCGGGAGGAAGTTGAATATTTTTCTTACGGAGTTGGCGGACGCCGTTTCTGACGTTCAAAACCTCGTCGAGAATGCAGCCGTACTTTTCCGAGTTAAGGCGCGAGAAAAATTCTACCAAATCATCTTGATGACTTTGCTTAATGCGGGCGTCGAAGTCGTCTTGCAAATCCTTAAGCAACATATCGGAGCGGCTCAACATATTTTCGAGGAGCTCAATTTTATCAGCCTGCGAATCTTTTTTATCGCCCTTAGAATTATTTTTCGGCTTGAGACAAATGTTTCTTAAAAAATCGCTGGCGTCGTAGAGGAAATGTTTCATGTAGACGTTGCCGAATTTTTCAAGGGTCTCGGCGTCGGTGCCGCTGTCGAGTTCGGGAAGTTTGACGTAAAACATCAGGCAAGCAATGCGCTCTTGAATTTTATAGCGTTCGTCGTCGCGAGTCTGGATAATTTTGTTCCGAAGATTCATGTAAGCGTCGAAATCTTTTTGCTTGCGCGATTCGAGAGCCTTAGCAAAGGCACCAATCGTTTCATCCGCCCATTCCATAAGCTCGCCGCGTTTAACTTGATAACTTAAGCGGTTGGCTTTGAGGAGGCGGATTATATCGTCGTTATCCAGATTAGTTTTGTAACGGAGATTCATTTCTTCGGCGCAGACGCGGGGCGTGAGGCTTTTATCCGCGCAGAAAAGTTTAAGGACACGATTTTCCTTAACGTATTCGTCGTAGGCGGTAGCGGAAAGATTTTTACTTTTGCGTTCAATACACTTGTGAAGGTTTTCGATAAATTTTTTAACGGTCGAGTCGGAAGTGTTTATCATAAAAAATTCCTCCTTGTTAAAGCTCAAAAGACTCGCAGGTTTTCGGGAAAATAAAACTCGTCCTTGAATCGGGGTCGTTGATTAGAACTTGTTCAAGGGTTGTAGTTGAGTGATAAATTTTATCGGGCGGGCTGTGGACGACGACGCAAGTTTTGGGATTAACGCGGCGCACAAATTCAACGGTCGCGGCAAAGTCATCGTGCAAGGAAAAATCTCCGTCCAAAATTTCTAAGCCCGAATGCAACGGCGGTGGCATTGTCGATAAGATAACGCACGGCGCACGCGGCAAGATGTTCAACGGATGATTTCTTTCGCTCATTATCGGAATACGGACGTTCTCGAATCGGTAAACGATATTCATAACGCGTTCGTCGATAAAAATTTCAGCTTGCGGCAGGAACTTGTTAATCAGCGTGATTAGTTCGACGCCCTTGCTTATCTGAGTTACTTGGCAGTAAACGGATTTTCTGCGACGGAGCGCGTAATAAATTTTGCGGAGAATTTTTTTCAAGGCGGAGTCGCTATCGCCGAAGCGTCGATAATTAGGGTGGCGCGCATGAAGTCCGCACAAAATTAAAATATCAATCTTGACGTTGGGGAGCAGAGCTGAGCCTACCAGTTGCGTCGGGAACGTCGAATAATCGCCCGTGTACAAAATATTTTTCCCACGAAAATTTATCAGCGTCATCATCGCGCCGGGGATATGCCCCGCTTGGTGGAAACTCATTTTGAGACGCGGCAACGGAATCCCTTGTAAGAAGGCGACCGACGAAATATTTTTCTCAACGCGCGCGAATCTCTCCTCCAACTGCGCGGATAAAATTTCTCGCGTTAAGTCTGTCATGTAGACGGCGGCGCGTTCATTGAGCTGAAGAAAATCGGGCAGGGCGGCGGAATGATCTAAATGCGCGTGCGATAAAATTATGTGCGACACTTGATGGAAGTCTTGGAGGTAAGGCGTCTGCAACAGCGCGTTAAATTGCGGCGCGAATCTTATTCCGCGTGTCGAGCCGCAACCGCAATCGAGGAGCAAATTATTTTCGCCGAGTTTCAGGAAGTAGCAACTGGCTCCGACTTCCTGCGCTCCGCCCAAAGGCATGAATATTATTTTCCCGCTTGCCAACTTTATCACCTCCGCCGTAATGATAGCAAAAAAATCTTCGACACGCAAAAAAACTTATGATATAATCGTGAAAAATTTTTTGGAGGTTGATTGGCATGTTTGGAATAGGCGTTCCCGAACTTATTTTGATTTTGATCATCGGCTTGGTAGTTTTCGGACCGGGTAAATTGCCGGGCGTCGGCAAAGCTTTAGGGCAAAGTATCAAGGAGTTCAAGCAGGCGAATTCTGAAGATAAACCCACCGAAGTAAACGAACAGAAAAAATTCGACGCGGAGAAAAAATGACCGAGCAAGATAAAAATCCCGCACAGGAGACTCCGCCCGAAGACGACGGCACGATGAGTTTGACTGCGCACTTGGAAGAGCTTCGCTCGCGCATTATAAAATCATTGCTCGGAATTGTCGTCGGCAGTTGTATCGCGTGGTTTTTCCTCGACGAAATTACAAATTGGCTAGTGCAACCCGTCGGCAAACTTTATTACATGAAGCCGGGCGAAGCATTTTTCACGTATCTTAAAATCGACATCACGGCGGGCTTTCTGATTGCCTTGCCGGTAATTTTTTATCATGCGTGGAGATTTTTTTTGCCTGCGTTGACGCGGAGCGAGCGCACAGTTTTGGGTGTAATCGTGCCCGCGTCGGTGGTTTTATTTTTCGTTGGAATGGCGTTTTCGTTTTTCTTAATCCTGCCGACCGCGCTGAAATTTTTTATGGGCTTCGGCGAGGAGTCGGAAAATCTGCAAGTCATGTTTTCGTTCGGGAATTACTTCGACTTTGTGATAATGTTCGTGTTGCCGTTCGGATTCGTGTTCGAATTGCCGCTGATAATAATTGTGCTTGGCAAGTTGGGAATTTTAACGAGCAAATGGCTGGGCAAGTATCGCCGCTACGTATTTTTCTTTTCGTTCGTGATAGGCGCGTTAGTCACTTCGCCCGACGTGTTTACTCAAGTCGCCGTCGCAATCCCCGTGATTCTGTTGTATGAAATCGGCTATCTCGTCGTGAAGTACATTTTAAGGAGGTAAATGGCATGAAAAAATTTTTAGCGGCAATCTGCGCGGCAGGAATTTTATTCAGCGGTTGCGGGAGTGATAAACCTGCAGAAAAGCCCGCGTCCGTTCAGTCTAAACCTGTTCAAAGCTCCGCGCCAGTTGAAACGAGCAAGAAACCTTTCGTTCCATTTGAAGTAGGGTTGCCACAAACATTTAGTTCGACTCCAAGTATAGGAGCAACTCGTGCAGAGTTTGAAAAGTATCACAATCAAAATGCCAGTAATGGCGTAGGCGACATACGTTA
Organism: uncultured Selenomonadaceae bacterium; assembly: GCA_905234235.1. Taxonomy (GTDB): domain Bacteria; phylum Bacillota; class Negativicutes; order Selenomonadales; family Selenomonadaceae; genus Quinella. The sequence goes on from CAJOHN010000002.1 coordinate 91,571, forward strand.
TGATAACGATGAGTATTTGGTTTCTTACATTGATGCAAACGGTACAGCTTCGGACAGTAAAGAGGCACGTATTTTTGTGCTGGATATTCAACCTGTTGAAGGTAAAACCTACGATTTAAACTTGTTTATTCCAAGTGATTGCGAAAGTGTAGAAGTTAGAGAAGACTACAAAGATAATATGATTGTTTCCAAAGTGTTCACAGGATACAGTTCCGAATTAGAAAAAGTTTTTCCAAGATATAATGGGCAATTTGGTTACGGTTTTGTCTTAGACAGAAAAACAAATGGTTTTATCAGTGCCACGTTTACGGCATTTCCATGATTGCTTTTAATGGAGGAGATGATTCATTGGCTTACAAAGATTTACGTGAGTTCATTGACGTATTGGAGCAAAAAAATTTACTCAAGCGGATAAAAGTTCCCGTCGATGCGGAGCTTGAAATAACCGAGATAACCGACCGCGTTTCCAAGTTCAAAGATAGCCGCAACGTCGCATTGTTGTTTGAAAATGTTCGCGGCTACGATATGCCCGTGTTAATGAATGCGTTCGGAAGTTATGAGCGGATGGCTTTAGCATTGGGCGTGGAGAAATTGGACGACGCGGCGGAAGATATTCGCGAGATTATGAAGTTGCCTTATCTGTCATTCAAAAATCGTTCCAACATTTTTTCTATCGTGTCGACTGCGCACAAGGCGATTAACTTTCCAAAGTACGTTAAAAATGCGCCGTGTCAAGAAGTCGTCGAAGTCAATCCGTCGCTCGATAAAATTCCAATCCTAAAGTGTTGGCCAAAGGACGGCGGAGCTTTTATAACTTTGCCGCTTGTCTTCACCAAAAATCCCGCGACCGGTAAGCGCAACGTCGGCATGTACAGATTGCAGAAATACGACTCGCGCACGACCGGTATGCATTGGCACATTCATAAGAACGGCGCAGAAAATTTCAGAGCCGCGCAGGTTTTGGGCGAAAATAAAATCGAGGCGGCTGTCGCTATCGGCACCGACCCTGTTGTAACTTATGCGGCAACTGCTCCCCTTCCACGCGATGTTGATGAAATGGTTTTCGCGGGCTTTCTTAGGAAAAAATCCGTCGAGCTGACCAAATGCAAGACCGTTGATTTGGAAGTTCCTGCGACTGCAGAAATTATTTTGGAGGGCTACGTTGCGACTGACGAACTCCGCCGCGAAGGACCTTTCGGCGACCACACCGGCTATTATTCGCTTGCTGATGATTATCCCGTTTTCCACGTCACTTGCATTACGCACAGGAAAAATCCGATTTACTCAGCGACCGTCGTTGGCAAGCCGCCTATGGAAGATTGCTACATGGCGAAGGCGACCGAACGAATTTTCTTGCCGCTCCTACAACAACTTTTGCCCGAAATTATCGATATTAACATGCCGCTCGAAGGCGTCTTCCACGATTGCGTTATCGTTTCTATAAAAAAACAATTCCCCATGCACGCGAGGAAAGTTATGCACGCGCTTTGGGGACTTGGACAAATGATGAACGTTAAGATGATTATCGTCGTCGATTCGCACGTCAACGTTCAAGACCTCAGCGAGGTTGCGTGGCGCGTCTTCAACAACATTGACGCTGAACACGACTTAGAAATTGTTCACGGACCTTTGGACGTGTTGGATCATTCTTCTCCGTATGCAAAATGGGGCGCGAAGCTCGGCGTTGACGCAACTAAAACTTGGGCGGAAGAAGGACACGCTCGCGAGTGGCCCGATGAAATTGAAATGTCGCCCGAAGTTAAGGCTCGTGTCGATTATCTTTGGCGTTCGTTGGATTTGGATTGATTTATCTGCGGCAACCGTAACGTCCGCAATATTCGCCGCCGGAATCATCGCAGTTTTGATAGCAATATCCGCCGCAACAAGCCTCAGTCGTCGTCGCGCCGAAACCAAATAACATTAACGCCGCCAACGCACTAATAAAAAATTTTTTCATGATAACTCCTCCTCAATGATGATGTTTCTTCTGATAATGCCAAGCCCACGCGATTAAAACAACCGCAAAAATTACCACGACAATTATCCGCGTCATGCCTTCTTCGTGTAAAATCGCGTCGTGCCCGATTATCGCCTCAATGCCCGTCGAAGGGAATTTCCCGACTAACGACGCCAAAAAATAATCCGCCAAACTTATCGAACTCAACGCGCCCGCCGCATTTAATATCCCGCTCGGCACGTAAGGAACCATTCTGGCAATCAGCATAACTGTAAATCCGTTTTTCGAGCTGTACTTGTCGACGGAACGGAGCTTTTGACTTTTCCGAATGATTTTCTTTGCCGAATCTCTGAAAAAAAATCTCAGCAGTTGAAAACTTATCGTCACGCCGACCGTCTCCGCTACGACCGATAAAATTATACCCGGCACTATCCCGAATATCAATGTGTTCGCCGTTGAGAAAATTATCGCGGGCGGGAAGCCGATTGCATTAACAAAAAGCGTCAGCAAAAAGCTGAACACGACCGCCAACGAGCCGTAACTTTGAATATATTCCGCCGTCTCGACGATGTCCCCGCGTGATAATAAATCGACGACTTCCGGCAAAAATTCCGGCGCGGCAAGATGTATCGCTACGAACAGCCCGACGATTAGCAGAGCGGCGGCGATTTTTACTTTGAACATAAGTTTTCCTCTCTCGTCAAAAAATTTCACAGTCGCCATTATAACACGTCGTGCCCGCTTTGCGCGGGATTTTTTTTTTGATATACTCTGCGCGGAAAATTTTTTGGAGGTTATTTTTATGGCGAATTCATATTTCCCGATGCTCCCAAAAGTCAACGAAAATATTTCTAAAATCCTCAAAGACCAAGCGGGCATTTGGAAGGAGACAGATATAAATTTTTTACAGGGGCTTGCGAACAGTTTGGATTGCGGCGAATCAATTAAGGATATGGGCTCAGTCGATTCAATCCCCGACATGTGGGCGCGCCCATTGCTGTTTAAAATGGCGTTGTTCGATTTGGAGCCGACGAAACAATTTGTCACGGGCTTGCATGAAAAAGTTCGCGGGGAGTGGCGGGCGTTGCTGGCAATGTTCGCGCTGAAAAATTTCAAACGTCTCGACCTCAAGGCGGAGCAAGTTAATCTGCTTGAAGATAAATCAGACCTCGCGCAAATTTTAAAATCGCTCGCGCCGCAAGAGTCATTGACGGGCAATAAAAATGCTTGGCTGACCGATGTCTACGTGATTTATTTTAACGGCTTGCCAATCGCTCTGACTTCGCCGACGACACTTGTAACCTGCGCGGCTGATTATGAAAATATTTTTGACGGGAAAATTTTCACGCCTTTTAGTTCCAATCAACGAACTTTAACCGACCCGATTAAATTTTTGTCAACCGCCGAACTTGCCGCGCTTAAAATTTGGTTGGCTAATCTTTACGGCAAAATTCAACGCCTCGATAAAATCGGCGACAAGGCTAAGGAAATTTCCAACGCGTTATTGAAATGTATCGCCGATTATCAAGCTGACATCTCCGCCGACGCGCAGATTTCCTCCGCGAGTTTTGAATTTGTCCCGTCGAATTTAAATTTACACGTCGGGATTGCGCGCCTCCTTGACGATACGATTAAAGGGCGCGAGCCGCGCTTTGAAGATTCCAACGTTCGCCTCCTCAACAATAAAAAAAATATTCTGCTGGTCTCGCCTGATTTTGTCCGCGATTTTGCTAAGTTTGAAGGCGTCGACCCTGCGCAATTAATTATTTGGCAAGGAATCAGCGCGAACGAAATTTCCGACGATAAACTTTCCGACCGTAAAAAAATTGGGCGCGTGAATCTTAATGGCGTTGAGTTTCGGCGTCCTGATGATTTTTTTTATGAACGTATGGCTGTCGTCGAGCCCGCAAACGCTTTTCCTAATTCCGCGACGCTTAAAGGATATGATTCACTTTCAGAAAAAGATTTAACACCGATTCTCCCGATTAAGCGCGAACTTTTGGAAATTTTTACGCCCGAAGACATTTCTAATCGAATTTCTATATCTGATGACGCCGAGAATTTATTTTTACACTTTAATTTTCCGTTGAGCGGCGTTAATGGTAATGGTACAAATTTCCGTTGGACAAAGGCTTATCCGAAGCAAAATTTAATTTATATCGACCAAGAAGTCCCCGTCATAGAAATTTATCCCGATTTTCGCGCTGATAATTGGGAAAATTACTTCCTGCACTACGAAAATTATAAATCTGATAACGATTCGCCTGCTACGGATATTTATTTTGTTTCGCCGCTTAAGTCAGCGAAAAATCACTTGCAAAATCGTTTCACAACCAAATTAGCCGATCTCCCCGAAGTTTTAATCTGCACTTACAATCCTCCGCCGCACTTAGGCAATAATTCTTTTGAAGTTGGCGCGATTCTCCTTAATAAACCTAAAAAAATCGAATCCAATCCCGATTTGACGTGGAAAATAGGCGTCGATTTCGGGACAAGCTCGACGATGGTTTTCTTTGCTGAAAATCAAAATCCTCCGCGTCCGCTAAATTTTTCTCCGCACTTGTTCCAAATTACTGCGAGTGGCGGCGCACGTACGCAAACTTATCGCCATTTTATCCCGTCGCAAATTCCGGCGCGTGCTGACGGTTCTTTTCTGAGCATTTTCCATTTGCTGAACCTCGAAAGTTCAAAGAGTATCCGCCCGCTTATTGACGGACATGTTTTTTTGCTGAGTTCAGAGAATACTCGCGTGTTCGAGCAATTTTCCGCGCAGATTGACGCGAATTTAAAATGGCAGGACGACGACCGCCAACGTCGCAAAGTCGCGGCTTATATCAAACAGATTTGCTTGCAGGCGGCGGCTGAGGCGATTTCAAACGGCGTGAGCAACGTTCAATGGAATTTTTCTTACCCGACGGCTTTCTCTCAAGCGCAAAAAATTTCATTCCAAGAAATTTGCCGCGAGGCTGTCGAAAGTACGCCGGATTTTTGGGCGGAGAGTAAAGCGGCGGCTTATCATTTCAACAAACTCGACGGCAAGGCGGGGAATTTCGCGCAGGGAGCGATTTGCGTCGACATTGGCGCGGGCACGACCGACATCAGCGTTATCAGCGGCGAGACTCCGCGCATTGTTTATCACACGTCGATTAGATACGCGGCGCGGCAACTTTTCAAGCCGATTTATGATAACTACGAACTTTTTGCGGGCGAGAAAATTTCCGTCAAGTTTAACGATGAAACTCAGCGGCAAGCCGTGATTGATGCCGATATGCGCGAACACTCCGAGAAATATCTTGCCGATTTAAAATTTAAGACGGGCGTTGAGCAAATTAAAAGTGTTTTGCAAGCCGCACAGTTCGCTACGGCTGGATTATTCCATTATCTCGGTGAGCTGATAAAAATTTTGCACGACTACGGACATTATCGCGAGAAAAAAATTCCGCACGTATTTATCGGCGGCAATGGCGCGAGAATTTTTAATTGGCTGGCGGGCGGCACCGAACTTGACGGGAATATTTATCTCAACGTCCTTGAAAAAATTTTCGTGGCGGCGAGCGGGCTTGAAGGTTACAAGAAATTCAATCTGCATTTCAGTTCGCAACCTAAAATTGAAGTCGCGGCGGGTATGATTGTCGAGAGACCTGCTAACGATGAAAAATTTTTCGACGAGGACAAAATTAATCGCGAGATGTTCGGCGAGGCTGACGAATTTATTTATTCGGCGGTATTGGCGGGCGCGGATTTTGTTCAAGGCGGCGAAAATCAATCGGCGGGCGCGTTTATCAGTGCTCACGACATTTCAGAAGGCATTAACGTTGACAGCCTGCAAGAATTCAAGATTTTTGTTGAGCGTTTTAATAAGTCGGAAAAACTTTGGGCGGAAGGCATTGACTTTGACGCGGAAGATCTTATTCGCGACGTTAATAACTTTTTTGTTGATAAGAAGGGGCGCGACGTTAAAAAATTATCTGTTGAACCTGTTTTTATCGCCGAGATGAAAATTTTTTTAGGGGCTGGGAACAAGAGATTAGGGACTAGAAAAATTATTATCAACGAAAAAAATTCCCCGAACGTAGAAAATTCTATCGGGGAAAATTTTGTGAACGACTTCAACGCGTTGGATAAACTTAGCGGATTCAGTGCCCGTCAAGCCCGTGAAAAATTTTTGCGCCGTTACAAAGTCCGAGCGTTCAGTTGCGCCAATGTCGAAGAGCGCATGAATAATCCGAAACTCGCGCCGAAATTTGTTGAAGCGTCTAGCATTGTCAGCGGAGATTTTTGGGCTTGCAACGTCGCGGAAAATCTTTTTGCCGTCGTTCCCAATCTTAAAACTTACACCGAGAATCATCACGCCGAACGCGCTTTCGGGCTCGCATTTGAATCCAATTTCCGCGCAGGTTCTTATTCAAAGATTCGTGTCGAACAGGCGGCGACTTTTGAACTCCTCGCCGATAATTGGAGTTTGAAATCCGCAGGCAAAATTATTTTGAGCAAGTAATCATTGCCACAAGGAAAGCGGATTCGCGTATTGATAAACGCCGTCGACTTTGATGATATATTCCAAATGCAGATGTGCGCCCGTTGAATAGCCCGTGCTCCCGACTTGCGCGATGATTTGTCCTGCGCGGACAATTTGACCGGTTGTCACGTGCAAAGTACTGCAATGAGCGTAGCGCGTGTAAGCGTCAATCGCGGGGTGGTAAATCAAAACTTGGTTTCCGTAACCGTCGCCGAAATCGCCAGCAGTAACAACTTGCCCGTCGAAGAGCGCGCCGATATATGAGCCGTATTCGTAACCCAAATCAACGCCCGCATGAAATTTCCACTCGCCCGAAATCGGATGAATTCTCCAGCCGAACGGCGAAGTTACCGGAAAATCAATCGCCTGCGCGGACACGGGCAAAATTATCAGCGCGATTATCAATGCCCAAAATTTTTTCAAACTCAGCAACCTCCTCCGGTTCAAATTCGACGCGCATAGACTTCCAACGGTCGTGGAGCCAAAACCATTCGTCGGGATATTTTTTAATGTGAGTTTCAATCAGCGTCGCCAATCGTTGCGTCATTTTTTTTATGTCGGCGTGTTTATCGGCAGTTTTTTCGACGTAAAGCGGTGGGAAAATTTCTAACGTATGAGTTCTGTCGGGATTTCTATGCATAAAGGCGGGGAATATCGGGATTTTTCTGAAGCGAGACATTGACGCCGCGCCCGTCACGAAATTAGTTGCTTGGTTGAAAAATTTCACGACGACGCCGTCATTGCGCCCGACATCTTGATCCATAATCAGCCCGATAAAATGCCCCTCGTCGAGCATTTTGTACATTTCGCGGACGCCGCTCCGATAAGTTATGTGCATACCAATCAGCGTGCGAAATTCGTTGATAAATTTATCCGCGCCCTCCGACTTTTGTTTTTTAGCGACGCCGACGAGCGGAATGCCGTTTTGCGCGAAAGCTCCGCCCATAAGTTCCCAATTATCGCTGTGGCAAGTCATAATGACCGCGCCGCGTTCGGAAGAATTTTTATAAGCCGTCAAATGTTCAAGCCCGATAATTTTAACGTGATTCTGCATATTATCTTTGAGCTTGGGGAAGGAAAAAACTTCCATAAAAATTTCGCCGCATTGAATGGCACTTTCCTTAGCAATCCGCGCAGATTCTTCCGTCGAGACGTTCAGACAGCGACGAATATTATTCACGGCAATATTTTTACGTTTGGCGGGAAGGAAAATCCAAATAAAACTTGCGAGCCCGCGACCAAGTTTCAAGGCAAAACTCAGCGGCAACAGACAAATAATTTTGCTTAAGAATTTTAGGAAATGGTATTGAATGATGATTCACCGACCTTTAGATTGAAAAAAGCCCCTCGCCGAAACGAAGGGGGAAATTTTTTTCTTAACGATAACGCGGTGGCGGCGGTGGTGGTGGCGGATAATGATGCCGACCGTCATCACGATATGGCGGAGGCGGTGGTGGCGGCGGCGGATAATAACGTCGTCCGTCGTCACGATAATGCGGCGGTGGCGGTGGCGGGTAACGGTGCCGACGTTCCCATTCCTCGCGGTCGCGACGTTCGTTTTCGGTTTCGCGTCCGAGAATATGTTTATCTCTGAAGTGCGCCCACTTGCCGACCTCTTGAGTTTCAATCTGCGCGTTCAAATCGTTGACGGGAGCGGCTTCAACTTGTCCGCCGAAAATAATCAACGTTGCGGCGGCGGCGAGTAAAAATTTTTTCATGACGTTCACTCCTTCCTAAAGAATTTCTTAAAGCATAAGTGGGCAAAATTATTTTTTGTTTAAGGATTAATTAAGGGTTGGTTAAAGATTGGATAATTTGTTCGAGGCGGCGAACCTTCTCGATTAGTTCCGGAACTCTTTTAAGCGCGGCTTGATGTTTAAGCCAATCGCTGTGAGATTGAATCGGGAAACCGCAACCAAAAAAATTTTCGGGCATATTCTTAGAAATTCCTGAGCGCGCCGCGTAAACCGAATTACCGCCGATAGTGATATGCCCGACCGTTCCGACTTGCCCGCCGAAAGTAACATTGTCGCCGACCGTCGTCGAGCCGCTGATTCCAGTTTGCGCCACAATCAGACAGTTCGCGCCGATTTTGCAGTTGTGAGCGATATGAACGAGATTATCAATCTTAGTGCCGTGCCCGATAATCGTCGAGCCCATAGCCGCTCTGTCAATGCCGACGTGCGCGCCGATTTCAACGTCGTCCTCGATAATCACGTTGCCGACCTGCGGAACTTTGGTATGAACACCGTTTGAAGTTGTAAAGCCGAAGCCGTCCGAGCCGATAACCGCCGAGCTGTGAATCACGCAACGTTTGCCGACTTTACAAAACTCGCGGACAGTCGCGCTTGAGTAAACGATTGTATTCTCGCCGATAATCGCGTGTTGCCCGATGTAAACGTGCGGATAAATAACTGCGCCGCTTTGAATCTCCGCGCCGTCGTCGACGACTGCAAACGGCATAATCGCTACGTTGTCGGAAATTTTTACGTCCTTGCCGATATGCGCTTTGGGGCTTATGCCGACGGGGATTTTAATTTTCGGCGTGAACAGTTCCAATAATTTTGCGAAGGCGGCTCGCGGGTCTTGAATTTTTATGGCGGGCTTAGGGAAATTTTCTGTGTCGAGCGGGATTAACACTGCCGAAGCCGCGCAGGTTTTAGCCTCGTCGATATGCGGCGGCACTGCAAAAGTTAAATCTCCCGCTTTTGACATTGGAATGTTTGAAAGCCCGCTGATTAAAATTTCGCCGTCGCCCGCAACTTCGCCGCCGAGAATTTCAGCCAGCTCTTGTAAAGTTTTTTCCATAGTCTCGCCTGCTCACTGCATTTTTTTGATAACTTCGTCGGTTACATCAATCGCGCCGTGAAAAATCAACTTTTGGTCTTCGGAATTGTTTATGACAACGTCGATATTTTTCTCCCGCGAAATTTCTTCAATCACAACGTCCATGCGATTTTTAATCTGCGCGGCGTAAGCTTGATTTATGCCTTCCAACTTGCGCTGAAAATCCATTTGAACTTTGGCGGCTTCTTCCTCCGATAATTCTTTACCGTTGGTATCCTGCTCGAATTTCTGTTGAGCCTCAGTGACTTTGCCTTGAGCCTCCTCCATCAGCGTTTTGACTCGCGGGGCTTCCTCCATAACTTTGTTTACGTCGACCGCGCCGATTTGTGCATCTCCGCAACCCGTTATGAGTAACGACGACACCAACAACGCTACCGCCGCCAATTTTTTTGCAACGTTCACATTAAATCACTCCAATCAAAGTCGATTCATTTCTTTAATCAAATCGTCTGTCAAGTCGCGGGCGTTTTTACCGGAGAAAATTACAGCTCCGACGCGTTCGGGCGGCTTGAGTTCCAAATTCCAATCGATACGGTGCAACGAAAATTTTTCTTCGATAGGACTGCGCTTAACGAAAACCATATCCAGCCGATTAACCGCCGCCAACATCGTCGCCTTATCGACAATCGAATCAAAAATTTTTTTCTCCAACGCGGCGCGTTCCCTGCTGACTTCGTTAAGTTCGCTCAAAAGTTCCTGCCGCCGAATTTGTCTATCTTCCATTTCTCGCAGGGCGTCTTCCATAAGTTTTTTATTGCGCTCGGTAACGTCCGATTCTTTTTTATGCGCTTGCTCCTCGACGATTTGGCGAAGACGTTCAGCCTCCGCTTTTAATCGTTCCGCGTCCTTAGCGACGGATTCATCGGCATAAGTTTTAATTTCAGCCATCCACTTATCCAACAATTCTTTTTGCACGCGGTTACGTTCAAACTCGACCTCGTCAAGCCGTTTCAAAAGTTCGTCAATCTGTTCCTGCGTCAACTGCAAATTATCGGCATTCTGAAGTTTCAGCTGAATGTTCAAATTTTCGTTGAGGTATTCGCCGGTGATTTTATCGCGCTCTTCAAGATAACGCGGCTCGGATTTTTGGCGATACTCTTCCGCCGCCAATTTTTTACGGCTTTCCAACTCCGCGAGCTGACTTACAACTATCTGCGCATTTTTTTGCCAAGCCGCCTCGTCGAAAACTTCTGTATTAGTTTCGGGCGGCGGGATTTTAGGAAGTTCTACGGTTTTCATAGCCTCGTTTAGTTCAAGGCGCAAACGAAGTTCCGTTGAACGAAGATAATCCAATTCTTCCCCGTCGGGATGAGCCGCTTGAATTTTTTCTATGTCGATTATGCCGACGCCGCGTTTTTGGACAGGTTGCTCGATTTTTTTTTCTTCGACGGGTTCGGCGGGTACTTTGGACGTTTCATAGAAATACAGTCCGCCGCCGAGTAGAGCAAACATCGCCGCTATCGCCAACGCCCAATAATTCATCGTCGCCCGCCTCCTAACAAAAAAAGGGATTTGGAACTATTCCCTATTCCCTAGTCCCTAGTCCCTAGTCCCTAGTCCCTGAAATCATTTCTTGCCGAGCTCCGCGATAACTTCCTGAGTTATGTCTTGCCCGCCGTAGATGACTGCCGCCTTGTCGATAACAACCGCCATGCCGCGCTTATCTGCAACTTTTTTAATCGCGCCCTCGACGGCTTGTCTTATCGGCTCCAATAATTCCTGTTGTTTCTGCGCGAGCCGTTGCTGGCACTGCATATAGTAATCAGCTTTCTCTTGGTCGTTCATGCCCGCCGATTTTTCGTCGAATTCTTTTTTAATGTCGCTGACTGCGGTTTCCATTTGCGTTTGAAGATTTTTAACGTCGGGGTGTTCCGCCATCGCTTGCTGATAATCTATGACGCCAACGCTTGACGAACTCGCCGCCGAAGCAATATTCCCCGTCTGCGTCAACGCGAGCGCAACTACACTCCCAATAAAAATCACCGCAATCAAAATGCTGACGAGCCGGATTTGTTTCTTCTCTAATTTTATCATTCCACATACTCTCCTTAACTTGATAACGCCGCCGATTATATCAGAGCCTTAAGCCCTTTGCAAATTAAAAATTCCTTTGAGCCGGTGCGCGCGCCCAAACCCTCGCCATAAAAATTGCCCCCTCCGCTGTTCAATTTTACTGCGCCTATCTTACCAGATTAATTTCAGATATTCAAGCCGCGAAAAAAATTTTTGCAGGGCGGCAAGTTTTTTGCTATGATAATAAAAATTTTTTCAAGGAGGAAGTTTGCTATGAAGTTCAGGAGATTGAAGAAAAAAATTTTGGCAATGGCTTCGGCGGCGGCTTTGAGTATATCGTTGACGTTCGGAGCTCCGGTGGCGTCGGCGTCGACGTTTGACCTTGTCACCACAGGAATATCAATCGCTGTGAGTGCTTCAGAGGCTAAGGCTAAGATTGACGCGCAAATTAAGCACCTCGACGAAACGGAGGAAGGGCGGCAGGAACTTTATCAGAGCTTCCGCAAAAAATACGGCGTCAGTAACAATGCCGAGTACAACGCCATGCTCGATAAAATTATGGCGAATTTGACGAGGGGCGTCGCGGTGATTGACCCGACCATTAACGATAAGCCGTATATTTATTTCGTCTCTAATCAGGATTCAATTAACGCCGCCTGTTCGATGGGGCATGTCATGATGGTCAACGCGGGCACTTTTGAAAAAATTACCAACGAAGACGAAATTGCCGCTATCGTCGGGCACGAGATGGGGCACGGGCAAAAAAGTCACGTCGCCAAAGGAAATAAAAAACGCCTTCAAAAAGCTGTCACTGCAACTGTGGCGAGTACGGCAGTCGGCGCGACCGTCGGCGGCGGAGCTTTAACTTCGATAATTGCGAACATGGCTTTAACTCATTCAGTCGCGCACGGCGACAGGAAACAAGAATCTGAGGCTGACCTTTTGGGTTTCGACTACATTATCAACACGAATTATAATCCCGGAGCTTGCGCGGCGATTATGCAGAAATTCGTTGAGCTGGAAGCTAGCAGTAAAAAGCGTTCGAGCTTAGAAAAATTTTTCATTCCGTCAGATCATCCCGATAGTGATAAACGTCGCGACGCTTACGTCAAGAAACTTTACGAGTACAGCAAGAATCACGTTACCGCTAAGGACGCCGTTATCACCGTAAACAAGAAAACCTTAATAACCGTCGCGCCTTCCGCCGATATGTCGGGTGCCGAACGTTCGTATTTTATTTTGGGATACTTGGCGGCGGCTTATCATCACGGGCAAGATAAAAATGCGGCGACAGTTCAAAACGGAACCGTCATGCTTGGGAATCAGCCGATTATAACGCCCGTCGCAGGTGATGATGACGCGCAGACAATCGCCGACAGATTGAACGCCATTAAGTAAAAAAAAATTTGTCCTCGCCGCTTTGACGAGGATTTTTTTTATTGCTTAGTAAAAGTTTTGTCGATGACATCTCCGACGCCACCTTGAACGCCGAGACTCTGACCGTTTTGGAAGAATTCAACCGCGCCCGCATTGCCGAGACGGAAGGTTATACTGTTCTTGCCCTCCCACGTGAGAGTTTGCCCGCCTTCGATGAGCCCTTCTTGAACAACTACGCCGTCAACATTTACCTCCGTCCAACAACGATCGTTGAAACGCGCTTGAATCGCTACGCCGTCGGTATTGGGCGCGGGATTCGCATTGGCAACGGGCGTCGGATTATCGGCAGGAGTCGGTTCGACAGGTTGAGTTTGTTCCGTCGGAGGATTAACTTTGGCAACGTCTCCCTCCGAATCGGATAGCCAAGACCATAAGCCGCCCGCGATTGCCGCGATTAAAACGACTGCCGCGATGATTAACTTACTCGACGAGCCGCTATTATCATCTTGAATCGAATATCCGAGAGATTTTTTTTCGGGCTTAACGGGCTTAGGTTCGGGCGTTTTTTCCTGAGCGGGAGGATTATCAGCCGCAACTTCTGCCGCCTTAGCCGCGTCCTCCTCCGCCGCAAGTTCAGCCAAATCGTTTGCAAATTCTTTGGTGACTGCGTCGGCGTCCATGCCCAGAAATTTAGCGTAATTCTTGATGAAACCTTTGGTGTAAATCGTGCCCGGCAATTTGTCGTACTCGCCGGCTTCGATAGCCTCTATGTAAAGAGCGCGGATGCTTGTGCCCTCTTCAATGTCGCTGACTGTTAAATTTTGTCGCTCGCGCTCTTGGCGAAGCGTATAGCCTACCATGCTAAACATCTCCTTTCTGGGCGCATTATAAACGACAGAATTTTAAAATACAAGAGCTGATTTTCCCGTCAATCGATTGGCGCAGGCTTTGAATTCCGCGCAGATTTTTTCCTCGTCCAAAGTTTTCAACTCGCGATTTTGCATTAAAATTTTCCCGTCGACAATCACAGTATCGACCGCCGAAGAATTCGCCGAATAAACCAGTAAAGACGCGGGATTGTAATTTGGTTGCCACTCGACGCCGCTCATATCCCATAAAACTATATCGGCTTTCATTCCGACTTCCAATTTCCCGACGTTCTTTAATCCCAAAGCCTCCGCGCCGAACTCCGTTGCCATTTGAATTGCCTGCGTGGCGGGCACTGCCAACGGGTCAAGCGTGTCAACTTTCGCAAGCAACGCCGCCAATCGAATTTCTTCCAACATGTCGAGATTATTATTCGACGACGCGCCGTCCGTGCCGAGTGCGACTGTAATTTTTTCGTCCAGCAATTTTTTTACGGGCGCGATTCCGCTTGCGAGTTTCATATTGGAGCCGGGATTGTGCGCGATGCGAATTTTCTTTGCTTTGATAATTTCAATCTCCGCGTCGCTGAGGTGTACGCAATGCGCCGCCAAAGTTCCCGTGTCGAAAATCCCCGTCTCGTTTACGACTTCAAAAGGACGTTTGCCGTAAGTTTTTATGCTGTCTTCGATTTCGGTTTTGGTTTCGTTCATGTGAATGTGAATTTCCGCGCCGAGCTTTTGAGCCTCCGCCGCAACTTTTTTAAGATAATCAGGCGGGCAAGTGTAAATCGCGTGCGGCCCGAACATGATTGTAACTCTGCCGTCTGCCGCGCCGTGACAATTTTTATACAGTTCGACGTTATCGGCTAATTTTTCGTCGCCGTCGAAAATCCCGATAAGCCCGCGACATAAACTCCCGCGCAGTCCAGATTCGTCAACGACTTTAGCGACTTCCTCCATGCAAGGTCCGTACATATCGGCGAAAGCAGTCGTCCCGCTTTTAATCATTTCGACAGCCGCCAACGCCGCGCCCCAATAAATATCTTTGCGTTTCATCTTCGCTTCGATTGGCCAAATATCTTTCTGCAACCAATCCATGAGCGATTTATCATCGGAATAACTTCTAAGGAGCGTCATCGAGGCGTGAGTGTGCGCGTTGACAAGTCCGGGCGTCGCCAAAAATTTCGAGGTTTGAGTACTGGGCGTTATCTCGGAAATTTTATCGCCGCTTACGTGAATGTCCGCCGTCACGACCTCGCCCGAAGGTTTAAACATTTTCACGCCGCTAATTACAAAATCATTCATCTTGCCGCCTCCATATGCCAAATTCGGGAACATTATCAAAGCCGCCGTTCCCGCTATAAATTCTCGCCGTGAAATTTTCATAATCCGAGATACTCGCGTTGTGCTTCGGTGAGCGTGTCGATTTGAACGCCGATTGAATCCAATTTTATCTCCGCGATTTTGGAATTGATTTCTTCGGGCATGAGATAAACTTTTTTGTCAAGCTTGCTGTGATTGTGGAGAATGTGCGCCGCGCTGAAAAATTGGACTGCGAAACTCAAATCCATGATTTCTGCGGGGTGACCGTCGCCGCTGGCGAGATTTACGAGCCGACCTTCCGCCAAAAGATAAATTTTCCGACCGTCGCGCTGTAAAAATTCTTCAACATTGTTTCTGACGACTTTTCTGCTGACGGATTGTGCCTCAAGCTGCGGAATATTAATTTCAACGTCGAAATGCCCCGCATTAGCCAACATTGCGCCGTTTTTCATCAAAGGATAGTGTTCGCCCGTGATAACGTCCTTGTCGCCCGTCAAAGTCAGGAAAATATCGCCGATTTTAGCGGCTTCGGACATCGGCATAACGCGGAACCCGTCAAAAACAGCCTCAATCGCTTTAATCGGGTCAACTTCAGTGATAATTACGTTCGCGCCGAGACCTTTAGCCCGCATCGCGCCGCCTTTGCCGCACCAACCGTAGCCCGCGATAACGACCGTCTTACCCGCGATAACTAAATTTGTCGTGCGCATGATTCCGTCCCACGTCGATTGCCCCGTGCCGTAGCGATTGTCGAATAAAAATTTGCAATAAGCGTCGTTCGCGGCAATCATCGGGTATTCGAGCTTGTTTTGACGTTCCAAAGCCTTCAAACGCAGTACACCGGTCGTAGTTTCCTCGGAGCCGCCGATAATTTTTTCCAAAGCGTCGCGTCTTTTCGTGTGCAAAAGTTCCGTGAAGTCTCCGCCGTCGTCAATGTAAATTTCGGGCGCAAAATCCGCCGCGTGATTCAAAAATTCGTTATATTCGTCTTGAGAGCAACCGTGAGTGGCAAAAACTGTGATTCCGTCCTCAACGAGAGCCGCCGCAACGTCATCTTGAGTTGAAAGCGGATTTGAACCCGTGATAACGACTTCCGCGCCCGCATTTTTGAAAACTTTCGCCATGTAAGCCGTCTTCGCCTCAAGGTGCAACGTGATAGAAATTTTTTTGCCCGCGAACGGCTTTGATTGCGAAAATTCTCTGTCGATAGCCGACATCACCGGCATAAAATTTTTTACCCATTCGATTTTAGCGTGTCCGCTCGGTGCCAACGCCATATCCTTTACGATTGAGTTCATTAAAATCTTCCTTTCATTTTTGATTAGCTAAGTCGATAACTCGACATTGATAAGCCCCTTGAACGCGGGGGATTTTTTTTGCGGGCTCGCGGTAAGTTTCCAAAAGCTCGAAAACATATTTCATCACGACTTCGACGGGGATTTTTTTCATGCAAGCGAGATTATCATCGCCTGCGCGAGGGCAAATGTGCTTGCCGCAAGGATGACAAGGTTCCGGCGACTTAATTAAAATGTCCTTCGCGTCGTAAGGATAAAAACCGGGCACCGGCGACGCGCCAAACATCGTTACAATCGGAATATTCCGCGCAACTCCTACGTGCATTGGTCCGGAGTCTGTCGTCAGAAACAAAACGCAATTATCCAGAAAGCCTGCGAGTACTGCTAATGAAAATTGCCCCGTGAAAATTTTCAGCCGCGCAGATTTTTTATGCCGCATTTTCTCTACGCAACCAAGAACAATTTCCTTATCCATCGTCCCGCCGAGAAACGCAACGCCGTAGCCGTGTTCAATCAAAATGTCCGCGCACTCGGCAAAGTAAGAATCAAGCCAGCGTTTAGTCAGCCAACTCGCGCCGATATTGAACGCCACAACTTTTGTATCTCCGAAATTATCACGAAAAATTTTTTCAGCCTCGCGCTTGGCGTCGTCAGTTATCCACATTTCCAAACCGTTATCGAAAAATTTTTCAATGCCGCAAGCCTCGCGCAGAACGTCGAAGTGCGAATGGACTTGATGTTGAGTGCCCGGCAAATATTCAGTTTTAAATCCGTGTTTGATGTGACGGGCAACCGAAGGATTCGGCAAAACCTTATCAAACAACAACGAGAATATCGGTTTGGAGTAGCCGACAATTTTTTTCGCGCCGCTGAATGCCGCCAAAGCACTTGCGCGTTCGTTGCGATGAAGATTTATCACGAGGTCGAATTTTTCTGCGCGGAGTTTGAAGATAAACTTCACGAAGCGCAACAAATTATCGTCGACGCCTTTTTTATCGATAAGGATACATTCGTCGAGGTTTTCATTGTATTGCACGAGGTCGGCGAGTTTTTTATCGGCGAGCAATGCCAAATGCGCCGTCGGGAAATTTTTACGTAAAGCACGCAGGGCGGGCGTCACCAACATCAAATCGCCTAAGTGCATGAGATTTATTACGAGAATTTTCATAAGAAAAATTTAGCACGAACGCAACTAAAAATCAATAAAAAAATTCCCCGCCGTTTAGCAGGGAAAAATTTTGTCCGCGCAGATTTATTTATCGAGCGAAACTTTTTTGGCGTTGAAGGTAAAAATTTTCCCGTCGAAGTCGATTTCTACCGTGTCGCCTTCCTTTATCGCGCCCGAAATAATTTTTTTACTGAGTTCGGTTTCGACGGTGTGAGTTAAAAGTCGTTTAAGCGGACGTGCTCCGAAGTTAGCATCGAAACCTTTATTGGCAAGCGCAGTAACCGCCTCCGCCGTCCACGTCAGCTTAACGTTGATTTGTTTTTCGAGGCGTTCGCTGAGATTCTTAAGTAAAATCTCTGCGATAGCTTGGACTTGTTCCTTAGCCAGCGACTTGAAGACGACAATATCATCAATGCGGTTAAGAAATTCGGGGCGGAAATAATTTTTGAGCAAATCCTTGATAATCGATTCGGCTTCGGCGAACGCTTTATTGGTAATGAAACCGATTTTGGCGCGTTGAAGAATTTCTTGCGAGCCGAGATTGCTTGTCATGATGATAACGGTATTTTTAAAGTTGACGACGCGCCCTTTGCCGTCGGTTAATCTGCCGTCGTCGAGGATTTGTAAAAGCACGTTGAAAATATCGCGGTGAGCCTTTTCGATTTCGTCGAGGAGAATGACGCTGTAAGGTCTGCGGCGGACTTGTTCAGTTAATTGCCCGCCCTCATCGTAGCCGACGTAACCGGGAGGCGCGCCGATAAGTCTTGCGACGGTATGTTTCTCCATGTACTCTGACATATCAACGCGAATGATACTGCGTTCGTCATCGAAGAGAGCCTCCGCGAGGGCTTTAGCGAGTTCGGTTTTGCCGACGCCGGTCGGTCCGAGAAAAATAAACGAGCCGATAGGACGATTAGGATCTTTGATACCTGCGCGGGCGCGGAGGATAGCCTCGCTGACGACTTTAACAGCCTCATCTTGCCCGACAACGCGTTCATGCAAAGTATCTTCGAGGTGCAAAAGTTTTTCACGTTCGCCCGTCAACATTTTAGCGAGCGGAATGCCCGTCCAACGACTTACGACTTTGGCAATATCTTCCTCGCCGACTTCTTCCTTCAACAGGCGCGAATCTTTATCTTGCGCGGCAATTTCTTCCTCGAATTTCTTTAAGTCATTCATAAGTTGAGGGAGCTTGCCGTATTTAAGTTCGGACGCCTTCTGGAGGTTGTAAGCGCGTTGAGCCTCTTCGATTTCATTATTAACGGCGTCGATTTCTTTTTTAATGGCGCGGACGCGTAGGATAGATTGTTTTTCGGCTTCCCACTTATCACGCAGAGTTTTTTCCTTATCTTTGAGCTGAGTAATTTCTTCGACGATAGATTTTAATTTTTCTTTAGAGGCGGCGTCGGATTCTTTTTTAAGGGCTTGCTCTTCGATTTCGAGTTGCATAATTTTACGGCGCGTCTCGTCGATAGGAGCGGGCAACGATTCAATTTCAGTGCGAAGTTTAGCGGCGGCTTCGTCAACCAAATCGATTGCCTTATCCGGTAAAAATCTATCGCTGATATATCTGTCAGAAAGTGTCGCCGCGCTGACCAATGCCGCGTCCCGAATCCTAACGCCGTGATGAACTTCGTAACGTTCTTTGATTCCGCGCAGAATTGTAATGGTATCCTCGACGCTGGGCTCGCCGACAAGGACGGGTTGGAAACGGCGTTCAAGGGCGGTGTCTTTCTCGATATATTTCCTGTATTCGTTAAGGGTGGTTGCGCCGATACAACGCAATTCTCCGCGAGCAAGCATTGGCTTAAGAATATTTCCGGCGTCGATTGCACCCTCCGCCTTGCCCGCGCCAACGACGGTATGAACTTCATCGATAAAAAGTAAAATCTGCCCGTCTGACTTGGTAATTTCGTTTAGGACTGCTTTAAGACGTTCCTCGAATTCGCCTCTGAACTTTGCGCCGGCAATAAGCGAACCCATATCAAGCGCGTAAAGAGTTTTATTCTTGAGAGATTCGGGGACATCGCCCGCAACGATTCGACGTGCCAAGCCTTCGACGATAGCGGTTTTGCCGACGCCCGGCTCGCCGATAAGCACGGGATTATTTTTTGTACGACGGCTGAGAATTTCGATAGTGCGACGAATTTCCTCGTCGCGCCCGATGACAGGGTCGAGTTTACCGGCGCGAGCCATCTGTGTTAAATCTCTGCCGAATTTGGCGAGGCTTTGATAAGTTTCTTCGGGATTATCGCTTGTGACATTCTGCTTACGATATTGCTTAATCGCCGCGTCGATTTTATCTTTGGAAAGTTTAAACTCTCTGGCAATATCTTGAATTTCTTTTTTGCCGTCAGTGACAAGGGCAAGCAATAAATGTTCGGTGCTTATAAATTCATCCTTCATTGCCGCTGAATATTCTCGTGCCTTACCGACAACCCTCGCGAGGTCTACGCCCATTGACAGCCGCTCTTGTCCTTTGACTTGCGGAATTTTATTGAGCTCCGCCTCTAATTTTACTTTCAACATTGGTAAATCGGTTTGACATTCGTTGAAAATGGTTGCGAGCAAACCCTCCGGTTCTTTTGCGAGCGCGAGCATTAAATGTAATGAATTAAATTCCTGATGATACTTCATCGCGGCGAGTTGTTGAGCCGCTTGCATTGCCTGTTGTGCTTTCGCAGTATATTTTTCTCCTGCCATGATTTATCACTCCCAAATTTTTACTTCGCCGCAAATGATAAACGCAAAACGGCAAAAAGTCAATACGTCAAGAAAATTTTTTATGGACTTTGTTTTTATCGGAACTTCTGCTATAATTTTTGCGAAGGAGGCTGAACGATGGATAATGACATGATACTTTTAATGCGTCTGCGCGATTGTTTTACCGGCGGCTACACACTCCCGCAGTTTTGCGCTGACGAGAAAATTAAAAAGCCGCTGTTTGTATCCGAGCAAAAAATTTCGCAACTCGTCTGGGAAATTTACGTGCAGTTTCGTTACGATAAAAAAATGTCGCCGCAATTTGCCTTCCTCGACGTGCCGAATGGTGAAATTAATTTTTCTATCTTTGGCATAATTCCTCCGCTCTACTACAAAAATTTTTCGGAAGTAAATCCCGTAGCCTTCGACGCGATTATTTTGCTGACGACTAGGGAAGTTAAGATTAGCGGCAAGGTAATTTCATTCGCCGCGCTGACAGATTTTTTTGTCCGAAAAACTTACGCCGAAATTCCCTTGCTGAACTTTTTGCAACGCTACCCGAAAACGAAACTGATTGTAACGAAGTTCCCTTCGATTTGGCGTTACAAGGACGCTTTGGATTTTCATAAGCAACTTAAAAACATAGAAGAAATGCGTAAGATTCTCCGCGCAGATAAAAGCGGCAACGTCAAAACTCCGCTCGATAGATTCGGCTACACCAATCAAGAAGTTTTGACACTTATGGAGGCTCCGCCCGCAAAATCTAATCCCGACGGCTCAACGACTATGGGCGATAACGACCATCCTTTAATGAGAATTAAAAACGGCAGGCGTGAAACTGCTTATCAGCCCGAACACTTTTTGAACAGAATTTATTTCGTCGGGACGTGCCACGATTTCGGAGTGAATACACCCTTTGACAAGACGACCGAAAGTTACCTGCAGAAAATGTTGAACGAAAATAACCTGCCTTACCGCGTCGAAAATATAAGTCAGCGTTATTGGAACCGCTACCAAGATATTTTCTACAATCTGAACAAGCTGACACCCGCGCCCGGCGATATTATTTTTATTTGGCTGGGCGACATGGCGGCACCGAATCTGCCATTCCTAGATTTATCGGATGTGTTCGATCCGCCGCACAATTACAAAGAATTTTATTGCACGCAGGGGCACGTCAACGAGTTGGGTTATAAATTGGTGGCGGAGAAATATTTTGATTGCTTGACGGCGAATAATTTCTTCCGCGATATTGAGTTCAAATATCCCAGTCCAAATAAAACTCATCATAGGTATGGTGTGCCTCCGCAATTCGAGAGAAGTTACTCGGAAAGTTTTTACAGCGATGAACTCGAACAGTATAAACAACAACTGCGAGCGAAAAGAATTCCAATCGGCGCGTTGGTTATGAATTGCAATCCGTTCACGCTCGGACATCAATATCTTGTCGAGTACGCGGCGGCTAGGGTTGTGCGGCTGTATATTTTCGTCATCGAAGAGGATAAGAGCGAGTTCCCATTTGCGGACAGGATTGAGCTTGTGCGTTATGGTGTCCAACATTTATCTAACGTCGAAGTTTTGTCGAGCGGTAAGTGCTTTGCTTCTCAGCAGACTTTTTCGGAGTATTTCAACAAAGCTCAGTTCCAAGACGTTCAAGTTGATCCGAGCTTGGACACTGAAATATTCGGCAAGGAAATTGCGCCGACGCTCGGGATAACGATACGATTTGCGGGCGAGGAGCCTAAAGATAACGTCACGCGCCAACTCAACGAGAACATGAGAGAACTTTTGCCGCGCTACGGAATTGAATTCTGCGAAATTCCGCGTAAGACTCTTGGCGATGAGCCGATAAGCGCAAGCATCGTTCGCGAAGCTCTCAAGGTTGGCAACTTCACCAAGATAAAACAACTCGTTCCCGCTACGACGTTCCTCTATCTGCGCGGAAGATACTCTTTCGGCAGGAAAATAACGGCGCGGGAAGAATAAAATTTTAAACATTTATCAACAGCAATTCGCGAGGGGATTTTTATATGAATTCAATCATTGGACAAGAGGTAAAAAGTTGGATAATATCAATCGTGTCGGCGGTGGCAGTCGCGATGCTGATTCGGACTTTTATCGTAGAGCTTTACGTTGTCGACGGACCGAGTATGCAACCGACATTGCAGGACGGCGAGCGGCTGGTTGTCAACAAATTCATTTATCATTGGCGCGACCCGTTGAAAAGCGAAGTCGTTATCTTCCGCTACCCGCGTGACCACAGCCGCGATTTTATTAAGCGTGTGATAGCCGTCGGCGGCGATACGATTGAGATTAAGGATGGGCATGTTTTTGTTAATGACGCGCTTGTCAACGAGGATTACATTGCTGAGAAGACGCGCACCGAATATCCTAAACAAACCGTGCCCGAAGGAACTTTATTTGTATGCGGCGATAATCGGCGGAATTCTTTGGACTCGCGTTTCCCCGACGTCGGATTTGTTCCGCTTGAACTTGTTAAGGGAAAAGCCGCGCTGATTTTCTGGCCGATTGATTACATTGCCGCGTTGCCGTGAACAATAATTGGCAAATAAATCTTGGACGATTGGAGGTTGTGAATTTGTTAGGGAAAAGTATTATCGGCATGAAAAATTTTTCTGTGGAAGAAATTCGGCTCGTCTTGAATGCCGCTCGTAAGATGAAACAAATAATTAAGCGCGGCGGAGATAAAAAATTGTCGAACCTGCGCGGCAAGGCGATAGTGAATCTTTTCTATGAACCGTCGACGCGAACGCGGACATCATTTGAGCTGGCAGGAAAATATCTCGGCGCGGATGTCGTCAGCATTAACAGCGGCACAAGCAGTATCGTTAAGGGCGAAAGTTTGCGCGACACTCTCAAGACGATTGAGGCGATGGGCGTCGATGCGATTGTCATGCGGCATAAGGCGGAGGGCGCGGCTGATTACGCGACGCAAGTTGTTAAGCCCATGATAATCAACGCAGGCGACGGAGCTCATGCGCACCCCTCGCAAGCACTTTTGGATTTGTTTACGATTGAACAGCATAAAGGACGGCTGGCAGGTTTGAAGGTCGCGATTGTCGGAGATATTTTACACAGCCGCGTTGCCCGTTCCGACGTTTACGCTATGACTAAAATGGGAATGGAAGTTCACCTCGCCGGACCGAAAACCTTACTGCCGAGATTTTTTAAGTTTGACGGCGTAAAAGTTCACGAGGACATTGAACACGCAATTACCGGAGCCGACGTTATAAACGTCCTGCGAATTCAACTTGAGCGGCAACAAGCCGGCTTATTTCCTTCGACGCGAGAATATGCAAGAGCTTTCGGAATAAACAACGAACGCTTGAGATTGGCGGCGGAGGACGTTTTAATTTTACATCCGGGTCCGCAGAATAAGGGCTTGGAAATTTCATCGGAAGTAACCTACTGCGAACGCTCGGCGATTCAAGAGCAAGTTCAAAACGGCGTAGCGGTTCGCATGGCATTACTTGATTTGACTTTGAATGGAGGTGTTAAATAATGAAATTCATCATCAGCGAAGACGGCACAATAACTATCAACAGTACGTTTGTCAGAACAATGTACGTTGCGGAAGACGACGCTTCTTTTAGCGATCATCGCACGGTTGTTAAAGTGAACGCCGAACTTCACAACGACTCGACCAAATCCGAAGGCAATTATATTGTCACTTTGGCGACGTTTGACAGCGGCAACATTAAAGCGGATTACGAGGCGGCGAAAGTTTATCTGGCGAAACTCGTTGACGCCATGAACGGAGGCGCGAGATGAATAATCAAACGTGGCAAATTCGGCGCATGGAGTCAAATATTTCGGAAGTATTTTTAATTCGTAACGGGCGCGTCATCGACCCTGCTAATAATTTTGATGACGTGGCGGATATTTTGATTGTCGACGGGAAGATTGCGGCGGTTAAGCCCGAAATAAGTTTTTCAGCCGATTACGAATACGACGCGACGGGAAAAATCGTGACGCCCGGTTTGATTGATATGCACGTTCATCTGCGCGAGCCGGGTCAAGAAGCTAAGGAAGATTTCCTAAGCGGCTCCAAAGCGGCGGCGGCGGGCGGTTTCACGACGGTTGCGACAATGCCGAATACTTCTCCGGTTGTCGACAATGCGGCATTGGTTCGGGCAATGGTTAAACGTGCTGAGGAAGTCGGGATTGTCAACGTAAAAATTATCGGCGCGGTAACTAAAAATCAGCAAGGGCAAGAACTCGCCGAAATGCGCGACATGATTACTGCGGGCGCGGTTGCCTTCAGCGACGATGGACACTTCGACGACAACGCCAAAATTTTTATGAACGCGCTGGATTATCTTCACGACACGGGCAAGGTTATCATTTGTCACGAGGAAGAAACTTCGCTTGTCAAAGGCGGCGTCATGAACGAGGGCGAACGCTCGGCAATTTTGGGCTTGAAAGGTCGCCCGACGGTTGCGGAAGATATTGCGGTTGCTCGCGACGTTTTACTTGCCGAATACACGGGCGGGCGCGTTCATATTGCTCACATTAGTTCTGCGCGGGCGGTTGATATTGTTCGCTACGCTAAGAAACGCGGCGTCAAAGTTACGGCGGAAGTTACTCCTCAGCATTTGACGATGACGGAGGACTTGGTTAATCCTGCTGATACTTCGACGAAAATTAATCCGCCGCTGAGAACTCAAAAGGATTGCGACGCGATGTTGGAAGGTTTACTCGACGGCACGATTGATATGATTGTAACGGATCATTCTCCTCACGCGCCCGAAGAAAAAGATAGGGAATATATTTACGCGCCGAGCGGTTTCCCCGGACTTGAAACGAGCGTCGGCATTTTGTTCACGGAACTTTATCACAAGGGCAAGATTGACTTGAAAACTTTAATCTCCAAGATGACTGCCGCGCCCGCGCAGATTTTCGGTTTGAACGCGGGGAATTTATCAATCGACATGCCCGCCGACATTACAATTATCGACCCCGAACTTACTTGGACGGTTGACGCGAAAAACTTTTATACTAAGGGCAGTCACTCTCCGTTTATCGGGCGCGAACTTAAAGGGCGAGCCGTCGCGACGATTGTCAGAGGAAATTTAATGAAGCTCAACCAGTGGTAAAAAATAAAGGAGGCGTTTCTTTATGGGATTTATTCAAGCGGCATTGGCGGCGGCAAGCGGAGTACTCGGTGACCAGTGGAAGGAATATTTTTATTGCGACAGCCTCACGCCTGAGATTTTAGTTTCTAAGGGACACAGACGTAAAACCAGCCGTTGGAGTTCCAATGACGGCGACGATAATATCATAACGAACGGCTCGAAAGTCGCAGTCAACGACGGGCAATGCGTTATCGTCGTTCAAAACGGCAAAGTTATCGACATCTGCGCGGACAGCGGCGAATATATTTACGATAAATCCGTTGAGCCTTCAATCTTCAACAATAACAAAACTATCGTCGAGAACATTCAAGATATTTTCTTTAACATAAGAGACCGTTTTACATTCGGCGGCGATACAGGACGCGATGAACGTATTTATTACTTCAACACCAAAGAAATTATCGGCAACAAATACGGCACGCCCAGCCCGATTCCGTTCCGTGTCGTCGATTACAATATCGGGCTTGACGTTGACATTGCGATTAAATGTTTCGGCTCCTATAGCTACAAAATTATCAACCCGATGCTTTTCTACGCCAATGTTTGCGGCAATGTTGCAGATGTTTATAATCGTTCGGAGATTGATGCGCAACTTAAAACCGAACTCATGACGGCGTTGCAACCTGCCTTCGCGAAAATTTCTGAAATGGGCATTCGTTACAGTGCGTTGCCCGCTCACACGCAGGAACTCGCCGACGCTCTTAACGAAGTCCTCAGTAAAAAATGGGGCGAACTGCGCGGCTTGAAAGTTGTATCGTTCGGCGTGTCGAATGTCAGCGCGAGCGAAGAAGATGCCCAGATGATTAAAGAAATGCAACGTAGCGGCGCATTAAGAAATCCCGCTATGGCGGCGGCTGTTTTGACTTCCGCGCAGGCTAATGCAATGCAGAGTGCGGCAAATAATTCTGCGGGCGCGATGACCGGCTTTATGGGAATGGGCATGGCAAACGCGGCGGGCGGTATCAACGCAGGGAATTTGTTCGCGATGGCTCAGCAACAACAACAGGCTCAACAATCTCAACAACAAAAACCTCCAACGTGGAAATGTTCAGCTTGCGGGCACGAAGATAATCGCGGAAATTTCTGCGCGGAGTGCGGAGCTCCCAAGCCCGTCGTCAACGAATGGAAGTGCGAATGCGGCGCGGTTAATAAAGGCAAATTCTGCGCGGAATGCGGCAAGCCTCGCCCCGTCAGCAACGAATGGAAATGCGAATGCGGCGCGGTTAATAAAGGTAAATTCTGCATGGAATGCGGCAAGCCTCGCCCGTAAAAATTTTGCGATAATAAATCGGAGTCGTTCAAATTTCGGACGGCTCTTTTTTTGTCAAGAAAACATTTTCAACCTACCTTGAAATGCATTCAATGCTGTTGTATAATCGCACAAGAATTTTCAATCAACTTTATAAGGGGGAAACTTTTATGATTTACACCGTAACTTTCAATCCCGCGATTGATTACATCATCCGGCTCGACAAGCTCACGACCGGCGCGATTAACCGCGTGACTTATGAACAAGTTCTTGGCGGCGGCAAGGGCGTCAATGTTTCAATCGTGCTCGGTAACTTGGGACACAAATCGACGGCAACAGGTTTTCTCGCGGGCTTCACGGGTGATGAAATTGTTCGCCAGCTCCGCGACTTCAATGCCGCTGATGATTTCGTTAAGCTCGACGAGGGTTTCTCCCGCATCAATGTTAAAGTCAAAGCTGAAGTCGGCGGCGAAACCGAAATTAACGGGCAAGGTCCCAAAATCAGCGACGCCAAACGCGAAGAACTCTTCCAAAAACTCGAACAGCTCGGCGAGGGCGATACGCTGATTCTCTCCGGCTCAATCCCCAATACCCTTCCCGATGATATGTACGAACAAACTCTCAGCCGCATTCAAGGCAAAGGCATTCGTTTCGTCGTCGACGCGGAAAAAGGGCTCTTGCTCAAAGTTTTGAAGTTCAATCCTTGGCTCATCAAACCTAACAATCACGAGCTCGGCGATATGTTCGGCGTCAAACTCAAAACCGACGAGGAAATTGTTACCTACGCCAAAAAGTTACAGGAGAAGGGCGCACGCAACGTTTTAATCTCGATGGCGGGCGACGGCGCAATTTTCGTTCCCGAAGGCGGCGAGACATTCTTTAAATCTCCGGCTCCGAAGGGTACGCTGGTTAATTCGGTCGGCGCAGGCGATTCGATGGTTGCGGGATTCGTCGCGGGCTATATTGAAAGTAACGGCGATTACGAACGCGCTTTCAAAATGGGACTTTGCACTGGTTCGGCGTCGGCTTTCTCGGAAAATCTTGCAACTCGTCCCGAAGTCGAGGCTCTGCTTAAAACAATCTGATAAACCCCCTTGCCAAATTCGACAAAGGAGGTTTCTCCAATGGCAATGAAAATTACAAACTACATATCGAAAAAATCTATCGCGCTCAACGTGCACCCGACCGATAAAAACGAAGCGATTGATATGCTTGTCGATTTGCTTATGACGGCGGGCTCAATCAAGGATAAGGCACTCGTTAAACGCGACATATTAAAACGCGAGGCTCAAGGCTCAACGGGTTTGGCGAACGGCTTGGCGACTCCGCACGCACAAAATAGTGCCGTTAAACGTCCGTCGATCTCGGTTATCACGGTTCCAGAAGGCGTCGAATTCAATTCAATGGACGGTAAGCCTGCGCGGCTGTTGATGTTGTTCGCGGCACCGGAGAAAGCCGACGATACCGCAATGACTAACATGGGGCGGCTTGCAGTTTTGCTTATGGACGACGAGTTCAAAGAAAATCTTATCAAAGCAAAGTCGCCCGCCGAAGTCATTAAGATTATCGACGACAAGGAAATTGCTCGCGCCCGTAGTGAGACGCCCGAACCCGACGTTTCTTCCAATACAAAGATTATCGCGGTCACGGCTTGCCCGACGGGAATTTCTTCGTCGTTTATGGCTCGCGAGTCTCTTAAACAGTGCGCCGAGAAATTGGGTTTGGCTATTCGCGTTGAAGTTCACGGCGCGGCGGGCGTCTATCACGCACTCACCGAAGAGGAAATTAAAAATGCCGACGTTGTCATTACTGCGGCGAGCCGGCGAATTCCCATGAAACGTTTCGACGGCAAGCTTATGATTCAAACGGCGGTCGGTACAGCCATTCGCAAGCCCGAACAACTTTTCAAGCGCATTAAAGAGGGGCAAGCGCAACCTTTCCAAGCCACAGAGGACGATGAAACTCTCGGCGAAAAACTTTTCAACAAAATCAAAAGCATTTTCTCTTAACGTAAACAGTCGGCAAAGTCCGATTGAAATAACCCGTCGTCTGAACTGGCGGCGGCAGAAATTATTCATTTATTTTTGGTAAGGAGTAGTGCACTATGAGAGTTACTGATTTGCTCAAAAATGCAAGCATTGATCTCGGTGCCAAAGTCAAGGATAAACCCGATGCAATATCGCATTTGGTCGACTTGATGGAAAAGGGCGGCAACCTCAAGAACAAAGCACAGTATTTAAAAGACGTGCAAGCTCGCGAGGCGTCCGGCACAACCGGTCTCGGCGACGGCATTGCCACACCGCACGCAAAATCTGCGGGCGTTAAGGCTCCCGGTCTCGCCGCAATGACTATCCCAGAAGGTATCGACTTCGAGTCGATGGACGGCAACCCTGCGCGGTTATTCTTCGCAATCGCGGCACCCGACGGCGGCAACGATGAACATTTAATGATTTTGTCGAAGCTCGCCACAATGGTTATGGATCCCGACTTCAAAGAGGCTCTTATCAAAGCCACCACGAAGGAAGAATTCCTCAAGATTATCGACGACAAAGAAGACGGCAAATTCCAAGCTCCCGCCGACTCTGCAAACGCCGCGCCTGCTCCGACTGCTGACCACATTCAAATCTTAGCAGTCACGGCTTGCCCGACGGGTATCGCGCATACGTTCATGGCGGCTGAAAGTCTGGAGCAACACGCTAAGAAACGTGGCATTTCGATTAAGGTTGAGACGAACGGCTCCGGCGGCGCGAAGAATGTTCTGACGGCTGAAGAAATTGCTAAGGCGGACGGAATTATCGTTGCGGCTGATAAAAATGTCGCGATGGCTCGTTTCGACGGCAAGAAAGTTGTTATCACCAAAGTTGCCGACGGTATCAACAAAGCTGACGAACTCATTGACCGCGCACTCGGCGGAAATGCTCCCGTTTATCACGCAAAAGCGGGTGAATCTGCAGGTGACGCTGGCGGCGGTGGCGGCGAGAATGAAAGTATCGGTCGCCAAGTTTATAAGCATTTGATGAACGGCGTATCGCATATGTTACCGTTTGTTATCGGCGGCGGTATCTTAATTGCGATTTCCTTCTTGATTGACGGCGCGAGCGTTGATTTGAACAGCTTACCCGCTGAAGAACGTAGCAAATTCGGTTCGATAACTCCTGCCGCCGCAACGTTTATGGGAATTGGCGGCGCGTCCTTCGGATTCATGTTGCCTGTCCTCGCGGGATTTATTTCAATGTCAATCTCTGACCGCCCCGGACTGGCGGCGGGCTTTGTTGGCGGCGCACTTTCTGCTTCCAACGGCTCCGGTTTCTTGGGCGCATTGCTTGCAGGCTTCCTCGCCGGCTTCATCGTCAACTGGCTCAAAAAGGCTCTCAGCGTTCTGCCCGCCTCTCTCGAAGGTACTAAGCCCATTCTGTTTTATCCGCTTTTGGGCGTCCTGCTGATTGGTTTGATTTGTAATTTCGTTATCGGTCCGCCTGTCGCGGGTATCAACGAGGCTCTCAAGAATACTCTTGCCAACATGGATCCCAATGCAAAACTCGTTATGGGCGCGGTTATCGGCGGCATGATGGCTGTCGACATGGGCGGTCCTTTGAACAAAGCGGCTTATGTCACGGGCGTCGGCTTGCTGGCTGACGGTAACTATTACGTTATTGCGGCGGCTATGGCGGGCGGCATGGTTCCTCCGATTGCCATTGCACTCGCGACGATTTTTTTCAAGAACAAGTTCACCAAGAACGAACAGAAAACTACCGCAACGAATATTATCATGGGCTTGTCGTTCATCACTGAAGGCGCGATACCTTTTGCGGCAGGCGACCCGCTCCACGTCATACCCGCTTGCGTTGTCGGCTCAGGTATAACAGGTGCACTCGTCATGATGTTTGACTGCACACTTATGGCTCCTCACGGCGGAATTTTCGTCGTCCCGACTATCGGCAATCCGTTGGGATATTTGGCGGCTATTGCTATCGGTTCGGTTATCGGTTGCGTGATTCTCGGCTTTATCAGAAAACCCAGACCTCAAGACTGATAAATAATTTTACCAGATAAAAAAAGGCGGCAGGCTCAAAGGCTTGTCGCCAAATTTTTTTTGCTCATTAACGGTGTTTCATGCGGACGACGGTAATACGCGGGTCGGAACCCTTATCGAGCTCCATAACCATAAAAGAACCGCGAGTGTCATCTCTTGGGCGCGAGGCACTGCCGGGATTTAAAATGATAGGCGGACCGATTAAATATTCCACAATATGAGTATGCCCGTAGACGGCGATGTCGGCATTCTGAGATTCAGCCGCTTCCATTATGTATTCCTGCGTATAACGAACACCATAATTATGACCGTGCGTGATAAATATTCTGTGATCTTCCGCCTCGATGATTCGTTCGTATTTGATATTCGGCGTAGGCCAATCGCAATTACCGGCGACGCCAAAAACCGGAACGTTAAGTAATGATTGCAAATACTCTGCGTCGGGCGTGCAGTCGCCCATGTGTAGCCACATGTCCATATTTTGCGCGATGCTCACTGCTTGGTCTATCGACGACCAATTTCCGTGCGTGTCGCTTATAAGTCCAATCTTCATCGGAAACGCCTCTTTAACTCTAAAATCATTGCTTTAAGTGCTGCGCCGCGATGACTGATTAAATTTTTTTCGTCGACGGGGAGTTGAGCCATAGTGCGCCGCTCATCAATGTAAAAATACGGGTCGTAGCCAAAACCGCCGTTGCCTTGCGCGACGATTTTTATTGTTCCACAAATCTTGCCGGTTGTCAAAAGTTCCGTGCCGTCGGTGTCGACGAATGCCAATGCACAACGATAATCCGCCGCCGATTCTTCAACGCCAATTTTTTTCAGCTCGTCGAGAAGCTTTTGATTATTGGTAGCGTCGTCGGCGTGATAGCCCGCGAACCGCGCAGAGTAAACGCCGGGTAATCCTCCAAGCGCGTCGACTTCAAGCCCCGAATCATCGGCAAGGCAGGCAAGCCCCGTTTGTTCGCGGAAAAATTTTGCTTTGATTAATGCATTCTCCTCGAAAGTCGCGCCGTCCTCCACAGCGTCAGGCAATTCTTTAAAATCGGCGAGCGATAAAATTTCCAGCGGCAAACTTCGGAGGATAAGGCGCATTTCTTTGACTTTATCCAAATTCTTCGACGCGAGCACAATTTTTTTCATGATTAACCTCCTCCTCTCTTGAATCGTTTTTAAATCTTTGACGGGCATTAAAAATTCAGCCGACTCGCCCGACTCTCCAAACTAAATCTCTGCCGAGCGCGTCTTTCTGCATGGAAATCAATTCGGCGATACCGCCCTCCGCCAAATCCAAAAGTTCATTGAGTTGCGAGCGCGTAAAAGCTTTTTTCTCGGCAGTTATCTGCACTTCGACGAGTTCGCCCGCGCCCGTCATCACGACATTACAATCAGCCGCCGCCGTCGAATCCTCCGCGTAACATAAATCCAAAAGTTTTTCACCGTCTTGGGAAATGCCCGCCGAAATCGCCGCGACGAAATCTTTAACCGGAAAGACGCCGCCGACTTTGTAAATCGTCTCGCAAGCCTCAACTAACGCAACGAATGCTCCCGTTATCGACGCTGTACGCGTGCCGCCGTCCGCCTGCAAAACGTCGCAATCAACTATTATCGAACGTTCGCCGATAGCTGATAAATCAGTCACTGCGCGGAGGGCTCGTCCGATAAGCCGCTGAATCTCCATCGTCCTGCCACTGATTTTTGAACGTTCGCGGGAATTCCTTTCCGCCGTCGCGCCCGGCAACATCGAATATTCCGCGTTAAGCCAACCCGTGCCCGTCCCCTTTAAAAACGCCGGAACTTTATCCTCAATCGTCGCCGCGCAGAGAACTTTGGTATTGCCGACTTCAATCAGTGCCGAGCCCGCAGGAAATTTTTGCGCCCGCCGTTCCAAATAAACTTCGCGCATTTCGTCAGCTCGCCGCCTGTCTATTCTCAATTCCTCACCTCCCGTTAAATAATCAGATAGCCTGCATATTGTACACAAAAATTTTTAGAGCCGCAACGTTTTATTAAGATTTTGTTAGAGGCGTGATTGACGAGGCTAAGCGGCTGTTGTAAAATCCTTGCAGAAATTTTGAACAGGGCGGTTGATTAAATGCCGATATATTTCTGGGCGTTCGTGGTTGCGACGGTTGTCGTACTGATTGTGACTCCGGCAGTGATTTTGTTAGCGCGCAAAACGGGTGCAATGGACGCGCCTAATGCCCGAAAAGTTCATAAGAAACCGATACCGCGAATCGGCGGACTGGCGATTTACTTAGGCTTTTTAATGTCGATAATTTTTATCGCGGCGAAGTTCGGGCTTGACGGCGAACAAGTCAAAGAAACTATCGGGCTTGTAATTTCGGGCAGTTTAATTGTCGCGCTCGGACTAGTCGACGATTATAAAAATCTCCCCGCCAAGATAAAATTGCTTGGACAAATCTGCGCGGCGGCGGTTTTAGTTTTAATCTTCGACGTGCGGATAGATTTCGTGACGGATCCGTTCGGCGATTATTTTTACTTTGATAATCTTCCGATACCGTACCTCGCGATACCGATAACAATGTTTTGGCTGGTCGGGCTGACGAACACGGTAAATTTAATCGACGGGCTTGACGGCTTGGCGGCGGGCGTTTCAACTATAGCGTCGTTCACAATCATGTTGGTCGCGCTTGAACAGAATTTTATTTTGGTCGCGGTGATGACGGCGGCATTAGCGGGGGCGGCGTTCGGCTTTTTGAAATACAATTTTCATCCCGCGAAAATTTTCATGGGCGATACGGGCTCAATGTTCTTGGGATTTATGTTGGCGGGAATTTCAGTGACGGGCGCGGTTAAATCGGTTGCGACAATCGCGCTTATCGTCCCGATATTTGCATTGGGCTTGCCAATCTTAGACACGACGTTTGCGATAATCAGAAGACTGCGCGGGGGCGTCCCGATATTCAAGCCCGATAAAGGACATCTTCACCACAGACTTTTAAGCGTAGGCTTTTCGCAATGTCAAGCGGTTTTGTTAATGTATGTTATCAGCGCGTTGTTTGGATTGAGTGCAATAGCGTTGACGGCGGTCAGCAGTCAAATCGCGGTTTTGATTTTAGTTGTCGTAGTCGTGGCGATAATTTACGGCGTAAAAAAATTGGGCATAGCTCGTCCGGCTAATTAGGAGATAGTCATGAAAAAATTAAAAGTCATGTCGATATTCGGCACGCGCCCCGAAGCAATTAAAATGGCTCCCGTCGTGTTGGAACTCGGCAAATATCCGCAAGTAGAATCACTCGTGGCAGTGACGGCGCAACATCGGGAAATGCTCGACCAAGTGCTAAATTTATTCGGCATACGTCCCGACTTCGATTTAAATATCATGTCGACGGGGCAAACTTTGTTCGACATAACGAGCCGCGCACTTTTGGGCTTGGATAAAATTTTAACGGAGGCAAAACCCGACGTAGTTTTAGTTCACGGCGACACCACAACGACTTTCGCGGGGGCATTGGCGGCGTACTATCATCAAATTGAAGTCGGACACGTCGAGGCTGGACTTCGCACGCGCAATAAATTTTCGCCTTACCCCGAAGAAATGAATCGCCGATTGACGGGCGCACTTGCCGATTTAAATTTTGCTCCGACGCCGACGGCTAAAGAAAATCTCCTTCGCGAGAATGTTGACGCCGATAAAATTTTCGTGACGGGCAACACGGTTATCGACGCGCTTTATCAGACCGTCCGCGCAGATTTTGAATTCCCGAACGTCGACGCCGATAAAAGGATTATTCTTGTCACGACGCACCGCCGCGAAAATTTAGGCGAACCCTTGCGGCAAGTTTATAAGGCGTTGAAATCTTTGGTTGAGGAATTCCCCGACGTTGAAGTAATTTTCCCCGTCCATAAAAATCCTAAAGTCCGCGCAGTCGTCAATGAGGAACTCGGCGGGCTTGATAGAATTTATCTGATTGACCCGCTGGATTATGAACCGTTTGCAAACTTGATGAATCGGGCGACGTTGATATTGACGGATTCGGGCGGCATACAGGAAGAAGCTCCCGCTCTCGGCAAACCTGTTTTAGTTCTACGCGACACGACGGAACGCCCTGAGGCAGTCGACGCGGGCACGGTTAAATTAATCGGCACGAATCAAGCCAAAGTTTACGACGCGGCGAAATTATTACTCACGGACGCGGCGGAGTATAAAAAAATGGCGGAGGCGCAAAGTCCTTACGGCGACGGACACGCGGCGGAGAGAATTGTTAAGGCTCTGTTGTGGCGGCACGGAATTTTAAGCGAACGCCCTATAGAATTTTTTTCTTGACAGCCTGCGCGGAGTGTGGTATAAATCAGCGCGTTAAGTTGATTCACGCCGACTTAGCTCAGTTGGTAGAGCAGCGCATTCGTAATGCGCAGGTCGTCAGTTCGAGTCTGACAGTCGGCTCCATAAAGAAATTTCAAGCCTCGATGAAACGTCGGGGCTTTCGTGCTTGTAACATAAAAATTTTTATCTCGTCAACACGGCGGGATTTTTTTGTTAAAAAATTTTCTGCCAATTCGACAGGAAAAATTTAGGGAATAGGGAATAGGGAACAGGGATTAGAATTAAAGGAGCGGTTGCAATATGGCAGTGAATACAACGGGCTTTGGCGCATACGATATTCGCGGGATTTATCCCGAAAGTATCAATCAAGAGCTGGCTTATCGAGTGGGCAGAGTTTTCCCCGAAATTTTTGGAGCAGAAAAAGTCGCTGTTGGTCATGACATTCGGCTTTCGGGGGCGACGCTTTTTGACGCACTGGCTCGCGGGCTCACTGAGGCAGGTTGCGACGTTTACGACATCGGGCAATGCGGCACCGAGATGGTTTACTTCACGACGGGCTTTAATAACTTCGACGGCGGCATTATGATTACCGCTTCCCACAATCCAAAAGAATATAACGGCATGAAATTCGTTGGTAAGGGCGTGCGTCCCGTTGCGCCTAAGAGTGGTTTGTTGGCTGTCAAAGCGGCGGTCGAGGATGAAACTCGCGATTGGTCGTTCCGCAAAGCAACCGGCACCGTCCGCAGGATTGACATTATGCCGGATTATATTGATTGTCTCTTGTCTTATGTCAATGTCGACAGCCTTAAGCCGTTCAAAGTCGTCATAAACACCGGCAACGGTTCGGCAGGTCCGATTATTAACGAGCTGGAAAAATTTTTGCCCTTCGAGATTGTCAAGGTTCATAACAATTCAGATGGGCACTTCCCGAACGGCGTACCGAATCCATTACTCCAAGACGCCCGCGCAGAAACTTCCAAAGCTGTTATCGAAAGCGGCGCAGATTGCGGTGTTGCTTTTGACGGCGACTTTGACAGGTGTTTTTTATTCGACGAAACGGGCGGCTTTATCGAGGGTTATTATATGGTCGGGTTACTCGCCGAAGCTTTTTGCAGTAAGAATCCCGGCGAAAAAATTATCTACGACCCCCGCGCCATTTGGAATACGATTGACATTGTCGAAAGTCTCGGCGGCAAGCCGATTATGTGTCGTTCGGGGCACGTTTACATAAAGGAAATGATGCGTGCGGAAAATGCGATTTACGGCGGCGAAATGTCCGCTCATCACTACTTCCGCGATTTTTGTTATTGCGATAGCGGCATGATTCCTTGGCTCCTCGCGCTTGAACTCCTTAGCCGCACCGATAAAACTTTGTCGCAACTTATGGCGGAACGTATTGCTAAATATCCCGTCAGCGGCGAGATTAATACCAAAGTTTCAAGTACTGATAAGGTTAAAGAAATTATGGCTAAGATTGAGGAGCTTTATGGCAAGGACGGCAAAGTCAGCAAGATTGACGGGTTGAGCATTGACTTTGACGATTGGCGATTCAATCTGCGCGGCTCACAAACCGAACCTTATATCCGCCTTAACGTCGAGGCTCGCGGCGATAAAACTTTGCTGGAAAATAAACGCGACGAATTGCTTGCGATAATTCGCGGCTGATGGTGGAGGCGAATATGAGCTTAAATATTTACGGCTTATCGGAGGGAGTTTTTAAGGCTTGTCAATTTTTGGGCTTGAAATTTCCGACGGAAGCCATAAATAAGCCAAACCCCGTTCCGTCCGATTATTTCGGCGATGATTTCGAGCTTGATTCAGTTGCAAAAAATAAGTTACGCGCCGAACGAAATTGGACAGAAGAAATATTTGAAAAGCGGTATCAATATTTCGCCAACATATTCTCAAATCAAAAGCCGCTTAAGCAAACCAAAACAGATTTGAATGTTTTCTTCTGCGATCATGTACTTTTTTCCGCAAAACAGGGAGCAAGCATCGCTGATTATTTTGACTTTGAATTTTACAACAAGCCGTTTTCACTTCGGCGTACGTTCAGAGTAAATAAATCTTCCATACAAACTCAAGTTATTTGCAATGATTTTATGGCTAGGAGATTGTTGAACGACAAAGCCAAGACAAATCGACTTTTTGCCGGTTTTCTTCACAGAGATTGGCTTGATACTCGAACTTGTACCTTTGAAGACTTTAAAATTTTCGTAGAAAAACACCCGCGATTTTTTTCAAAACCGGTCATTGGAAGTTTTGGCAAGGGAGCCGAAATTATCAGTACCGATTCAGACGACGAACTTGATAAAGTTTTTGAGAATCTCAAAAGCAGACACCGCCTTTTGGAAGAAATTGTCAAACAGCATGAAGATACGGCTTCTTTTTGCCCCGATACCGTCAACACAATCCGAGTTTATACTATTCTCGACACGCATAACGTCGTTCATATTTTGGTAACCAACGGGAGATTAGGCAGAGTAGGCGGCGTTGTAGACAATGTCCACGTGGGCGGCGGTTGTTTCGTAACTATGGACACAAAGACCGGAATAATTATTTCCGACGGTTTAACCAGAGACCATGAACGCCTCCCAAAACATCCCGATACAGGTAAAACTTTCAAAGGGTTTCGTTATCCTTGTTGGGATAAGGTGCGTGCTGTTGTTAAGAAGATGGCAAAAATGATACCGTCGGTGCGTCATATAGCTTGGGATATAGCCGTAACCGACAAAAACGAAGCCATATTGATAGAGGCGAATGGTAACTTCCCCGCCTTAGATATTCAACAAGCCCCCGATGATGTCGGCAGGCAATATCTTTATGAACCTTTCCTTGAGGAGATAAAAAAATACAACGAAGACCAAATGCGGCTTTTGGGCTGGCGCGTCAATAATCTGCGAGATTTTGATGACGCTTACGATACTCCGTTGCGCGATGATTCAAGATTAAAATTCGCAATGAGTAAACTTATTCCCGACTGCGCAAGTCTGATTGATTTGGGTTGCAGGAAAAATAAAGCCGCCAAAAAATTTTGTCCCGTCAAATATTATCCCGTTGATTATGAAAAGCATGACGACGAAATTATTGCCTGCAACTTCAACAGCGGCGAATTCCCCAAGATAAATGCGGATGCTTGCCTCTGCGCCATGACTGCCGAGTATGTTGAACATCTTCCGAGATTTTTAGCTGATATGTGCAGTGCCGCGCAGAAACAAATTTTAATGCTCTGCCGCCCCATTGATAGGGAACGTTTCGACGTGTACAGGTGGAAAAATCCTTTCTTAA
The DNA here is from genome assembly GCA_905234235.1 of uncultured Selenomonadaceae bacterium. Classification (GTDB taxonomy): domain Bacteria; phylum Bacillota; class Negativicutes; order Selenomonadales; family Selenomonadaceae; genus Quinella. The sequence goes on from CAJOHN010000002.1 coordinate 129,656, forward strand.
CCGACTTCACCGAAGAATTTTTGATTAAAACTATGGAGCAAAACGGTTTTCAACTTAATGAACAGTACCCGACTGATAACGCCTCGATTATCCTCTACGACTTCAGGAAAACTCCGCTCGCAAAGAGCATGTGAATAAAAACTTTCTAATCAAAGGAGGACTCATTATGAGTAAAAATGTTGTCAACCTTCCGTCCTTGATAAGCGATTACTACACCCTCGCGCCGGATCCGGAGAATAAAACTCAGGGCGTCGCGTTCGGTACGTCAGGGCACAGAGGCAGCTCCAAACTCAAAAGCTTCAACGAACAGCATATCCTTGCTATCGCGCAGGCAGTCTACGAATATCGCACCGCCGAAAAAATTCAAGGACCGCTCTATATCGGCGCAGATACTCACGCCCTGTCCGAGCCCGCACTGCGTTCCTGCGTAGAAGTCCTTGCGGCTAATGGCGTCGACATTATCCTCCAAGACGAATTCAAACCCGTCCCGACGCCCGTCGTCAGCCGTATCATCCTCGCGCATAACTACGAACGTAAAGAGGCTAAACAAGCCGACGGTATCGTTATCACGCCTTCGCACAATCCTCCGACTGACGGCGGCATTAAGTACGACCCGACTACCGGCGGACCTGCCAGCGCGGAAACTACCAAGATAATCCAAAACCGCGCTAACGAAATTATTGCTCAGGGCGTCGACAAAGTTGTTAAGCGCGTCCCGTTCGAGAAAGCCGTTAAGATGGACAACGTCCACTTTATGGATTACATGCGCCCCTACGTCGAGGCTCTCAGCCGCGTTATCGATATGGACGCCGTTATCAACAGCGGCTTAAACGTCGGCGCAGACCCGCTCGGCGGCTCCGGCATTTTCTACTGGGATTTGATTAACGAAGTATACAAAATTAAAAATCCTATCAAAGTAGTCAACCCCGACATCGATTACACGTTCAGCTTTATGCCGCCCGATCACGACGGTAAAATCCGTATGGACTGCTCGTCGCCGTTCGCTATGGCAAATCTCATCGCGCTCAAAGATAAATACGATATTGCATTCGGCAACGATACTGACTACGACCGTCACGGCATTGTTACCCCGCAAGGTTTGATGAATCCGAATCATTATCTGGCAGTCGCGATTAAATATTTGTTCACGCACCGCGACGGTTGGAGCAAGTCTCCAGCTCGTTGATTGATAAAGTCGCGGAAGAAATCGGACGTAAGCTCTGTGAGGTTCCCGTCGGCTTTAAATGGTTCGTTGACGGCTTGTTTGATGGCTCAATGGGCTTCGGCGGCGAAGAGTCTGCGGGCGCGTCGTTCCTGTGCAAAGACGCAAGCGTTTGGACGACCGATAAAGACGGCATTATTATGGACTTGCTCGCTATCGAAATCACCGCCAAGACCGGCAAGAATCCTTCCGAACATCATAAAGAACTTACCGATAAGCACGGCGAATTTTTCTATGCCCGTAAAGATACGCCCGCGACGCCCGAACAAAAAGCCGCGCTCGGCAAATTGGCTCCCGAAAATCTCAAGGCTGATACGCTCGCGGGCGCGAAAATTACCGGCAAATTCACGAAGGCTCCCGGAAACGGCGCGTCAATCGGCGGCTTGAAAGTCGTTACGGATAAGGGCTGGTTCGCGGCGCGTCCGTCCGGCACCGAAGATATGTGCAAAGTCTACGCCGAAAGTTTCGTCAGCGCGGATCATCTTAAGCAAATTCAAAAAGAGGCGCAAGAAATTGTTGCGTCCGTTGTGTGATTAATTTAATGGAGGTTTTATCATGGCTCTTACTTTAAAGTCCGGATTCAGCTTCGATTACGATAATCTTTTCGGCGAAGGCAAAGTTACCGAAGAAGATATCGACTTCGCCGCCCTCAGAAAAGCTCACGAGGCTATGAAAGTCATGCGCGAGACCGGTTTTATCAAAGCGCACCTCAGCAAAGACGGCAACCCCGAAAAAGTTTACTTCTCCAAACTGCCCTACATCACCGAAGAAAACGGCAAGCTCAATCTCAACAGCCCCGCCAGTATTCAACGTCTCCACGACTTCACCGAGAAAATCCGCAACAACGTTGACGCGGTTGTTTCGCTCGGTATCGGCGGCTCGTTCTTGGGCAATAAGGTTTTGTTCGATATTTTCTGCGGCGAATTCTGGAACACTTGGACGACCGAACAGCGTAAAGGTTTGCCGAAAGTTTATTTCAGCGGACAGAACATTGACCCGCGCAGAACCGGCGACATCATCAATCACCTCAAGGCAATGGCGGCGGCTCATCATCACGCTATGCACCACGAGCTTGGGCATAAACATTCGCACGATAAAGAATACAATCATAACAACCCCGAAGTTTCGCACAGCCACGACCCGAATTTGAAAATTGATCATAAGTTCAAAGTCATGCTGATTTGCATTTCCAAGAGCGGCGGCACCCTCGACACCATGAGTAATTTTATGGTTATCCTCGACGCGCTTAAAAAAGATGAGAATATCGAGGTTGAAATCGTCGCCGTAACCGACCCGAACATGGAGAAGAAGACGCTCCTTAAACAAATCGCGGTTGAGAACGGCTGGGAATGCTTTGCTGTGCCCGACGGCGTTGGCGGACGCTTCACTGTTTTCTGCGAAGTCGGACTTTCGACGGCGGCTGTTATCGGCATGGACATTGAAAAATTCTTGCAGGGCGCGCAGGATATGGATAAGGCTTGCCAAAACGACGACATCTGGCAGAATCCCGCCATGCTCAACGCGGCTCTCAAGGTTGCGGCTTACAAGAAGCACGGGCGCAATATCGAAGTCCTCATGCCCTACGGCGATTATCTCAAGTCCTTGTCCGAATGGTACATCCAACTGTTGGCTGAATCTCTCGGCAAGCAGTTCGATAAGGAAGGCAACGAGGTTTGCGAAGGACGTACTCCGTTGGTAGCAGTCGGCACGACCGATATGCATTCCCAGACTCAGCAACATCAGGAAGGCACACTCGATAAAGTCGTTCAGTTTGTCAAGGTTGCGAAGTGGGCGAACGATTTGACAATCCCGAATGTTTTCCCGAACGTCAAGAAACTCGCGGACATTTCGGGCGTAACGATGGGCGATGCTCTCGAAGTTGCGCGTCAATCGAACGCGGACGCTCTCAAGTCCAATAAGCGTTTCAATGCTTGCTTCACGCTCCCCGAAGTCAACGAGTATCATCTCGGCGAGCTCATGTATTTGCTTGCGATGTCGGTTGCTTACGAGGGCGAACTCCTCAATATCGACGCGTTCAATCAGCCGGGCGTCGAGGCTTACAAGCGCATTATGGGTCCGAAACTTCAAGAACTCAAAGCTAAAGGATAAGATCATAAGATCATAAGATTAAAAGTGATTAGGGGTTAGTGATTAGGGGTTAGTGGTTAGGGATTACTGAACCCTGAACCCTGAACCCTTTTCATCTTATAATCTTTTCATCTTAAAAGTGGTTAGTGGTTGGGGATTTTCAATCATTAGCCACTTTTTTTGCGGAGGGCTTATCATGAAAAAATTTTTAGTGGCGGTGATTTTAATGCTGAGTTTAACGCTGACTGCTTGCGCGGAACCTGCGCGGAATCTCTCAACGAGTGTCGACGAATTTTGTTGGAAATACTTCGCGACTCTCAATCGTGACGAAAATATTTTCTACTCGCCTTACGGGATTAACTCGGCGTTGAGTATCTTGGCGAACGGCGCGACCGGCGACACCCTTAAAGAAATTCTTGCCGCGCTCGAAGCCGATAACCTCGAAAACCTCAACGCTTGCCATAAAAATTTCTCCGAATACGCCGCCCAAAATTATGACAACTTCGCCGAAGCAAACCTTTTGCTTATCGATAAAAAAATTATCGGGCGCGGACTCGATAAAAATTTTAAACGCGTCGTGACTGATGTTTATAAATCGGCGGCTCGCGAGGCTGACTTTGAAAATAATCTCGTCGGCGAAAAACAAAAAATCTCCCGCTGGGTTAGCGAGAAGACTAAAAATTTTATCCCCGATTATAAATCAATCGCCACTCAATCCACGCTTACAGATTTGCTTAACGTCGTTTACTTCAAGGGCACGTGGGCTATTCCGTTCAAAGCTCGCGCCACCGATAAATCTGAGTTCAAAAACCGTGACGGCTCAACCGTTGCAGTCGACATGATGAATAAAACTTTCGACAACCAAATCTCCTACCGCGAAGATGACAAGTTCAAGGGCATTGAACTTCCCTATTCAGCCAACGCCGCAATGTATCTGATTATGCCCGTCGATAATTCTTTGAACGTCGCCGAAGCTTGGAACTCTGAAACTTTTGCCTACCGCGCAGATTTTCTTGACGGCTTAAAAAATTCGTCAAAGTTCAGAGGCGAGGTTATCGTTCGCCTGCCCAAGTTTGAACTCGATATTGAAAATAACCTCGTCGAAAATCTTAAGGCAATGGGCATTAAACGCGCATTCACGAACGGCGCAGAATTTTTTAACATCATCAAGGAAACGGCGCTTAAAATTGATAACGCTCAACACCGCGCCAAAGTCAAAGTCGACGAGCAAGGCACTGAAGCCGCCGCAGTTACGGAGATTATTATGGTCGAGACAGTAGCCATGCCCGATCCCGAACCGCCGCGCAGAGTTTATTTTATCGCCGAACGTCCGTTCCTGTTCGTGATTCGCGACGTTCAATCGGGTACAATTTTATTCGCGGGCGTCGTTAATAAATTTTGAACTTCCCATTAGAGATTTTATAAACGTCGTTGTTCACGTGAAAAGTTGTCGCAGTGAAATCTTTTAATGTTACAGAGCCGTCAGCAAATTTGAACGTGACGGCGTTATTTTTTTTGCTGTAGGAAGTTTGGAAATCGAGATTGTCAAACGTAAGTGTATCTTTGTCGTCGAAACCACTAATAGACGCGCCATTGTAATTACCCGCCGCAAAATTAAATTCATAACCGCTACCATCAACAGTAACTTTTTTATTGATTGCACTTGCTTTCAACGTAATTACTTTACCTTTTACGGAAAGCCCAGCGGTCGATTTAACGCCCTTAACCGTAGCCAATGTATCAAAGGGTTTTTTGTTGTAAGTGATAGCGTTATCAGCGAGCGTGTAACCTGCCGTCTTCGTCTGTTTGTAAGTCGCTGTAGTCTTGTTGCGGCTCCAAACTTTAGTCGTCGAAGGTTTGGTAACGTCTTTAGCAAGTTTGAGAGTATAGCCGTCGCTGACTGTAACATTTTTCTTGTTAAGAGAGGCATCGGAAACAGTGACGGTTGAGCCATTTAATGAAATATCGTCGAGAGATTTAACGCCGTCGACAGAGATTACTGCATTGTCAGATGTGAGATAAATTGCCGTCGTATCGGTGAATGTCCAGGAATTCTTTTCAAGTTTCGTTCCGTCGATATTGACAGCCGACAAACTCGCCGCACCGACAAGAGTAACAGATGCGTCGCCGACCGTAATAATTACATCATCGCCGCTTGTCTGACTTGAGTAATAATTACCCGGAACGCTACTGCCGCCGCTGAGAGTTGAGCCGTCGCCGTCGTAATTGTAGATAAAGTCGTCGGAACTTGTCCCTACTACGAGGCTGTTGGCTGTGCTGTTAGAAATCTCTGCCATAAGATCATCTCCTCATAAAATTTTTAGTATCCTATACTGATTATATTAGTTATTTTTTTGTCAATTCCTCAAGCGAAAAATTTACAAAAAAAAATTTTCCCTACCGAGCTGTTCGATAGGGATTAAGATTTTTATGTGATTAAGGGCTGGGGACTTTTTTTAATCTTTAATCATGTTCTCCAACGTCTCGAATAAAACTTCGGGCTCGACGGGTTTAGATAAGTGCGCGTTCAATCCCGCCTGCAAACTCCGTTGAACGTCCTCATCAAAAGCATTTGCCGTAAGCGCGATTATCGGAACTTTTTTAGCGTCCTTCCTATCCAAAGCACGAATTCGTTGCGTCGCCTCTAAGCCGTCCATTTCCGGCATTCGCATATCCATTAAAATTGCATCGTAATAATTTTCGGGCGAGTCTTGGAATTTTTCAAGCGCAATCTTCCCGTTTTCGGCGAGGTCGGTATCCATCTCGCGCATTTGCAAAACCATCATCATAATTTCCGCGTTGACGGGCATATCTTCCGCCAACAAAATTTTTTTACCTTTAAGCTCGGCTTTCTTCTTTTCTTTGGAGGAGCCGAGATTTTTTTTGCGGAGAGCATTCTTAAATTCTTCAAGCAAAGTTCCGGAGAATAGCGGCTTGGCAATGAAGCTGTCGACACCGGCGGCTTTTGCTTCGTCGATAATGTCATCCCAGTTGTAAGCCGTCAGAATTATAATCGCGGTCTCGTTGCCGATAATCTCGCGGATTTGCTTAGTGACTTCCAAGCCGTTCATATCGGGCATTTGCCAATCGACGACAATTAAATTGTAAGGCTCGCGGCGGGCGTGACGAAGTTTAACCATCTCGACGGCTTCCTTACCAGACATCACGACTTCGGCGGCAATGCCTATTTTTTCCAGAATCAACTTAGCGTGATCGCAAGCAATGGGGTCGTCGTCGATAATCAGCACGTTCATTTCGTGCAACTTAACTTCAATGTCATCGCTTACTGAATCATTTTTATCGGAATCAAGCAAAGTGACAGTCACGGTAAAAGTTGTGCCGACGCCCTTTTCGCTGGCGACTTCAATTTTGCCGTTCATCATGTCGACGATACTTTTAGTAATCGCCATGCCGAGCCCCGAACTGCCGTATTTATTTGTAGCGGTCGAATCTTCTTGGCTGAACGTATCAAAAATTTTCGGCAGATATTCTTTGCTCATGCCGATGCCGGTATCTTTGATTGTAAATTTAATGGCAGATTTTTTATCGAAGTCGGCGATTTTCTCGACGGTTAAATCTACCTTGCCGCCTTCGGGCGTGAACTTAACCGCGTTGCCCAGAATATTTATCAGCACTTGCCGCAACTTCACGCTGTCGCCGATATAGTATTCGCCGATGTGTCCGTTTATGTGGCAGTTGTATTCAAGTTTTTTCTCATTGCATTGCCCGCTGAAAATCGTATTAATCTGTTCAATCAACTTGGGGAAGGAAAATTCTTCGTTGCGAATGGTCATGCGCCCCGATTCAATGCGGCTCATGTCGAGAATGTCATTAATCAAGCTCAGTAAATGTTGCGCGGACGTGCCGATTTTTTCCAAGTAACTTCTGGTCGTGTCGGAAATGCCGGGCTCGTGGAGCGCGAGACTGTCCAAGCCGATAATCGCATTCATAGGTGTGCGGATTTCATGGCTCATACTCGATAAGAAAGTCGTTTTAGCCTTGCTGGCTTCCTCCGCCGTCTTTAACGCCTCGCTTAGTGCTTGACTTTTCGCCATTGAATCGCGCATCTCAGCATCAATATCAGTAATTCCGACGCCGACAACGTGATTGGAAATTTTAGTGCCGTCATCCGCGATACCGACGCTCGCCATACGAATCATCTCGTAACGTTCCTTGCCGTTGCGGTTTGCCAAGTAGCGATACGATATGACGGAGTTATCTTTTAAGCCTTCGCGAATAGAATCCGGCTCAATGAATTTCAAAAATTCCTCGCGATACTCCGCAGTGACATAAAGATTGGCGTACTCGGTGAATCTTCTGCTGAAAGTAAAGCCTTCGCCCTCGATAAGCGCATTTTTTAATTCCGTATCGCCTCTGTAGCAAACGCCCGAATCATCAGCAAGGTTAATGTAGTAAACACTGCGATAATCGCTTGACAAGGCGCGAATCATATTATCCTGTTGAGCTTTCTCCTGTTCCTGCGCCAAAAGTTCTTCCTGCAGGGCGAGTTGTTCCTCCAATTCTTGTTGCTTAACGCGGTTCTCGGCGTCGGCAGTTTCTTTCTCTAAACGGGCTTTGGCGGCTTTTCTAAGCTGAATGATTATAGTTGCGAACATTGCCACTAAAACTAGTGCCGTTATTATCGAGTGAACCAAGCTCCTAAAAATAATCCCCGACGTAATGGAGCCGATTTGTTCGCTTATGACGCTCTCGCGAATCAGATACGTCAACATCCAATCGGTGCCGTGCACGGGGACATAGTACATAGTTTCCTTAATGCCGTCGTAGGTGAACGCGACAAAGCCTTTTATGCCGCCTTTAAAATCGCGCTTCATCTTGTCGAGTAAATAGCCCTTTTCAAACTTTGCCTGTTCCAATGCCGCAAAAAGATTTGTTTCGCTTGAAAGCCCGCTAAGAACAGTATTCGTCAACGTCACGCCGTCGCGGGTGTAGAGATTACAAAAGGTCGTATTGTTGCCCGTCAACTGCAAAGAAACCGCTTCCAGCATGCGATTCATATCAATTTCCATGAAATAAGCCACGAGAGTTTTGCCTACAAATTGCAGATTATCAGCCGGCATTGCAATGACTATTTTTTTGTTGTTGCCGTCAATGTTCTTTATGAAAACTTTCGTCTCGTTTATGGCTTTGTAATCAAAATCGTAAATGGCAATGTCGTTGCGCGTGCCTCTGGAAGTATAAATCAAGCCGTCCGTGTCGACGAAGGCAAATTTCTCAAGCCCGTAAAGTTGTTTCATCTTCGACTGATACGCTTGCAACCGCTCAACGCTACTTAAATCGTCCTTAGTCATCAAGTCCATTGCAATATTCATGTCGCTGATATAGTCGCTCAATTTGCCGGCGACAACTTGCTCACGTCTGCCCGCGAGCTCATCAAGATACATCAGGCTGACTGTGCGGACGGCTTCCTCGTTGTCTTGGCTTACACTGCTGCCCATCCAAAACGTGCCGACGATAAATATCACCAAAACTATCAGCGCACCAATCACAAATTCCTTTACGATATTTTTCTGTTCAGTTTCCATTTTCCCACCCCTGTTATGCGCTGATGTCGCTCCAAAAATTTTTACAACGTGAGTGCGGCAATCGTTGCGTTTACTGCTTTAACCAAATCTTGCGGCGCGAGGATTATTTGCATTCCGCGCAGTCCCGCGCTTATTGAAATTTTTTCTAACGTCAAAGCGCGAGCGTCCAAGTACACGGGATAATTTTTCTTCGCGCCCAATGGCGAGCAACCTCCGCGAACGTAGCCCGTTAATGGTAAGAGTTCCTTCAGCGCGATCATCTCAACGGATTTATTACCACTCGCCTTCGCCAAAGATTTTAAATCCAATTCGTCATCGCCGCCGATAACCGCCATAATTATTCCCGACTTATCGCCGCGAGCCACCAACGTTTTGAAAATCATTTTAATATCAAGCCCGGAAATCTGCGCGACGTGAACCGCCGATAAATCGCTCTCGTCGACTTCGTAAGTTTTAATTTCATAGGCAATGCCGAGTCCGTCGAGAATTCTGGCGGCGTTGGTTTTCTTAAGTTTCTTGCTCATTGAATCACAGTCTCCAGCGCGATTTTAATCATGTCGTTGAAGGAGGATTGGCGTTCTTCGGGCGTACAAAGTTCCTTAGTCAAAAGATTATCGCTGACCGTGAATATCGCTAAGGCTTGAACCTGCGCGGCGGCGGCGTGAAGATAAAGCGCGGCACTCTCCATTTCGACGGCGATAACTCCGTAGCGGCGGAGCTTTTCGTTTAAAGTATTTTTACCGTCGCCAAAAGTTCCGTTCGGGTCGTCGTAATCATTATAAAACAAGTCCGCGCAGATGACGTTGCCGACTTTAACGGGCACATTTAAATTCTTGGCGGCGTCGACGGCTTTACTCAGCAAATCAAAATCAGCCAGCAATGAAAAATTAACCGCGCCACCAAAAACTTGCTTGACGATTGAAGAATCAGTCGAGGAGCCTTGAGCGATAATCACGTCGCGTAAATGAACATTCTCATTCATACCGCCGCAAGTCCCGACTCGAATTAATTTCTTCGCGCCGTAAACGTGAATCAACTCGTGCAAGTAAATCGAAATCGACGGCACGCCCATTCCCGTCGCTTGAACGCTGACAGGAACGCCGCGATATTTACCGGTGAAACCATAAATATTTCTTATCGCCGTGTACTGACGAACGCCTTCCAAAAAATTCTCCGCAATAATTTTAGCACGGACGGGGTCGCCCGGTAATAAAACACGCTCGGCAACTTCGCCAACCTCAGCTGCAATGTGAATGCTCATAAAAATTTCCTCCTTAAAAATAAAATTCTTGAAGCTCCTTAGCGATACGCTCAATGTTATTGGGCAAAAAATGAATGTTGTAGCCGACAAAGTAAGGGCTAGTGGCGTAGCGCGGCATAATCTTAGCAAAAATTTTCTCTGCGCGGCGATAAAAAAATATGTTGTAGCTCGTGCATTTCTTGTTGAAATGATTCATGACGTAGTGCACGCCGACTTGAATAAAATCAGCTAACGCGTCGAGACTGCCGCCCGCCTCAACAACAACATTCAACTCGCCAAAGCCAACTCGCGGACAGTTTGAAATATTAAACTCCACGCCGTCGCGCTCAGCAATTATTATCCCGCGCAGTTCTGCCTCGTCAAAAAGCAATTCTGATTTTAATTTCGGGAAGCCCACCAGTTGCATATGCGGATGCCGAATCGTCCCGCCGCTCATCACTCCATAATTCTTGAAAAATAAAACTTCCTCGTACTTGCCCGAAGCTGAAAGTTTTTTCCAATGCTTGACGCCCATTCTAATCACGCGACGCATTTTTTCTTTGGGATAAGCAGGCATATCCGAATTGCACTCGCGCCCCTCAATCAAAACAAATTGATCGGCACCCTCGATGACGTTGTACTTATTGCGCAGGAAAATTATATCGTCGTCGGTGTCGATTATGTCAGTCAAATGTTCCACGTCGCAAAACGGGCAGGCGGTCTCGGCGTGAGTAAGAGTCGCGGGCTTCGTCCTGCCGATGTCCGTGTTGAATTTTATCAAATTGATATTCACGCCTATCTCCTCCAATTTTTATTCACGCTTATTTAAAATGCTCAGCCCATTTCTTTTCGATAAGATTGCGGTTTGCCGCGAGCCATTTCATAATTCGATTTAAATCTTTAGCAGGAACATGACTTTTATTGTGCTCCAAACGTGGCTCATCTTCAAGCCAAATTTTAGTCGCATCGGCTGACGGCTTACCCTTGCAAACGTGAACATGAATCGGCTCGTTGTTTTCATTAGACCAAAAGAAAATCAGATAACCGAGCAACCTAGATATTTGCGGCAAGTGCGCCACCGTCCTCGCGAGCAATTTCCCAAATCAGAAATGCATTCGTCCGCGCATAATCCAAAAGTTTTCTGCGCTCCTCCATATCGAAACCTTTGCAAGCTTTGACTTTAAGGGTCGGCAATGTCGATTCCAAAAAATTAAATCCGTTTTTATCGGGGCGTTCAAAATAAATTCGGATATACTCCATGCCGTCGTGATTTATTTCTATGTCGCTGAAAGTCAAAGTTATCTCGTCAATCTCGGAGAAAAAATATTTCATAAGTCATCCTCGTCCTTTTCGCCGAAATGTTCAAGCAACGCGTCGTACATGTAAAGCAACTCAACTTGCATTATCATTTCGGGCATGTCGGGCTTGAGCCTGCCGTATAAACTCAGCACCGCCAAATCATTTTCCGCGTGAGCCTTGCGTAAATCGCTCGGCATTGAAATTTCATCATATAAATCTGCATAGCTCGCGTTCGGATAATTTTTTCTCGCGTCCAAAATTTTTTGAGCCGTCGACTTGATTATTTCTTTGCGCTCTTCACGATAGAACAGCGGGAACGGAAAACAGTTATAACAAATCGTGTTTGAATAGCGGATACGGCTCGTCAAACGCCCCGCTACCAGTCGAACCCAAGCCATGTGCACAGAACTCGTCAACATTCCGAACAAAAATAAATCTGCGTCGGGAACGGTAAATGCCAAATTCGTTACAATCGTATTCGCGTCCATGTAACCAATCGGAATATATCTGCGCAGTTCGGAACTGACACTCGGCACCAACAGATAATTTGTCTTGGGCTGTCTTCTCTCTTGAAACAAAGTCGGCGTATCTGCAGATTTGCGGGTCGCGGCTTTTTTGCTTTTCAATCTGAACTCGCGAACATTTTTAACACGTTCATAGACGAGCGGCATCTTGCGAAATTCATCGGGCGGACAACCTTCAAGCCAAAGACAGTAGCGTTCGATTCTGCGAATGAATTCTCTTGAGCCCATGCAAGGACGAATCCATTTTTCTGCCGGAGGATTTTTTTTGACGAGTTCAATCTTTTCATCGGGCGTCAACAAAAGATTTCCGTCATCGACGGGCATACTTCCAAGTCGCATTGCGGGCACGCGGTAGAAAGGAGTTGCACGCGGCGTGACGTAAATATCGGGACCGGGTATAAGGTAAGGGTTAATGTGGTCGACGATTATAAAACTATCTGCAGGTTTTTCGTTATCGGGCATGTCAATCAGCCTTCCATTTTTAAAAAGGATTATAACTTGCGGCGGCGAAAAAAACAATTACGAATCAGAATTGGGAAGCAGGAACTCATATAATGACAGAAAGTAAATCGAGCGAAAAATTTTTAAAGGGCACATTCATCTTGACGGTGTCCAGTTTCGTCGTAAAAGTTATCGGCTCGCTGAATTGGATTTTTGTATCAAGAATACTCGGCGGCTCGGGAATTGGCTTATATCAAATGGCTTTTACTATTTATTTCTTCTTTATGACAATTTCGCAGGCGGGCGTGCCGGTGGCAATTTCAATCATAACGGCGGAGCGCGTCGCCCTTAAAGATATATTCGGAGCCAAACGCGTCTTCAAAATCTCGATGATGTTAATGTTGTTCACGGGAATAATTTTTTCTGTGCTAACATATTTCTCCGCGCAGTGGCTAATCGATTGGCAGTTCATCCGCGACCAACGCGCTTACCTGTCAGTGGTAGCATTAGCCCCGACGGTTTTTTTTGTAACTTTTTTAGCGGCGTCACGAGGATATTTGCAAGGTTGGCAACGAATGACCCCGACAGCTGTCAGCCAAATCGTCGAACAAATTTTCCGCGTGATAACTATGATTGTGCTTGCTGATTTGTTACTTCCTTGGGGCTTGGATTATGCGGCGGCGGGCGCGAGTCTCGGAGCATTAGCGGGCGCGGTCACAGGGTTAATCGTCCTCGTATACTTCCACATAAAACTAAACCGCGACATAGAAAAAACTTACGGCGTCGATTTGAAACCCGCAACTCCCAACGAGCCGACGTTAGCAATCATCAAACGAATTTTTAAGTTAGCGTTGCCCGTCTCGGCGGCGTCGATTATGTTGCCGGTCGTGGCGAATTTAGATTTAATGATAGTTCCGCAACGTTTGGAAGTGGCAGGGTACAGCGTACATCAGGCGACGGAGCTTTTCGGCTACTTAACGGGTATGGCGATACCTCTCGTGAACTTGGCGACGATTTTAACGGCGTCGTTGGCAGTGTCAATAGTCCCCGCGATTTCAGAGGCAAGAGCTTTAAAAGATACAGCGCGGATTTTCAGACAGACGGCGGCGGCAGTCAGAATTTCAAACTTTGTATGCTTCCCAGCGTTTGTCGTGGTATTTTTCTTGGCGACGCCGATAGCAACTTTGATATACAATGCGCCGGGCGCGGGCGATGCGGTAATGATTTCGGCGGTGTCGATAATTTTGCTCGGACTTCATCAAGTATCGACGGGTGTCTTGCAAGGTTTGGGACATACGACAATCCCGATGATAAATATGATGTTGGCGGCGGCGGCTAAAGTTGCGTTGAATTGGACACTAACCGCAATGCCGGCGTTGGGAATTATGGGCGCGGCTTGGGCGACGGCGGCTGATATGGGCGTGGCGGCGTTCATAAATCTTTACTTCATACACAAATACATTGGTTATCGAATTGAATTGGGGCAACTGTTCAAGACAATCTGCGCGGCGTTGGTTATGTCGGTTGTGGTTAAATTTTTCTACGATTTGACGGCGGCGCAATGGCACATGGAAATTTTCTCGACGTTCGGAGCGGTCGGCGCGGGCTGTATCGTTTATGTTGCGACGTTGGCGATGATCGGCGGCTTACTCGAAGAGGATATGGCGCGCATTCCGATGATTGGCAAGTTCGGCATTAAAATTTTCCGCAAGCTCGGTATCTTCAAATGAAAAAAATTTTGCTGGTCTACAATCCCGTATCCGGGCACGCGGCATTTAAAAATAAACTCGACGCCGTCATAGAACAATTTCAACGGCGCGGAATTTTTTTATCTGTGTACAGAACCTGCGCGGGCGACAATAAAAATTTCGTTGAGTGCGTGAAAATTTCTCAAGCGGAGGGAATTATCGCGGCGGGCGGCGACGGAACTTTACACGCGGTGATTAATTGGTTGAAAAAAAATTCGATTGATTTGCCCGTCGGAGTTATCGGCAGCGGGACTTCCAACGATTTTGCGGCGCACCTTCAACTTGACACGGAAAAAATTATCGACGCGGTGGCGGAGGGCAGGACGCGCCTTGTTGATTTGGGTTTGGTGAACGGCAAGGAATTTTTTATTAACGTGGCGAGCGCGGGCGTTTTTACGGGCGTTGCTCACGAGGTTAATTCGCGGCTGAAAAATTTTTTGGGCAAGAGTGCTTACTATCTGCGCGGGCTTGGCGAGTTGAAGAATTTTAAAACGGTGCCGCTTGACATTGTCGCCGACGGAGAAAATTTTTCTGTGGACGCCTTTTTATTTTTGGTATTAAATTCGCCTTCGGTAGCGGGCTTCAAAAAAATTTCGGACTCCGCGCAGATTGACGACGGCAAATTGGATTTACTCGCGTTGAAGAATTGTTCAGTCGCCGCGCTGATTAATTTGGCTAAAAAGATTTTGGCGGGCAAGAGCATTCAAGCTGACGAGAATATTTTTTCATTGCAAGCCGCGCAGATTGAGATAAATTCTGCTGTCAAACTTAAAAGCGATTTGGACGGCGAGGCTGGCGATTTTTTACCGCTCAAGATTGAGACGATTAAACACGCGTTGAAATTTTTTTGTTGACGTGATAATATTGCCGCGTTGATTAAAGGAGGAATTTTACAAATGCTTTATCGCAAGGTAGATACGAATTTGAACTTCGCGAGCCGCGAGAAGGAAGTCGAGACGTTTTGGGCTGAGAAAAATATCGCGCAAAAGGCAATCGACAATCGCGAAGGTTGCAAAGATTATACTTTTTACGACGGACCGCCGACGGCTAATGGTCAGCCGCATATCGGGCACGTCTTGACGCGAGTTATCAAAGATTTATTCCCGCGCTATCACTCGATGAAAGGCGAGAAAGTTTTACGCAAGGCGGGCTGGGATACTCACGGCTTACCCGTCGAGCTTGAGGTTGAAAAACTTATCGGCATTAACGGCAAGGAACAAATCGAGGCTTACGGCATGGAGCCTTTCATTAAAAAATGTCGCGAGTCTGTTTGGAAATATAAAACTATGTGGGAAGAATTTTCGGGCGTCGTCGGTTTTTGGGCGGACATGGAAAATCCCTACATCACCTACGAAAATTACTACATTGAGTCGGAGTGGTGGGCTCTCAAGCAAATTTGGGAGAAAAATCTTTTGTACAAGGGGCATAAAGTCGTGCCGTACTGCCCGCGTTGTGGAACGCCGCTATCAAGTCACGAAGTCGCGCTGGGCTATAAGGACGTCAAGGAGCGTTCGGCGGTTGTCAAGTTCAAAGTCGCTGACGAAGACGCTTACTTTCTCGCGTGGACGACGACCCCTTGGACGTTGCCTTCCAACTTGTGCTTATGTGTTAATGCCAAAGTCGATTATGTCAAGGTTGAAGTCGACGGTACGATTTACATTTTGGCGGAGGCTTTAGTTGATAAAAACTTTGGCGACGCCGAGAAAAAAATTTTGGCGAAGTTCAAAGGCGCGGAGCTCGAATATAAAAAGTACGAGCCGTTGTATCCGTTCGCCGATGAGATTGTAAAAAAATCCGGCAAGGCGGCGCACTACGTTACTTGCGACGATTATGTTACGACGGAAGACGGCACGGGCATTGTACACTGCGCACCGGCGTTCGGCGAGGATGACAACCGCGTCTGCCGCAAATATGATATTCCGTTCGTGCAATTCGTCGACGGCAAGGGCAACATGACTGCCGAAACGAAATGGGCTGGCGTTTTCGTTAAGGACGCCGACCCGTTGATTCTGCGCGATTTAAAAGAGAGCGGCAAACTTTTCAAAGCCCCTCCGTTTGAACACAGCTACCCGCATTGCTGGCGTTGCGATACTCCGCTGATTTATTACGCCCGCGAATCGTGGTTTATCAAGATGACGGCGGTTAAAGATGATTTGCTGAAAAATAATGCGAAGGTTAATTGGATTCCTCCGACGATTGGCAAAGGGCGTTTCGGCGATTGGTTGGAACACGTTCAAGACTGGGGAATTTCGCGCAACCGTTACTGGGGCACGCCGTTAAATATTTGGGAATGCAAATGCGGGCACCAACATTCAATCGGCTCAATCGAAGAACTTAAAAGTTTGTCGAAAAATTGCCCTGATGATATTGAATTGCACCGCCCGTACATTGACAAGGTAACTTTCTCGTGCCCAGATTGTGGCGGCGAAATGCACAGAGTCCCCGAAGTTATAGATTGTTGGTTTGATTCGGGCGCGATGCCTTTTGCGCAATGGCATTATCCGTTCGAGAATAAAAAAATTTTCGAGGAACATTTCCCCGCAGATTTTATAAGCGAGGCTGTCGACCAAACTCGCGGCTGGTTTTATTCGTTAATGGCAATTTCCACGTTGATTTTCGACGACACCGCGTTTAAAAATTGTATTGTGCTCGGTTTGGTTTTGGATAAAGACGGGCAGAAAATGTCGAAGTCTAAAGGCAATGCCGTCGCACCTATGGAAACTTTAGCTAAACACGGAGCCGATGCAATTCGCTGGTACTTCTACGAGAATTCGGCTCCTTGGCTCCCAAATCGTTTTCATGACGACGCGGTTGTTGAAGGGCAACGGAAATTCTTGGGGACGCTGTGGAATACCTATGCGTTCTTTGTGCTGTACGCGAACATTGACGACTTCGACGCGACTAAGTATCAGCTTGAATACGATAAACTTTCCGTCATGGATAAATGGCTGTTGTCGCGCTTGAACACGATGGTTAAGACGGTCGACGACGCTTTGACGAATTATAAAGTTCCCGAATCTGCGCGGGCGTTGCAAGATTTTGTTGACGAGCTTAGTAACTGGTACGTTCGCAGGAGTCGGGCGCGTTTCTGGGCGAAGGGCATGGAGCAGGATAAAGTCAACGCCTACATGACGCTTTACACCGCGCTGGTAACTTTGGCAAAGGCGGCGGCTCCGATGGTTCCTTTCATCACGGAGAATATTTATCGCAACTTGGTTTGTTCAATCGATAAGACTGCACCAGAAAGCGTTCACCTGTGCGATTATCCCGTTGCCGACGAAAACTTTATCGACACCGAACTGGAACGCAACATGGACGCGGTTTTAAAAATCGTCGTGCTTGGTCGCGCCGCCCGCAATGCTTCCAACATTAAAAATCGTCAACCCGTCGCTGATATGTTTGTTAAGGCGGAGCCGTTGCCGAGATTTTTCGTTGAGATTATCGAGGACGAGCTTAATGTTAAAAATGTCGAGTTCCGCGCAGATATGGGCGAGTTTATTCGTTACAATATCAAGCCGAATTTCCGCGTGCTGGGTAAAAAAGTCGGCAAGCGTATGGGCGAAGTTCAAAAGTCTCTCAAAAATCTTGACGGGCACGCGGCTAAGTTGGAACTCGATAAGACGGGCGAGCTTAAACTCGGCGATATAACTTTGACGACGGAGGACATTGAAATTACGATCACGCAAAGCGAAGGTTTCAACTGCCAAAGCGACGGCGACGTTTCGATTGCTCTTTCGACGACGTTGACGCCCGCGCTGATTGAGGAAGGTTTTGTCCGCGAGATTATCAGTAAAGTACAAGTCATGCGCCGTGAGAGCAATTTTGAAGTCACGGACAGGATAAAAATTTTCGCGTCGGGCAATGATAAACTCGCCGATATTATCAAACGCAACGTGCAGGAAATTCAAAACGTCACATTGGCTGATGAAATTATTTTTGCGGCTCGCGACGACGCTAAGGATTGGGACATCAACGGCGAAAAAATTTCTCTCGCTGTAGAAATTAATCCTAAGCGCACGGCTTAAAATTTTTTTGGAGGTTTAAACATGGATAAACAAACTTTGATTGAAAAGATTAAGGCGATGGCGGCGGCTCCGAGTTGTTGCGCGGAGTTGAGGGCGGCTGTCAAAGATTATTTGGACGCGCTCGGCACTTCGGCTGAGAAAAATGTGGCTGAAAATTTAATCGCAGAGATTGAGGCGGACATCACGACGGTTGAAAATTTGGTACCGTTTGCACATTCGGATATGGCGGTTCAAATCTTCGGGGCGGAAGGTGCAAAAAAATTCGCCGCCCATGCTGACGAACTTAAGGCTAGCGGCGCGAAATATTGCGATTGCGGCGCGTGTGCTCCCGGCGTCGAAATTCTTCAGCACAAAGCAGTTCTTCTCGCCTAAATTTTTCGGGAGGGTTATATGGATAAGAAAACCTTAATCGAAAAACTTAAAGCAATGGCTGTGGCGCGGACTTGTTGCCCCGACCTCAAGCGGGCGGTTCAAAGTTATTTAATCGCGCTCGGCAAGCCCGGTGAAAAAAACGCGGCTGAAAATTTAATCGCCGAAATTGAAAAGGACATCACGCCGATTGATGAACTCGTAACTTTTGCGCGGTCGGCGAAGGCGATTCAAATTCTCGGCAAGGAAGGCGCAAAAAAACTTTTGGCGCACGTCGATAAACTTTCTGCAAGCGGCGCACAGTATTGCGATTGCGGTGCCTGCAAACCCGCCGCGTTGATTCTTCAGCATAAAGAAATTCTCCTCGACGTAAAAAAGCCGGAAGAAACTTTGCCCGATAAACAAACTTTGCTGGAAAAACTTCGGAAGATTGAGGCGTCACCAAGTTGCTGTGAAGAACTCGAAGAGATAATTAAAAAATATTTCGCCGCTCTCGGCACGCCCCGCGAAAAAGTTACCGCCGAAAGTCTTATTGACGAACTTAAAGCCGATGTCGTCCCGATTGAGTTGCTGGTCATCAGCGCCCACTCGAACAGCGCGGTCGAATATTTCGGTGTGGCGGGCGCAAAAAAATTCGCCGCTCATGCCGACGCTCTCAAAGCCAGCGGCGCGAAATATTGTAACTGCCTCGCCTGCACGCTCGGCTTGGAAGTTCTCCAGAATAAGGATGTTTTGCTCAGATAAAATTTTGCAAAAAAAATTATCCCGTCGATTGGCGGGATTTTTTTATTCGTCGAAGCAGAAATAAATTGCAAGCGTGCCGCGCTCGACACTTAAAAAAATTTTATCGCTATCAATACGATTGCTTATGGCGTTCGGGAAATTTTGCGTCAACGTTGCGCCGTCAAGTTCCCAATGCAGATTTTTACTCGTGACGCCCGCGCAGATTGAAGTTATCGGCAACAACGACACGGCAAGCGGCTTGTTAAAAAATTTTATCTCGACTTCCTCGCCGCCGCGCAGATAAAAAATAATTTCGTGTTCGTCGGCAAGAAAAATATTTTTGAAGTCCGCGCAGGTAAAAATCGTGCTGTACAAATGGTCAAAGCGTCCGCCGAAACAACCCGTCAAAAGCGCGTCGTGTTCGCCGAAAATTTTTGTCGCACGTTCCAAAGCAAGTTGCGTGTCGGTTAAATCCTTGTCGACAGGAAATTTTTCGACGGGAATATTTTCAGCTCGCGCCCAATCAACCGCCGAATTATTTGCGCTGTCGAAGTCGCCGATTAAAAAATCCGGAACAACTTCGCACGCCTGACAAAGTTCGACGCCCTTATCTATGCAAAAAATCTTCCGTCCGCTCGCGACGCTCAAAAAAAATTCGCGGCTCGGAACTCGTCCGCCACCGATAAATAAAATTTCCTGCGCGGCACTCGGATAAAGAATCTCACACTGCGGAAGTTTCATAACGTTACATTGCAACGATTGAAATACCTTGCGCGTCGGCGAAGGAAATCATTTGTTCGCGCTCGACCAATAAAGTTTTGCCCGCCTCGATAGCCAACGCCGTCGCTCCGACTTTAGCCATATTTTCAACCGTGCGATAACCAACCGTCGGCATGTCGAAGCGATTATCTTGCTGAGGCTTAGAAACTTTGGCGACAACAGCCCCGCCGCAAGCTAATTTCCCGCCGCGTTCAATGCAAGCGTCCGTTCCTTCAATCGCCTCCAACGCCATAACCGCACGATTTTTTATAACAACCGTCTGTCCGACGTCAAGGCGTCCGAGTTCCTTCGCTATGCGGAATCCAAATTCCATATCTTGACGCTCTTGCTCCGTCGGTTCGCGTTGAGTGATTGTTCCTCTGTGCGGCATGAGTTTTCTAATCAGCGCGGTTTGGTCGAACGCTTGAATTCCTGCCCGCGCCAATTCTCGCACGAATGCCATCATGATTGTATCGTCGTTTCTGTTCGGCAACGACATTATCAGTTGCAACATGTGAGCGTCGGGCACAACTGCGCCGTTGAATAAAAGTTCCTTCGTGACTTTGCCAATCATCGTGACCTTTTGAATTTGATTTTCTTTAAGGTAGTTGAGAATCGCATCGAGTTGCGCGACGCTGATAAATCTGTAATCCTTCGCGAACTGCGCTATTTGTGAATCGCTACTTGGCAAAAGTCCCACCGCATAAACTTCATAACCGAGTTGAGCGGCGGCACGTGCACACTCGACGGGTAATTTTCCTGTACCCGCCAATATTCCGAGTCTCTCCATTTCATGACCTCCAAAATTATTTATCTTCAAAATCGCGCCGCTCCCTGCAAATGCCGCGCTCTGCATTCCTTAAAAATCTCAGGAAATGTTCAACCTCCTCGCAAGAATCAACTTCCTGCTCTATAACCGCTATCGCCTCCGGTAAACTTAATCCCGAACGATAGAGAATTTTATACGCCTGTTTAATAAGCCGCCGACTTTCAAGCGGAACGCCCGCCCGTGATATGCCGACGTTGTTTAAGCCGACGACTTTAGCGGGGTGTCCGTCGACGATTGTATAAGGCACCACGTCTTGAACGAGTTTGCTCATGCCGCCGACCATCGCATTGCGCCCAATCTTAACGAATTGATGAACGCCCGCCATCCCGCCGATAACAACTCTGTCCTCAACGGTCGCATGTCCCGCGCAACTTGCGAGGTTGCTCATGATAACGTGATTGCCGAGCGTGCAGTTGTGCGCCACGTGAATATAAGCCATAAGCAGGCAGTCGTTGCCGATTCGAGTTTCATTGCCTTCGCCGGTTGCCCTGTGAATTGTTGCGCCCTCGCGTATCGTCGTCCTGTCGCCGATTACCGTAAAACTGCGTTCGCCTTTGAATTTTAAATCTTGCGGCGCGGCACCGACCGAAGCGAATTGATAAACTCTGCACGCCTTACCAATGCTCGTCCATTTCTCGATAACCGCGTGTGGTCCGATAATCGAACCGTCGCCAATTTCTACGTCGTCGCCAATCACGCAGTACGGTAGGATTGTAACGTTTTCGCCTAAGCGTGCGCTCTCCGATACAACCGCGCTGGGATGAATCGTGCCGATTAGCGAATCATTGCTTTCTATTTTTATCATTCCGTTTACCTCTGATTAGAGTTCGTCCCTTCCCTTGAGTACGAAAGTAAAATCGGCGACGGCGACAAGTTTATCGTCAACATAACCGTCCGTATGCAAAATGCCGAACAGCCCGCGCACTTTGACAATCTCGGCTTTAGTTATTAGGGTATCGCCGGGCACGACCATTTTTTTAAACTTGATATTATCCATGCCGCCGAACAGTGCAATTTTCCCGCGATGTTCTTCGGGATAAAGCATAGCCACGCCGCCGACTTGTGCCATTGCCTCCAGTTGCAGGACGCCGGGCATTATCGGATGTCCGGGGAAATGTCCGCCGAATTGCGGTTCGTTCATCGTGATATTTTTTAATCCTGTCGCCGATTTGAATGGGTCGATTTCTAAAATCCTGTCCACCAAAAGCATCGGCGGGCGGTGCGGCAAAATCTTCATAATGTCTTCGATTTCCAATACCATCTATATCGCTCCTTTATTTGAAGTCTTCGTAAATTTTTTTTGCAAGCTGAGTGTTAAGCGCGTGCCCCGACGCCGCCGCCACGATATGACAATTAAAAATGCCCGCGAGCCGCATATCTCCGATAACGTCCAAAATTTTGTGGCGAACAAGTTCATCGGGGTATTTCAATTCGTTAAGCCAACCCGCGTCGTTGTAGACGATAACATTTTCAATCGTGCCGCCGAGCCCTAAGCCCATTTTACGGAGCGCGTCAATCTCCTGTTCGTAAGCAATAGTCCGCGCAGGCGCGATTTCCTTAGCGTAAATTTCTTCGGTTATTTCAAAGTCGCCGTATTGAATGCCAATCAGCGGATGCGGATTAACCGAAACGAAACTCACGCGGAAACCGTCATAGGGTAGAGCCATAACGAAACGCTTGCCCTCCTCGCCGTCGACGCGATAAATTTTTTCCAGCCGAATGATTTTGCGCGCCTTATCCTGTTCGACGACGCCCGCCGCTTGAATCATATTAAAAAAATCAATCGAATTGCCGTTAAGGACGGGCGGCTCCTCCGCAGAAATTTCAATCTCGCAGTTATCGATTCGGCAAGCATTCAGCGCGCTCATAAGGTGTTCAATCGTAAAAACTTTCGCGCCATTTTCCTCCAATGTCGTAGCCCGAAGAGTCGCCGTAACGTTCGCGGCTGTCGCATGAATTTTCGTCCGCGCAGGTAAATCCGTACGCATAAAAATTATTCCGCTGTCTACGTCCGCCGGTTTCAATTCAAGCTGAACCTCTTTACCCGAATGCAAGCCGACGCCAACGCAAGAAATTTTATTCTTTAAAGTTCGTTGCCGCTGCAAAACTTAGCCCCCTTTCAGAAAAAAATTCCCGCTTATTATAGCATTGATAACCTTTAACGTCGATAAAATTTTTAGCCGAATTTTTGCTTGCCAAAGCGGCAGGAATTTCTTTTGGCGCGGCAAATATTCAAGCCGAGTACTAGCAAAAATTTTTGAGCCTTGATTGTGTTTTAGGAGGGATTACTTTGAGAGAGTTGGACGTTAAACTCATAACCGAGAACGTCGCTGAGATGTGCAAGGAGGCGGCGTATTATTTGCCCGATGATGTCTATCGCGGACTCAAGCGCGGGCGCGAGACTGAACAATCTCCCGTCGGTCGTATCGTTCTCGACCAAATCATTAAGAATGCCGAAATTGCGCGTGCGGAGGATCGTCCTTACTGTCAAGATACGGGCATGACGATTGTTTTCTTGGAAGTCGGGCAGGATTTGCACATTGTCGGCGGCAACCTCGAAGACGCTATCAATGCGGGTATCGCCAAAGGTTACACCGAAGGTTATCTGCGCAAGTCGGTTGTCGGCGAGCCGTTGTTCAATCGCGTCAATACCAAGAACAATACGCCCGGTGTCATCTACACGCAGATTGTACCCGGCGACAAACTCAGCATTACCGTCGCGCCAAAAGGTTTTGGTTCAGAGAATAAGTCGGGAATTAAAATGCTCGTGCCTGCTGATGGCGTTCGCGGCGTCAAGAAGGCTGTTATGGAAATTATTTTGCACGCCAGTATGAATCCTTGTCCGCCTATGGTTGTCGGTATCGGTATCGGCGGGACAATGGATAGAGCCGCGCTCCTTTCCAAGAAGGCTTTGACGCGTTCAATCGACGAACGTAACCCAATGCCCGAATACGCCAAACTTGAACAGGAATTGCTTGACATGATTAATTCGACGGGCATTGGTCCTCAACTCGGCGGGACAACTTCCGCGCTTGCCGTCAATATCGAATGGGCTCCCACTCACATCGCGGGCTTGCCTGTCGCCGTTACGATTTGCTGTCATGCAATGCGCCACGCTCATCGGGTGCTTTAATTTTTTTGTAAAGGAGAGAACAGAATGGCTGAAAGTATCAGAATTACGACGCCGTTCACGGAGGAGATGTCGCGCAAGCTCAAGGCGGGCGATAGCGTCCTCATAACCGGCACGATAATCAGCGCACGCGACGCCGCTCATAAAGTCATGACGGAAGCATTGGCTCGCGGCGAAAAATTGCCCGTCGATTGGACTAATCAAATTGTTTATTATCTTGGCCCGACACCCGCTAAACCCGGGGATCCGATTGGCTCGTGTGGTCCGACGACTTCGGGCAGAATGGACGCTTATACTCCGACGATGCTTGAGCAGGGCATTAAGGGAATGGTCGGCAAGGGCTCGCGTACCAAAGAAGTTGTCGAGTCTATGAAGAAAAACGGCGCGACTTATTTTGCGGCAGTCGGTGGGGCGGCGGCTTTAATCGCTAAGTCCGTTAAAAGTTACACTGTACTTGCTTATCCCGAACTTGGTCCGGAAGCTGTGGCGGCTTTGGAAGTTGTTGATTTCCCCGCGATTGTCGTTATCGACTGCGAGGGCAATAATTTCTACGAGATTGGGCAGAAGGATTATCGTCACTTCGATATAGATAAAATCTAGGGACTAGGGAGGCTCGCGGAGAAATTTCGCTAACCTCCCGCGCCCTGTAAATCAAGGAGGCAACAATGTTTCACACAACTTTTTACGTGCGGCGTCTGCATTCACTATGCGGCTTGCTCGTCTTGGGTATGGTGCTGTTCGAGCATATCTTCACAAACTCAATGGCGATTCTCGGTCCGCAAGGTCTTAACACCGCTCTCGAAATGATGGAGCTTATCCCTAAGCCGATTTTTATGGGATTGGAAGTCGGCGGCATCGCGGTTCCGCTCCTGTTTCATGGACTTTATGGCATTTACATTGCTCTACAAGCGAAAAATAATCCCTGCAATTACGGCTACATTCGCAACTGGAATTTTGCTCTTCAACGTTGGACGGCTTGGTTCCTCGTCGTATTTTTAATTTGGCACGTCGGCTATCTGCGCTTCTACGTCAAAGGCGTCACGGGCACTCCCATTTCCTTTGAACTTTTGCAGAATTTCTTCCAAAGTCCTATCGTCGTTATCCTCTACATTCTCGGCATGTTCGCGGCGATTTTCCATTTCTGCAACGGCATTACTACCTTCTGCATGACTTGGGGCATTACTAAAGGTCCGCGCGCTCAAAAGGCTATCAGCATTATCAGCATGTTACTCTGCGCGGGCATGTGCGCTATGACGCTTATTTTCATGGGCAGTTATTTTGTCTACTAAAAATCTTTAGGAGATTTTGCTATGGCGAAAGAATTAACTAAGAAACAAATTATAATCGTCGGCGGCGGCATAAGCGGCCTGCTTGCTACGATTAAGGTTTGCGAAATGGGCGGGGAAGTTTTGCTGTTTTCTTATTGCCCCGTCAAACGTTCGCACTCTCTTTGCGCTCAAGGCGGCATGAATGCTTGCATGGACACTAAGGGCGAACACGACAGCATTTACGAGCACTTCGACGATACTGTTTACGGCGGCGACTTTTTAGCGGATCAGTTGGCTGTTAAAGGCATGGTCGAAGCGGCTCCGAAACTTATTAAAATGCTTGACAGAATGGGCGTTACATTCACGCGCACGCCCGAAGGCAACCTTGACTTGCGCAACTTCGGCGGACAGAAAAATAAACGTACTTGCTTCTCCGGCTCCACGACAGGTCAGCAAATTCTTTACGCTCTTGATGAACAGGTTCGCCGCTGGGAAGTTAAAGGCTCCGTCAAAAAATACGAGTTCTGGGAATTCGTCAAGATTATTAAGAATCGCGAGGGCATTTGTCGCGGTATCGTCGCGCAGAGTATGAACACTATGGAAATTAAATCGTTCCGCGCAGATACAGTTATCCTTGCGACGGGCGGTCCCGGTCAAGTGTTCGGGCGTTGTACGGCGTCGACGATTTGTAACGGCTCGGCGGTTTCAGCTGTTTATCAACAGGGCGCGGAGATTGCCAATCCCGAATTTATTCAAATTCACCCGACGGCAATTCCAGGCTCCGATAAAAACCGTTTGATGTCGGAGGCGTGTCGCGGCGAGGGCGGTCGTGTTTGGGTTTATAAGGACGGCAAGCCTTGGTATTTCCTCGAAGAAATGTATCCCGCTTACGGAAATTTGGTGCCGCGTGACGTTGCCAGCCGCGCGATTTATAAAGTCTGCGTGCATATGGGCTTGGGTATTAACGGCGAGAACAGAGTTTATCTTGATCTGTCGCACATTGACGGCGATTATTTACTCCGCAAGCTCGGCGGCATTTTGGAAATGTACTCTGAATTTGTCGGACAAGACCCGCGCAAAGTTCCAATGGAAATTTTCCCCAGCGTCCACTATTCGATGGGCGGCATTTGGGTTGACAGACAACATTTTACAAATATCCCCGGCTTAATGGCGTCCGGCGAATGCGATTATCAATATCACGGCGCAAATCGTCTCGGCGCGAACTCTTTGCTTAGTGCGGCTTATTCGGGCACGGTTTCTGGTCCGGAGGCTATGAAATGGGCGCGTAGTGGTAAGAACGGTTCCGAACTCACGGATGACGAAATGGAAGCGGCACGGCGCGAAGTTCAAAACGAATACGATAAAATTTTGCAGATGAATGGCTCCGAGAATGCGCATAAACTTCACCACGAAATGGGCGACCTCATGTATAAATACGTGGCGATTGAACGCGATAACAACGGGCTTGACGCTTGCCTCGTCGAACTTAAAAAGTTGCTTAAGCGTTGGGATGATATAGGCGTCACTGACAGGGGCAACGTCGCCAATCAAGAGGCAATGTTCGTTCGCCAGCTCCGCAATATGATTCTTTATGCGATGGTTATCACGAAGGGTGCCCGTTGCCGCGACGAATCACGCGGAGCTCACGCTAAGATTGTCCTCGAAAACGGGCAGCAGAAACACGATAAGGACGGCGAACTCGTATTCATGGGGCGCGACGATAAAAACTTCATGTTTACGACGATTGTTAATTACGACCCCAAGACTGAAGACCCGATTGTCACCTACCGCGAATTTGAACACTCGCTGATTAAACCGCGCGCCCGCAACTACGCCGTCGCCAAGAAAGAATAAAGGAGCGTTAGCTATGGCTGAAAAAGTCAGATTTGTAATAGAGCGGCAGGATTCACCGAACGATAAGCCTTACACTCAAGAATTTGACGTGGAGTATCGCCCCGGCTTGAACGTCGTCGCCTCGCTCATGGAGATACAAAAAAATCCCGTCACGGTTGACGGCAAAAAAGTTCCGCCGGTCGTGTGGGAATGTAACTGCTTGGAAAAAGTTTGCGGCGCGTGCATGATGGTTATCAACGGCAAAGCTCAACAAGCGTGTTGCGCTCTCGTCGACAATCTCAAGAAGCCAATCAAGTTGCAACCCGCGCGGACGTTCCCGGTTATCCGTGACTTGCTTATTGACAGAACAAGAATGTTCGAGGCTCTCAAGCGCATTCAAGGTTGGGTTGAACTCGACGGCTCTTGGGAAAACCGCGAAGCCCCGATTCAAAATCCCTACACCGCTCGCACTGCTTACGAAATTTCGCGTTGCATGACTTGCGGCTGTTGCCTAGAGGCTTGCCCCAATGTCGGTCCGCAATCAGACTTCATAGGTCCCGCGCCGACTGTTCAAGCTTATCTTTTCAATCTCCATCCGCTCGGAAAGTTCGATAAACCCAAACGTTTGAATGTCTTAATGGAAAAGGGCGGCATTACCAGTTGCGGCAACAGTCAAAACTGCGTCGAGGTCTGCCCGAAGTCTATTAAGCTCACGACTTACCTCGCGCAACTCAATCGCGACGTGAACATCCAAGCTTTGAAAAATATCTTCGACAACTAAACTTGACAAAAAAAATTATCGGAGCATCGCAGGAAATTCTGTGGTGCCCCGATTTTCTATGCCTAAAATTATTTCAGCCCTCGCTACGTTCAAGCAAATATTCGATTGGCTTTCCAAAAATCTCAACGAGCTTAACTTTATCGCGTTCTGTGAAATTTTCCTTGCCGCGCATTTTGGCAGATATAGCTTTTAAGCCTAAAAGTTTTGCAAGTGCGGCGTATGAGAGATTAAAGTCATCTAGTTCAGGTATTAAATTTTTATAAGGACTATCGCCACGATATAACGTGGAAAGTTTCTTACAATGTTCGTTGGTGTGATGTTTGCCGAAAAACGGATTCTTTTCTCTAAGGCGAGATATTGAAAGATTTTTGCAATGTTCAGGCGAACGAATGTAATGAACAGATTGTTCTCCGCCGTCAGTGCGGTTGTAGCCGTAAGGGATTTTACTTCGGAGCGCGGCGATAAAATATTTTTCCCAATAATAGAGTTCCGCTTTCGAGGAGCCACTTTTGATAGCTCCATATCGAAAATTTTCCTTGCCGTATTTTTGAATCGCCTTGCCGATGAGAGATTTTTTGTTACATGAATGCTGATAGAATCGCTCTTCGACTGTTTTGGTTGTTTGCCCGACGTATCGTTTCCCGTTAATCAAATTTTGTATGAGATATACAACGCCGAATGGTTTCATAAAGACTCCGCCTTTCGTTGACAGCGCGGCGCGAGCGTGTTACAATGCAAATGGAAAAGCTCTGTGCCGTGTTGTGGATTTTTTCTTAACAAGCTAATCTTAACACCGCAGGGCTTTTCCCGTCAAGTAAACAGACATAAAAAAATCCCCCCCGACCGCGCAGGTTGAGGGGAAAATTTTTTATACGCTTGGAAATTTATTGTTGACTAATTCGTTTAGCAGCCTCTGAGAGTGGCGGGATGCACTGCTTCTTCCTACTCATAACCCCCGGCAAATAAATGTGATTTCCGCTGGTGTCTTTGTGGAAGGCTTCCGCGATAAGTGTTCTGGGAGCTCCAGCATAAAGCAAATAGCTTGCCTCTTCGAGTATATCCGTACACATCATAATCTGGATGTCCCAGCCCTCGCGCTCGACATTCTGCTTCATTACGGCAATTAATTGGTCTTCGATGTCGAGAATTTCCTTCGGGTCAAGCACGGAAATTTGCGAGACGATGACTTTGTAGTCGCCAATCTGAAATTCTTTGAGGTCGTTTTTGACGATTTCGGCAGGAGTTTTATCGCCGACACCCGCGCCCGCTCTGAGCATAGCCAAGCCGTATTCTTTGAGATTGACGCCCGCGATGTCAGCGAGTTTCTCGGCAGTCTTCCTATCCTTAGGCGTGCAGGTCGGCGATTTGAACAGAACAGTATCTGAGATAATCGCGCTGAGTAAAAGTCCTGCGATTGACGGCGGGATTTCTATGTCATTTTCCCAATGCATATTCGCGACGATTGTACACGTGCAACCGACGGGCTCTTGGTGAATGTAAATAGGTTCAGAAGTTTGGACGCCGCCGAGTCTGTGGTGGTCGATGATTTCGACAATCTTAGCGTCTTCAATGCCCTCGATAGCCTGTCCGCGTTCGTTGTGGTCGACGAGGATAACTTTCTCGCGATCGGGGAGCATAATTTCATCCGCGCTGACTAAGCCGACTAATTTATTATTTTCGACGACGGGATAACTGCGATAGCGGTGTTCGTCCATAACGCCCTTAATATCACTGAGCAAATCCATCGGGCGGAAGCAAACGGGATTAGATTTCATGATTCTGCGAATGGGCACGCACTGATTGATTATGCGCCCGATAGTATAGGCGTCGTAGGGCGTCAACAGAATAAACACGCCGCGTTTTTGAGCCTCTTCGAGGATTTCTGCGTCGATACGGCTGTTCTGAGTGACAACGAGGCACGAGATACCGCACTCAAGAATTTTATGCAGAGTATCCGCGCTTCTGTCGCCGACGATAACGATGTCTTTTTTGTTGAGGATACTGATTGTTGAAAACGCACTGCCCGACGCGATAACGATATTGCCTTCGATAAGGGCATTCTCATCGCCGGCAACCAAAACTTTAGCTTCGGTAGCTTGAATTATATCGCGGTAACGGACGCGCAAATCGACGAGGCTTTGAAGTCCGAGCTCCAAGAAGTAACGTTTGGCGAGGTCGCTGACGGTGACGATACCGACGAGGTCGCCATTAGAATCTGTGACGGGCACGGATTGCAACTCGCTTTTACGCATGACTTCGCCGAGATGACGGAGCGTATCGTGTTGACGGACGACGGTTTTGCACTCAAGCGCAACGTCTTTAACGCGAGGATACAAATCGGTCAACAGCAACGGTTGGTCGACTTTGAAGTATTCGAGCGCGTACTTAGTCTCGTTATTGATTTTGCCGCAACGAGCAGGCACAGCATTAACGCCCAAAGCTTGTTTGAGGTGCGAGTAGCCGATCGCCGAACAAATCGAGTCGGTGTCGGGGTTACGATGCCCGATGACGTAAATTGGTTTATTGCCGCCTTTCATTAAAAGACCTCCCCTAAAATTTTTGACACAACTAAATTATTTCTTGGTGCGTTCGCAGACTTGATTGCCGACGGTGCAGCTGGTTTTGCAAGCGGATTGGCACGAGGCTTGGCATTCGCCGCAACCGCCTTTTTTAAGCGTGGCTTGCAGAGTCGGTTTGTTGATTGATTTGATGTGTTTCATATTATCAGCTCCCTTTGTAGATTGGTAGGTTATAGGGGTTAGATGTCAGGGGTCGGGGGTCAGTACTAATCCCTGAACCCTAGCCCCTAAACCCTGAACCCTAGCCCCTAAACCCTGTCCCCTAAAATTATCGCGTGCGGTCGACGATAAAGTCAGCAACTTGTTCGAGGGCGAGTGAGGCAGAAATTTTCAACGTGCTAGGCAAATTAATCCGCGCAGATTCGATGTGAGCCTCCGCCCGCGTCCTGCAATAGTCAACCGCGTCCGTAGCTTGAATGATTTTAATTGCGGCGTCAACGTCTCCGCCATTCGTGACGATTTTTTTTAGCTCGGCAGATTTATCGCTAACCTCCAACGCACGAATCACAGGCAAAGTTATAACGCCGCTTTTTAAGTCGCCGCCGCGAGGCTTGCCGGTAATTTTTTCGTCGCCGAAGAAGTCCAGCAGGTCGTCGATAATCTGGAACGCAAGCCCTAAGCCGGAGCCGTAAGCCGTAAGATTATCTGATTCGCGCTTATCCATGTTGGCAACAATCGCGCCGAGCCTGCAACAGCTTGATAAGAAAATTGCTGTCTTAAGATTTATGCGGGTGTAGTATTCATTGAGCGTAGGAATTTCAAACAGCGAACGGTCTTGCATAATTTCGCCGACGCACAGATTTTTAACGAGCTTAGATAAAATCGTCGAGACTTCGGAGCCGTAATTATTTTCCGCGACGAGTTGGAAAGCTTTAGCGAAAAGATAATCGCCGACGAGAACTGCGATTTGCGCGCCGTATTTAGAGTTGGCAGTTTCGACGCCGCGCCGTTTCTTAGCAGTATCGATAATGTCGTCGTGAACGAGGCTCGCCGTGTGAATCAGTTCCAACGCGACTGCCAGCGGCATAGTTTTTTCAGGCGGACAATCTGTTTTGGAATTGGCGCACAGCAGGAAAAGCATCGGGCGTAATCTTTTGCCGCCTTTGAATAGAGATTCGCACGCCTCGAAAATAAATGTATATTCCGCGATTGAATTTCTGATTTGCTCCTCCAATGCCCGCAGATTTTTTTCCGCTTCTCCATTCAATGCCGCTACGAAATTCAACCGGTTCACCCGCTCCAAAAAATTTTTTGCAATTTTATCACAGCAAGGGGGCATTGTCAAAAATCGCAGTGACGTCAATCACGACAAAAATAAAACCCGCCACAAATTTTCTGCGACGAGTCGTAACGATTTACTTTTTTAATTCGGCGAGGACTTGCGGCAAAGGTCTGCCACCGCTTCCCCAGTTCTCAAGGTCATTCTCTTTGATTAGGACGTAGAAAAATTTTTCGTCCACGCCCAAAATCTTGCTCGCCGATTTAGTCAGCTCCGCGATAAGTTTTTCTTTCTGCTCCTTAGTCGGGTGAGCCGCCTCGATTGAAATTATCGGCATAAAAATTCCTCCTTAAAATTTCTCCGACAATGCAATTTTAGTCGGTTGATAATCAATTTTTTGTTCGGCTTTAATCAAAGGCTCCGCTTGCCGCTTGAAGTTCTTGTAAGCATTTGACGCGAAATATTTTTTAGCGGCGGTTTCGTCGGAGAAAATTATCATCGTGTGGATAAAATTCGGGCGCGGTTGTTCTGCAGTCACGAACGCCCCCATAACTCCCGAATCTTCACGGACTGCGCGGACGGCTTCGTCTGAAATTATTTTTTGGAACTTGGCAAGGTCGGCGGGCGCAATTTCAAAGCTCTTAGTCTGCACGGCACTTCCGACGCCGCTATTTTTTTGTTCAAGGACAATCGCATTGACGGGCAAAATCTTCAAACCTGCAAGATAAGGCAAACGCTCTGCGCGGTACTGCTGAAATGCCTCGCTCGTGCTGTGAATCCGATACGCTTCGTCGCTCTCGTAAATTTCAAGCAGTCTCATCAAGTTTGGATTATCTTTTTCAAGCGCGCCGTAAAGTGCGTAAGTGCCGGATTCTTTTGCAGTTGTCGGTGCCAAAATCTTCGCGCCCATATCCAAAACTTTTTGCATATCGCCTGCCGTTGATTCGACTACCGCCCATTGAACTCGCGGCATATTTCCTTCGGGCGTCCTGATTGACTTCGCGCTTGCCGTCGCCGTCAGCATTAAAATCACTCCCAAAATCGCTAAAAATTTTTTCATGAATCAGCCTCCCAATAAACTCCGCGCATTATCGACGTAAATTTTTTCAGTCAAACTTCGCTGTAAAAGTTCCGCGTCGAAAAGTTTTTTCTTACGTAAGACAACCTGCGCGGGCACGTAGGGATAATCGGTGCCTAAAATAATTTTGTCGAGGTTCGCGATTTTTGTTAGCATGTCGAATTGTTCGGGCATTGGGTCGCCTGCCGTATCGAAAAATAATTTCCCGACGCTATCATAAAAATTAACAGGCTCCATTAAATTCATCGCCGCTAACATCTGGAACATCGCGTCCGCCCGTTGCTTCATGTACGGCAAAAACGACCCGCAATGCGGCACGATAAATTTTAAGTCTGGGAACTTTGCAAGCGTGCCGTTCGCCAAGAGATTCAAAACTGCGCGGGTTGTATCGGCGGGATACTCGAATAACGCCATGACATTCCCCGTGACGACGTTTTTTCGCGGTAATAATTTTGCGGGGCTCGGATGAATTATCACGATTGAACTTTTCTTGTTAAGCTCGGCAAAAATCGGGGCAAGTTGCTCGTCGCCCAAATAAACTCCGTCGGAATTGCTCGCGACTTTAACTCCCAATGCTCCAAGTTTTTCCGTCGCGTAATAAAATTCTTCAATGGAACTCTCGACATTGGGAAACGGCAACGTCGCAACGAATCCGAATTTTTTCGGGAAACGTCTGCAAAGCTCCGCAAATTCCTCGTTAATCGCTCTGACTGCCGCACTATCCGAAATGTGAGGCGTCGCCATTGATAAAATCGTAAAATCTATGCCCGCCGCGTCCATGAATTGCAAATGATTTTCCGCCGTCCATTTCGGCAATGGAAAACCTTCTTCCTCCGCCGCGGCGATTTTTAAAATTTTAAGGGCGTCAATGTAACTCGGAAGGATTGCGTGCGCGTGAAAGTCTATTGTCCGCGCCGATAAAATTTCTGCCGCCTCAACGTTCATTGCCAATCCTCCAATCGCAACCGTCAGGCTCAATTTTAAAAACTCTCGCCGATTCATAACGTATCACCAAAAATTTTTGCGTTCATCCTAATATTTTAATCAAACTCAAAGTCAAGGCGATTCGTAAAATTTTTTTATCTGATGAGTTCATAGCCCGCCTCGTCGATAACTTTTGCGAAGTCGTCGAGAGAAATTTCCTTAGTCGCGGTGACTGTCGCCGAATTATTTTCCAAGCTG
The DNA here is from genome assembly GCA_905234235.1 of uncultured Selenomonadaceae bacterium. Taxonomy (GTDB): domain Bacteria; phylum Bacillota; class Negativicutes; order Selenomonadales; family Selenomonadaceae; genus Quinella. Next base: position 163,539 of record CAJOHN010000002.1, read on the forward strand.
ACTTCAACCGCCGTGACGCCGTCCATTTTGGCAAGCGCGTCGTGAACGTGTTTTTGGCAATGCTTACACATCATGCCTTCGACCTTAAAAGTTGTCTGCATAATTTTTTCCTCCTCAATAATTTTTACATCGCTCCGCTCGACTTTGAAACCGCGCAGGCGCAAAGCGTTAAGAACAACACAAACGCTGGACATACTCATAGCCGCCGCGCCAATCATCGGCGAAAGTTTTATTCCGAACGCGGGGTAGCAAATTCCTGCGGCGAGCGGTATGCAAATCACGTTGTAGAAAAACGCCCAGAATAAATTTTGCTTAATGTTCGTCATGACTGCGCGGCTGAGTTTAATCGCGCTGACGGCATCAAGCAAATCATTCCTAACCAAAACCGCGCCCGCGCTCTCAATCGCAACGTCGGTGCCCGCGCCAATCGCAATGCCTAAATCAGCCTTAGCAAGTGCCGGAGCGTCGTTAATGCCGTCGCCAATCATCGCGACCTTGCGACCTTGCGCTTGAAGTTTTTCGACTTCGCGAGCCTTATGTTCGGGCAAAACTCCCGCGATAGTTTTTTCAATGCCGAGCTTCCGAGCAATAGCCTGCGCGGTGCGTTCGTTGTCGCCCGTCAACATGATAACATTAACGCCGAGATTTTTAAACTCCTCGACAGCCTGCGCGGAAGTTTTTTTCTCAACGTCAGCGGCGGCAATCACTCCAAGAATTTTTTTATCGCGAGCAAAGATAATCGGCGTCTTGCCTGCCCGCGCCAAGTCAGAAATTTTTTCGCTGATAATTTTTACGTCGAAGCCGAGTTCCGCGAGAAAAGTTTCGTTGCCCGCGACGCATTCGACGCCGTCAATTTTAGCGCGAACTCCTTTGCCAAACACAGCTTGAAAATCTTCGGCGACAAACGGTTGGATTTTTTTATCGGCAGAATATTTTACGACGGCTTCGGCGAGCGGATGTTCACTTTTACTTTCGAGGGCGGCGGCAACTTCCAACAAAAATTTTTCGTCAGCCGCGCAGGTTAAAATGTCCGTGACGAAAGGTTTGCCCTCAGTAAGCGTGCCTGTTTTATCGAGGACGACCGTATTAATCGCGTGCGCCGTCTCCAATGCCTCACCGGATTTAATTAGTATACCGTTCTCCGCGCCCTTACCGGTACCGACCATAATTGCAACGGGCGTCGCCAAGCCCAATGCGCACGGGCAACTTATTACCAAAATCGACACGGCGATAGAAAATGCAAACTCGACACTCGCGCCGCTTATAAGCCACGCCGCCCCCGCAATCAACGCAATAAAAATCACGGCAGGTACAAAAACCCCCGCGACCTTATCGGCAGTTTTGGCAATGGGAGCTTTACTCGCGCTCGCCTCCGCCACCAACGCTATAATTTTGCTGATAGTAGTTTCGCCGCCGACTTTAACCGCTCTGAACTTAACAAAGCCGCTCTTATTCAACGTGCCGCTCGTGACGTTGTCGCCGACATTTTTATTGACGGGCAAACTCTCGCCAGTTATCGCTGATTCGTCAACAGTCGTCGTGCCGTCGAGAATAATTCCGTCAGCCGCAAAACTTTCGCCGGGCTTGACCAAAATTTCATCGCCGATAATCAACTCCTCGACGGGAATTGTAAGTTCTTGTCCGCCGCGCAGGACGTTGGCAGTTTTCGGCGCGAGGTTCATTAATTTTTCGACGGCTTGGGAAGTCTTGCCCTTAGCGCGAGCCTCAAAATATTTCCCGACGGTTATTAAGGTTACAATCATGCCCGCCGATTCAAAGTAGAGATTACGGCTGTATTCGTCGACGATTTGGAAGTTGCCCGTGCCGAGTCCTTGCCCGATTCTGAACAGCGCGAATGCTCCGAACATTGCCGCCGCCATTGAGCCCATACCGACTAAGCTATCCATATTCGGCGCGCCCGCCAATAAAGTTTTGAAACCGTTGACGTAATATTTTCGGTTGAGGTACATAATCGGCAGTATCAATAAAAATTGCGCGAAAGCGAACGTTACGGCATTTGCTCGCCCGTCGAAAAGTTCTGTGATGATTGGCGGCACGGGTAGCGGCAATATTGAATGCATTGCTATGTAAATCGTCGGCAACAAAAAAAATATCGACCACTTGAATCGCGTTTGCATTTCCAAAATTTCTTTATCGATTGCCCGTTCCGGCGAAGAAGTTTTAATCTGCGCGGCTGAATTTTTTTTAGGTGTAGCACCGTAGCCCGCTTCGATAACCGCATTAATAATCTGCGCGGCTGAAATTTTTTCTTCGTCGAATTTGACTTGCATAGAATTGGTTAGGAGATTAACGCTGACATTTTC
>CAJOHN010000003.1 GCA_905234235.1 uncultured Selenomonadaceae bacterium
GCCACTTCGATTAACTTTTTCTTCAGCCCAAACACCTCCTCTAAAAAATTTTGCGACAGCTATACAGCCGCCGCGCAGATTTTAATGCATGTTCAGATTTTTTTCAAGAAGAATTTTTCCTTGTCGCATGAGCGAGGAAATTTTGTACGTACTACTGACAACAGCAAAGTCGGGCGGACTGGTAAACGGCGTTTTGAGATAAACCACGTGAGCCGAATTGTTATCGACAGTGACGATTGCGAGGATAAAATTTTCGGGCGAGTTCAGCGCGGTTAAAATTTCGTTTTTCGTCACAGTAACCGTATCGGCTCCGGAAGCGCGCCCTTTGACTTCAATAAAACGCGGACGCCCGCTCTGTTTTTCGCGGGATTCAATATCGTAGCCGCACTTATTGTTGCTTACGTCGCTGGGGACATTACCAAGCTCGCGCTCAATCTTCATGACTGTTTCCATTGCGATTTTTTCGATACGCGAACGCGCCACAACATCCGTCGCGAAATTTTTCTCGGCAGAATATTTGAAGTAACCGCGAGGAACAATCAACGCGCCGCCTACCACGACGGGAGGCGATGTTAAAATTTTTCGCTCCAAAGTAATTTCAGCAAGTCGGCGATTTAATTGATTTGCCAATTCATCTGCGCACCGTCTTGCCTGTTCGGAGTTAAGTTTATCCGTTGCGCTCAAATCGTTGGCGCGTTCATCCCAATAACTGATTTCACTGCGCAACCGCGTTTTGAGTTCACGTTCAAGCTTATCGAGATACAATTTTTTCTTCGCGGCGCACTCTTGACGATACGGCACTAAAATATTTTTTATCGTGTAACTGACCGCAAAATCCTCAACATTATTTTTAAGCCAATGTAACTTTTGAATGACCGACAAAATTTTTTCGCGTTCGTTATGTGTCGGCGACCGATAATCAAGATACGGCGCGGGACTTGTTGGAACCGTGCGACCATCCTCTAAAATTTCCACGAAATGCAATCGCTTAGCAATAACCTGCGACCGTCCGTCAGAAAGTTTAACTTCGACGTAGAAAAGCAATCGAAAATCTTGCCCAACGTCAGCGTCGTCAATAAATATCGTGCCGCGCTTGAGTACGTTTCCATATTGCTCAAAAATCTTGGAACTCACTGCCGTTAAAAGAGGATGACCGGAAGCTAAAAGTTCAGCCGACTCAACGCCCGAAATATTGCAACTATTCTTATCGAAACAAATCCGCTTATAACTTTTCGCCACAGGCTCGCCAAAAATATTTCGCATAGAATTATTACGGATGACACTCGGAACGTGCTGAATTTCATAGTGACCGTTATTGCGTTTATAAATTTGCCCACCCAACTTTTCAAACGCAGTCAGAAAAAATTTCTCGGTAAAATACGGTTGAAGTTTATGCAACTCCCCTCGTTCCATCATCTGATTTATATCCGCAACCTTAGCAAATCCCAGCGTGTCATCCGTCAATGTTCGTTCCCCTAAAAGTTCCCGCAACTTATCCGCGTTAAAACTTTTGTCAACGACTTTATCTAAGCGATTAATAACTTTCGGGTTGTCGCCATAACGAATCGCCTCAATCAGAAGTTCATGCAACGGCTTGTTATCAAAAGAAACTTTGCCCATTATGTCAAAAACTTTCCCGCCGAGAGCCGCACGCTCCTCCTCCAATTTTTTCAAGAGCCGATAAAAGACTTGCCCCTCACGAGTATTACTCGCTACCAAATTCCACAAGTGGCAAACTTCTTTCTGCCCAATCCGATGAATACGACCGAATCTTTGCTCCAAGCGATTTGGATTCCACGGCAAGTCATAGTTAATCATCAAGTGAGCGTTTTGAAGATTGATACCCTCGCCCGCCGCGTCCGTCGCAACGAGTATGAAAACATTCTTATCCGATTTGAATTTCTCTTGAATTTTGCGGCGTTCCTTATGCTTCATTCCGCCGTGTATTGTGACGACCGCTTCATCGCGACCAAACAACGTAGAAATTTTATCCCGAAGATAATCTAACGTGTCGCGGTGTTCCGTGAAGATGATTAACTTATCGCGCTCGCCTTTGTGATTCAAAAATTTTCCTTTGCTCTGAAGAAGTTCGGAAAGCTCACGCCACTTTTTATCCTCGTTACTTCTGAAAACTTTCTTTGCCGCCTCCGTAAGTTGTTCGAGAGTTTTAATTTCATTGCGCAGTTCCTTAATTGTACGCGCAGCAGTAACTCGTTCAGCAATCTCCTCTTCCCTAGTTTCGAGTTCCCCGCTCGGAGATTCTTCGTCAAATGATTCTGCGGATAAGTCTTCGGAAATTTTCTTATCGCGTAAGATTGTTTGCAATCGTTTGGTTCTACGCTCAAGAGATCTGTAAATTGCTTGCGGCGAGGAAGCCAATCGTCTTTGTAAAATCGTCATGGCGAATCCAATCGAAACTTTTTTATTTCCCGTCAGCCTGTCAGCGCGATTAAAACCATCGGAAACATAGTTCGTTACAAGTTCATAAAGATTCATTTCGCTCGGCGACAGATTATAACTTACGGTGTAAGCCAAACGTTCAGGGAAGAGCGGTTTGCCCTCGAATGTAATTAAATCTTCTTTAACCAATCGCCTCATTATGTCCGAAACATCAACGTGCCCTCTAATCCGCTTGGCACCTGCAAACCTATCCGGGTCGACAAGTGACATAAACAAATGGAAGTCTTCTTCGTTGCCATTATGCGGCGTCGCAGTCATTAATAAAAAATTTCCGGTAATCTTGCTGAGCAATTGACCGAGCTTAAAACGTTTCGTGTACTCAGTTTTATTACCCCAAATTGTTGCGGACATCTTATGCGCCTCGTCACAGACGATTAAATCCCAAGTTACAGCTCGCAGTTTGTCTTTAAATTCGTCATTACGGGATAAAACGTCCATGCTTACAATGCCGAAATTCACATCTGCAAAAACATTGGCGGCTAAATTTATTTTTTCGCTTGTTAAAATCTCAAAACTAAGATGGAACTTACACTGAAGTTCTTCCTGCCACTGTTCAATCAATGTTCGCGGACAAACAATCAAGCACCTTAACACGTCGCCACGAATTGCCAATTCCTTAATCAACATCCCCGCCATAATTGTTTTACCGGCACCAGGGTCGTCAGCCAAAACGAATCGCAAAGGTTGTTGCATTAACATTCTCTCATACACTGCAGAAATTTGATGCGGTAAAGGTTCTATTAACGAAGAATGCACGGCTAGATAAGGCTCAAAAAGATATGCAACGCCCATTCGATATGCTTCAGAAACTAAACGAAAATCATCAGAGTCAGAATCAAATTGCCAATGCGATGACGTATTCAAAACAAAACACTCCCTTATAAAGATTGGAAATTGTGTTTAACTCTACTGCAAAATCAATCATAAATCTTGAACATAAACTGTAGATTATTACCAATCAGCATTACGGGCTGTTTGATTTTTTGTTATAGGCTACAGGGATTGATAACATTTTTTACATGTATACTTGAATACAATAGCTGGCACGATTGACTTAAGATTTTGGTATAGTATAATTCCGACATCAGCTGATAAAGATTTTTAGTTAGGTAGTGATTGTTATGAACAGTGGAGACACGGCATGGGTTTTAATCAGTGCGGCGTTGGTTTTCATCATGACGCCGGCGGTTGCCCTTTTCTACGGAGGAATGGTTCGGAGTAAAAATGTTCTTTCAACGATAATGCAGTCGATGTTTATTCTCGGCATGGTCAGCGTTGAGTTTATCCTAATCGGCTACACAATGGCTTTCGGCTCTGACGTAAACGGCTTAATCGGTGACTTATCAAAGGTCGGGCTGGCAGGCGTCAGCTACAACATTCTTGAAGGCGGCACGATTCCCGAATTGGCGTTCGTGGCGTTCCAATGTATGTTCGCGGCGTTGACTCCTGCGTTGATAACGGGCGCATTCGCCGAACGTATGAAGTTTAAAGGCTTCGTGTTGCTGATGTTGTTCTGGGCGATTTTCATATACAACCCGATGGCGCATTGGGTTTGGGGCGGAGGATTCTTGGCACAACTCGGCGCGTTGGACTTTGCGGGCGGTCTCGTGATTCATATCTTGAGCGGCGTGAGCGGTTTGACAATTTGTATCCTGCTTGGTAAGCGTCGCGGCTACGGCAAGCGGGCGATTGTTCCGCACAATATCCCGATGACAGTTTTGGGAGCGGCAATTCTCTGGATTGGTTGGTTCGGTTTCAATGCGGGCTCTGCGCTCGGTGCCAATGAACTTGCGGCAAATGCATTCGTCGTTACTCAAATTGCGGCGGCGGCGGGATTGCTCGGCTGGGTTTTAGTTGAATGGATTCGTCACGGCAAACCAACTGTTATCGGCGCGGTATCGGGTTGCGTCGCGGGCTTGGTTGCGATAACTCCGGCGGCGGGCTACGTAACAATTCTCCCGAGCGTCGCGATTGGTTTAGTCGGCGGTATCGTTTGCTACTTCGCGGTTGCTGTCGTCAAAGCAAAGTTCGGTTATGATGATTCACTCGATGCATTCGGCGTTCACGGAGTCGGCGGCATGTGGGGAGCGATTGCAACGGGACTTTGGGCAACGACTGCGGTTAATCCCGACGGCGCGAACGGTCTTTTTTACGGCGAAACGGATTTATTCTTCGCGCAGATAATTTCAATCGGCGTGGCAGTGATTTTCGCGGTAGTCGGCTCGGCAGTACTTTATAAAATCGTAAGCGCAATCGTTTCGATACGTGCTGACGAGGCGGAAGAAGTTACCGGACTGGATTTGGGCGAGCATGGCGAACGTGGTTATAACACCGGCGTTTTCACCGGAACAGCAAATTTTCTTGGCGGTTCAGAGGAGTACAGCTTGACGTTATTCCCCAGCGTCAAAGGTTCGCAAAGTTGAGGTGAGCTTATGAACAGGAAAATGACTAAGATTGACATCGTGACTCGTCCATCGAAATTGGAAGAACTCAAAGACGCGCTGAACGCAATCGGCGTTTTGGGTATGACAGTTTCGCAAGTTTATGGTTGTGGCTTGCAGAAAGGGCACAAGGAAGTTTATCGCGGACACGAGTACGAGGTTAATCTTGTTCCTAAAATAAAGGTTGAAACTGTCGTCTGCGAGGTGCCCGTTGAAAAGGTTTTGGAAGTCGCGCAGAAAGTTTTGCGGACGGGGAAATTCGGCGACGGGAAAATTTTCGTCTACGAATTAAGCGACGCAGTAAGAATTCGCACGGGGCATCGCGGAGCCGAAGCGATTATGGATATACCCGGCGAGAAACATTAACAGGAGGCAACAAAATGAAAAATTTGCTCTACACAATCAAGGCAAACACTCCCAAAGAGGAGATTATTCAACAACTGCGCGAGCACCAAGAAATAAAATTTGTGTCGTTGGTCGGGATTGATTTGGCGGGCAACGACACTGATGAAAAAATCCCGATGCGGCTTTTCCTTAAGGATATTGACGATTTTTACGCGGGGACTGCTGTTCAAACTGACGGCTCAAGCGTCGTGTTGCCGGGTATCGCCACGCTCAACAACGCCAAAGTCGATATGCCCGTCGATCCGACTGTTAATTGGTTCGTCGATTATAATTTTGAATACTTCGACGACGAAACGAATTGCCCCGTTGGAACGTTGCGCATTCCGAGTTTTCTGATTCACGAGGGTAAACACGTCGACAGCCGCGCCATTTTGACTGACACTTTGGCTTTCGTTAAGCGTGAACTTCTCGATCTCTTCCATAAGTTCCCCGAAGTTGACGGGCTTGACGTGAGCGGCTCCGCGATAACCGATATTGTTTTCACGTCGGCGACGGAGCTGGAATTTTGGGTAAAAACTCCGCTTGAAGATGCGGTGATTGAAGAAATGAGCGCGTCGCAGGTTATGCAGGAGCAATATTGGCAAAGAACTCACGGTGCGGTTCGCTGTGCTTTGGAAAAATGTGTAATCGAGCTTGATAAATACGGTTTCGGCGTCGAAATGGGGCACAAGGAAGTTGGCGGGCTTAAGGCTCAAATTGATGAGTCGGGGCATTTAACGCACGTCTGCGAACAGCTGGAAATTGATTGGCGATTTGCTGACGCAGTGCAAGCAGCTGATAATGAAATGTTCGTGCGCACGATTGTTAAAGAAATTTTCCGCGCAGAAGGTTTGGAAGTCAGTTTCAAGGCTAAACCGATGATTGGATTGGCTGGAAACGGCGAACACACGCACATTGGACTTGCGGCAGTCACGAGCGACGGGAAGTTACATAATCTTTTCGCCGCGAAAAATCCTTACGAAGATTTTATGAGCGCAGTCGGCTACGGCGCGATTATGGGCTTGCTGAAAAATTACGAAGTCATCAACCCGTTTGTCAGCGCGACCAACGATTCTTTGAACAGATTAAAGCCCGGCTTTGAGGCTCCCGTTTGTATCGTAACTTCGCTCGGACACACGCCGAAAATCCCAAGTCGTAACAGAACAATTCTTGCGGGCTTGATTCGTGATTTGAAAAATCCGATGGCGACGCGCTTTGAACTTCGCGCCTGCAATCCTTACACGAATACTTATCTGGTTTTGGCGGCGTCTTACTCGGCGATTCTCGACGGTGTGCGTTATGCGATTGAAAGATCATCTGTCGATTTGCTTACCGAACTCAGCAAAAAGGCGGGGCAGGACGGTTTCTATCTTGAAAAGTCTCGTGCTTATCGTTCGGAGGCGGATGTTTTCGAGGACTTCACCGCCGAAGAACGCGACGCAATGTTTGGAGCACCTCCCGCAACCGTTTGGGAGAATATGCAGGCGTTTGAAAATTATCCCGCAAAAGTCAAAGTCATCACGGCTGGCGGCGCGCTTCGTACACAAATTATCAAGTCCTTCAAAATCGGCGCACTGCTACGTTGGAAGACCGAGATTATCGCGAGGATTTTGCCCGAAATGCGTAATATCGTCCGCAAGGCTCGCCTTATCGAAAGTAACAGCCGTACGGATCAAGACTCTTACAACTGGAATAAACTCAAGGACGCTCGCGAATATCTCGCCAAAGATTCAATCGATAAAAAATCATTGTTCACGCGGCTCACCAACGCTTTAAACAGCGGAGACTTCGCAACGGCGTCAAAATTGCAAGTTGAGATGTATGTCAAGATCGAGGAACTCAAGCACCTCCACGATGAATACGTCAAAAACAATATCTGAAAATTTTTCGGGGCGGCGGGCAGTAAAGCTACCCGTTGCCCTTTTGATTTGGAGGAGATTTTATGTGTAGAATCGGAGCGGTAAAGAGTAAAAAACCGATTTATCCGTCCACAGCGTTGCGATTAATGCTACCACAGCAAGAAGGGCATGATAATTCGGGATTTGCAATGGTCATGCAAGATTTATCTGGCGTATTTTCGCTTTACAAGGATAAACCGCTGCTTTCAATGGCTTGCACCAAGCAAGGAGCGCGTTTGGTCGAAGATTACATGTCCGCGCAGAATTTCGTTAAAATGGCGGAGTGGTTGCCCGTTCCCGACAAGAAAAAAGGCTTAGATATTCAAAATATGCCGTATTATATCTTCCGCAACTACGATTATCCCGAACATTACGACGACGAGGACAGTCGCGAGGCACTTTTACTCGATACTCGGCTTGCATTGCGGAAAATTTTGACTGAATCGGGTCAAGGATACGTTTATTCCTTTTGGCCCGACGTTTTGACGCTGAAAGAGATTGGAGACCCGCGAGATATTGCAACTTACTTCCGACTTTGGGACGATAACGGAACTTTGCTTGCGAAAAACATAATTGTGCAGTGTCGGCAGAATACAAATTATAAAATCGTGCGTTACGCGGCTCATCCGTTCTTTTTGCAGGGATATACGCTCTGCGCGAACGGCGAAAACACTTTTTACACGAAAAATAAGGAGTTTCAGAAGAATTTACATCGCGGCTACATCGGATTTGAATCTGACTCGCAAAATTTTTTATACACGTTGCATTACGTTTTGCACGAATTAAAATGGTCAATTCCTTATTATAAACACGTGATAACGCCTTTACCGTTCGCAGAAATAGAAAATCGTCCCGACAAAGAAATTTTGCTGTCAATTCGCCAATCGCTGGCACATTTGGAAATAAATGGACCGAATACTATAATTGCGGGCTTGCCGGACGGAAAAATGATGACTTGTTGCGATTCAAAGAAGTTAAGACCCGTTGTAGTCGGCGGAGACGACAATATTATTGCGATTTCGTCCGAAGTCTGCGGAATTAACGAAATTTTGCCCGACAGAAACATGGAACGCGATATTTATCCGAACGAGCGCGAAGTTGTGGTGATAAATAACAATTTGGAGGTGACGAGATGGAAACAATAAGAGTTCAAGACATTTCGGCGAACGATTTGCCCTGGAAAATAGAATATAATGCCGAGCGGTGCACAATGTGCGGAAGTTGCGTCGCGTCATGCACTTTCAAGGCGATAAAAGTTGATGTTCAGCGTAAATCAATGACTTTTTCGCAGGAAAATCAGCCCGAACCCGTTCATATTCAAAAATCAATCCCCGTAATCAAACAAATTGCCGAAATTAACAATGCGTGCAGAGGTTGCGGCATGTGCGAGCGAGTTTGCCCGAATAATGCGATTCGAGCGGTGAGAAATCCCGATAATCGGAGAAATTTACTTTTTAATCGCCCGATTAAGCGCGGAGGACGCACAAATTTAAATGCGCAACGAACTTTGGACAAAATTATCGTCGGAAGAATTTCTCAGATGACAGATCCGTCATTAGACGCGCAAAGACATACTTTTGACATCAGATCGCCTTTAGGACGAATTTTATCGCCAAAAGAACTTCCATTTGCAATTTCGGACGGAAAATTGGTTGCAAACAAAAAAATTCCGCCCGTTCGCTGGATTTATCCGCTAATTTTCTCTGATATGTCAATCGGAGCACTTTCAACGCGTGCTTGGGAGGCTGTAGCACTTGCGGCGGCATATTTGAACGAAAAATGCGGTTTACCCGTGCGAATGAGTTCTGGAGAAGGCGGAATGCCAGTTCCGCTCATGGAATCGGAGTATTTAAAGTATTTTATAATCCAAATTGCGTCGGGACACTTCGGTTGGAACAGAATTATTAAATCAATGCCGAAAATGAAGGTAGATCCCGCAGGAATTTTAATAAAAATCGGTCAAGGCGCAAAACCGGGCGACGGAGGCTTACTTCAGGCAGAAAAAGTTGCTCCACACGTTCAAGCGATACGCGGAGTGCCGAAAGCGACATTATCATCGCCGCCGAATCATCAAGGGCTGTATTCAATCGAAGAATCGGTTCAAAAAATGCATTTGTCATTAAATGCGGCCTTTGGATTCAGAATCCCCGTTGCAATTAAATGCGCGGCGTCTTCAACGTCAGTTTCGGTTTATAACAATCTTTTACGCGATCCGTACAAAATTTGCGGCGGATTTTTCATTGACGGCATACAAGGCGGCACGGGAGCGGCGAATGAGATTTCTTTAGACCACACAGGGCATCCAATCGTGTCAAAAATTCGAGATTGCTATTTGGCGGCTGTTGAACAGGGTTCTCAAGGGCAAATTCCGCTTTACGGCGGCGGAGGTATCGGTTTAACGGGAAATGCGGCGGCTGATGCGTTCAAAATGATTTGTTTAGGGGCTAACGGCGTTTTTTGCGGAAAAATTTTAATTCAGTTGCTCGGTTGCGTCGGAAATGAGCAAGGAAGGTGCAATGCGTGCAATACGGGCAAGTGTCCGACGGGAATTTGCACTCAAAATCCGCGTTTAGTTAAAAGATTGGACGTTGATAGGGGCGCACAGCGAATTGTTGACTATGTTTTGGCTTTCGACGCAGAATTTCGCAAGTTAATGGCTCCGATTGGCAATAGTTCGTTGCCGGTGGGCAGAAGTGACGCTTTAGTATCGACTGACAAGGCGATTGCGGAAAAATTAGGTATTCAATACGTTTGTTGAGGAGATTTTTATGTTAAAAATAGCAACGACGAGAAATCATGAGCGAATGTCGACGCAAGATCTTTTATTGATGATAGAATCGGCAGTACGCGACGGAGAAACGGATTTTGACATTTCTGCGAGCGGTCAGCACAATATTGGCGGCGCAGTTTGGAATTTGGAAGGAAAAACTTTAAAATTTCACATTACGAACGCGGGACAGCGAGTTGGGTCGATGTGTTTGCCGAATACGGAAATTATTGTCGAAGGATCGACTTCTGCGGACGTTGGCTGGCTGAATGCGGGCGGAATCATCACTGTAAAGGGCGATGCGGGCGATACGGCGGGACATTGCTCATCAGGCGGCAAAATTTATATCGGCGGGCGTGCAGGAACGCGAACAGGCTCTTTAATGAAACATGATCCGCTTTATGAGGAACCGGAGCTTTGGATTTTAAAAAATGTGGGAAGTTTTTCGTTTGAATTTATGGGCGGCGGTCGAGCGGTGATTTGCGGCGTCGATTGCGAAAATTTTTCGTCTGTAACGGGCGAAAGACCTTGCGTAGGCATGGTAAGCGGCGTAGTTTATGTTCGCGGGCAAATTTCCGACTTTCCCGAAGATATTTTATGTTTGGAACTTGATTCTGACGATATTTCGTTTTTAAAGGGCGGAATGAATCATTTTTTGAACGCGATAGAAAAATCTGAGTTAATTGCCGAACTTTCGGACTGGAAAGAGTGGAAAAAACTTCGTCCGCTGACATTTGAGGAGAAAAAACCTCCGATTGTCCATAACATTGCCGATTTCAGGAAAAAAGATTGGATTAAGGGCGGAATTTTCCACAACGTGGCGACAGATGATTTTATCGTGTTGAATACGGTCAATCGCGGGCTTTATCGTCTGCGCGTGCCGAGTTGGGATAATGAAAAATTTTCTGCGCCGTGCCAGTTCATGTGTCCGACAGGTATTCCGACGCAAAAACGGCTAAATTTACTGCGTCAAGGTAAAATCGACGAGGCATTGAAACTTATTTTGAAATATACGCCGTTTCCCAGTTCGATTTGCGGAACTTTATGCCCAAATCCTTGCATGGAAGGTTGCACGCGCGGAAAAATCGACGAATCAATACAAATCGGCGCGTTGGGACTTGAATCGGCTCGCGTCGAGGTTGAGCCGCCGAAAATTTTAACCGGTAAGCGCGTCGGGATAATCGGAGGCGGCGTTGCGGGCTTGAGTGCGGCTTGGCAACTCGTTTTAATGGGGCATTCGGTCACAGTTTTTGATGATGCGGCGCAGATAGGTGGAAAATTGGCGCAAGTGATACCTCATTCGAGAATTTCGCCCGAATTGATAAAATCTGAAGTGAATCGCGTAGAAAAACTCGGCGTGACGTTCAAAAGTAATTGCAAAGTTGATTTTGAGATGTTCAAAGCGATTTGCGAGGAGTTTGACGCGGTTTTGGTTGCGACGGGCGGAAATAAGGCGCGATATTTTAATTGGGAAGGCGCGGAGAAGTTAATTCACGGCATAGAGTTTTTGAAATCGATAAATCGTGGCGAAGAAGTTCAAATCGGGAAAAATATCGTGGTAATCGGCGGCGGAAATTCCGGCATGGACGTTGCGACGAGTGCATACGAGCAAGGCGCGGAAAAAGTTATCGTTGTGGACGTGATGAAGCCCGCCGCGTTTGAAAAAGAGATAAGACGGCTGAAAAATTTTGGCGGCGAGATAATTTATCCGTTTATGACGAAAAAAATCACCGACGAAGGAATTTTTTCCGACGACGGCAGATTTATAGCGGCGGATATGGTAATTGTGTCGATAGGCGAGGCACCTGTACTGAATTTCTTGCCTGAAGTAAAAAAATTTCGCGATTGGTTGGTTACGGACGATAAAAAAATGATTTTGCCCAAAGTTTTTGCGGCAGGCGACGTAATTAAGCCCGGCAGATTGACAGACGCGATAGGTGACGCTCGAATTACTGCGATAGCGATTGATAAATATCTGCGCGGCGAAAAAATTTCTTTGCCGGCAAAAAAAATTCGCGTTCCCGACGAAAATTTATCCAAAAAATATTTCGAGAAGTGTCATCACTGCGATTTACCCGACCCTATGCATGAACATTTACGTTGCGTGAGTTGCGGCACGTGTCGCGATTGCAAAATGTGCTTAAATTCCTGTCCCGAAAAAGCTATCAGCCGCATTGAGCATGACGACGGCTCTTGGGAATACATTTCCGACGAAAATAAATGCATTGGTTGCGGAATCTGCGCGGGCGTGTGTCCTTGCGGCGTCTGGAACCTCAGCGACAATCCCGAAGAAATTCACATGTACAGAACCTACACCGCCAGTTAAGGTGCGTTTTGAACAAACACTTACTCCCCTTTTGTTGGCATGACGAGGCAAGCTTGCTAAAATCGCAGGCAGAGCTTTTCAATATAGGATGTTGCTTGTTTAACAGATGTACAATGTCACAGGTCGGAAGTCTTTTCAATGTCAACCAGAGGGGGATTTTTTATGGTTATGCCGTCAACAGCAATCGACAGCGAACTGCACGGATTTTTATTCAGCACCGACGAGATGCGCGAAACTCTCAGCGACCGCGCTTGGGTTCAGAAGTGGTTGGATACCGAAGCCGCACTCGCTAAAGCTCAAGGCGAACTCGGTGTTATTCCGAAAGAAAAAGCCGACATCATCAACGAATACGCCAAAGCCGAACTCCTCGACGCAAAAGCTATCGGCGAATTCTTCAAAAGCTCGATAACGATTGTGCCGCTCCTTAAAGAGTTCAAAAAAATTCTTCCCGAAAACGCTGGCGAATACGTTCATTGGGGCGCGACCAGTCAAGACATCGTCGACACGGGAATTATCCTCCTTCAACGCGACGCTTACAAAATTATTTTGCGCGACATGAAAGCTTGCCTCAAAGCTTGCTTAAAATTGGCAAAAAAATATCGTTCGGTGCCTCAAGCGGGCAGAACTCACGTCGTGCACGCGATTCCGATAACTTTCGGCTACAAAGCGGCGGTTTGGGCTGATGAACTCGGTCGCGACATCGAACGCCTCGAAGCAATGGCTCCGCGTGTTTTTGTCGGTGAAATGGCGGGCGCAGTCGGAACTTTGGCATCTCAACCGGAAAAAGGTCTCGAAACTCAAAAGCGCATGTTTGAAATTCTCGGTTTGGGCGTCCCGACAATCGCTTGGCACGTCGCAAGAGATTCGCAAGCCGAATTCGTCAGCACTTTGGCAATCTGCGCGGGAACTTTGGGCAGAATCAACCACGAAATTTTTACATTGCAGCGTTCGGAGATTTTGGAACTCGAAGAACCGTTCTTCATGGGTAAAATCGGTTCCTCGACCATGCCTCAGAAACGCAATCCTGCCGTTTTGGAAAATGTGCTCGCAGTTCTTCGAAACGTCCGCAGTATCGCACCGGCAATCGTCGAAAGCATGATTAGCGAAAACGAACGCGACTGGGGTTGTTTCCTCAGCGAGTGGGAAGCTATTCCTCGCGCATGTCATCTTATGGCGGCGGGCTTGGCGAAGTCAAAACACATTTTGGAGAACTTAATCGTCTACGAAAAGCACATGGAGCGCAATTTGGACTTGCAAAAGGGTTTAATCGTCTCGGAAAACGTAATGATGCATTTGGCGACGAAACTCGGACGCATGACGGCTCACGAAGTGGTTTACAAGGCGGCAATGGAGTCTTACGAGAAAGAAATTCCGCTTAAATCCGTTTTGATGAAGACTCCGGAAGTTACGGCGGCGTTTACGGAAGAAGAAGTCGATTTCATGGTTGATCCGCACAATTACGTTGGACTTGCGCCGATTTTCGCTGACAGAGTCATCGAGAAATACGACAAATAAAAAAATCCCTGACACAAATTTTTAGCCGGGCAGTTTGACCTGCTCGGCTTTTTCTAAGGAGGGAAAACTTATGGACGCCAACAAAAAGAAAAGATTCGCCGCCGTCGTGATTTTTGGGTTGATTTTGTGGTTTTGCCCGCATATCGAAGAGATAACGGACGTTGCATGGCATTTATTCGCGATTTTCGCGGCGACGATTCTCGGATTTATTCTTCAACCCATGCCGATTGGCGCGGTTGCATTTTTGGGCGTAACTATGGCGGCATTAACGGGTGTCGTCACCGTCGGCGTTGCAATTTCCGGCTACGGCAACTCTACAATCTGGTTAATCATCTGCGCGTTTCTTTTGGCACGTGCATTCATCAAAAGCGGTCTCGGTCGGCGCATTTCATTTTTAATTATCAAAGCTATCGGAAAATCTTCGTTGACGCTCGGCTACGCGATAACCCTCGCCGATTTTGTCATGAGTCCCGCGACGCCTTCAAGTACTGCCCGCGCAGGCGGCATTATCTATCCGATTATCAGAAGTCTTTCGACGGCACTCGGCTCGGAACCCGGCGCGACGGCTCGGAAATTCGGCGCGTACATCATGCAGATTGAATATCAGGCGAACGCGATAACTTGCGGCATGTTCATGACGGCAATGGCAGGCAACCCTATGGCTGTGGAACTCGCGGCGAAGGCAATCGGCGTTGAAATAACTTGGAGCTCATGGGCAATGGCGGCTATCGTTCCCGGCTTAATCTCGCTGGCTGTCATGCCGATTCTGATTTACAAACTCTTCACTCCGGAAATTCACGAAATGCCTCACGCAAAGAACATGGCGATTGAAGAACTCGAAAAAATGGGCGCGATGAGTTACGCGGAAAAAGTTGTAGCTTTCGTATTCGTCGGAGCGTTGGCACTTTGGGGCACGTCGGAACTAACTCACATGAACGCGACGGGCGTCGGCATGTTGGCGGTTACTGTTCTGATAATTTCGGGCGTTCTGACTTGGCAAGACGTTTTGCAGGAAAAAGGCGCATGGGACACGATGTTTTGGATGGGCTCGTTGATAGCGTTGGCAAGCGCGTTGGCTAAGTCGGGCTTCATCAAAACTGTTTCGGGCTTGGCAGGCGCGGCAATTCAATCGGCAGGATTTTCTTGGCTGACGGCGTTTATGATTCTGATTTTGATTTATGTTTACTCGCATTACGCCTTCGCAAGCGTCTCGGCACATATCAGCGCAATGTACGCGGCATTTTTATCCGTTTCGGTCGTCGTAGGAACTCCGCCGCTTTTGGCAGCGATAGCTTTTGCGGCTCTGTCCAACATTATGATTCCGCTTACTCACTACGGCGGCGGCGCGGCTCCGATTCTTTACGGCGCGGGCTTCGTCACTCAAGGCAAGTGGTGGCAACTCGGTTTCATCATGGTTACTGTCAACTTGGTCATCTGGCTCGGCATTGGTAGCCTCTGGTGGAAAGTTATCGGTCTCTGGTAAACAAACAGCAATTATTTTTTAGCCGTCGCAAAATTAACAGCAACCATAAAAATCATCGACAGAACAACGAGCAATATTGCCTGCTGAAAAGCTAAGTCATAATCGTTGGCTTGAACCGCCGCATAAATCGCCGTCGACATGGTTTGAGTTTCGCCGGGTATGTTACCGGCAAACATCATCGTCGCACCAAATTCTCCCATCGTTCGCGTGAATGCCAAAACCGTCCCCGCCAATATTCCAAAACGAGCGTTGGGCAACATTATCTGCCAAAAGATTTTTGTTTCACTGACGCCGAGAGTCCGCGCCGCGTCGATTATGTTTCGGTCTAATTGTTCAAAGGCTCCGCGAGTCGTCCGATACATCAGCGGCAACGATACCACTACCGCCGCGATTACTGCCGCTTGCCACGTGAATACTAAGCTTACGTCGAATTGCAATAGAAATTTCCCGATGGTACTGCGCTTGCCGAAAATCAGTAACAAAAAAAATCCGACGACGGTCGGCGGTAAAATCATTGGCAACGTTAATATCGCGTCGGCTATTCCTTTGAAGCGGCGCAAATTTATGACTGCGCGGGCAAAAAATATTCCAAGAAAAAATGTTACGGCAGTCGCCGCGATAGAAGTTTTCAACGTTATGACAAGCGGGCTGTCCATTTCCTCAACCTCTCAAAAAAATAATTTTATCGGCGAGCAGACATAAAAAAACTTCGCCGTTCTTGTCACGAAAGTTTTTATCGACTTGCCAACGGAGCGGCAAAGCATTTTCTGCGGCGCGAACGGTTACGGTAAAATTCAGCGGCTCTTCGACAACGCCGATTATCTCGAACGGAAAAATATTTTCTCCCGCCTCCGAACACGATTCCAAAGCGTGGGCATGTATCCCGATGAATTTCAAATCGTCGGGGATTTTTTTTGCGCTTAACGTCAGTTGCCAATCCTCAGCAAAAATTTTATCGTCGGAGATTTTTTTCGCGGCGGATATGTTTTGGCAACCGGTTAAAAGTGCGGCGGCTTTTGTCGGTGGGCGTTGGAAAATTTCGTGCTTAGTTCCGAGAGCCTCAATTTTGCCCGCGTTTATGACTGAAACCCTGTCCGCCAATCGAAACACTTCCGCCCTGTCATGCGAAACTAAAATTGCCGCGCCGTAAATTTTTAAGACTTCATTAAGCTCCCGCTCAAGTTGCCACTTCAAATGGCTGTCGAGTGCGCTGAACGGTTCATCTAAAAGCAAAAGCTCCGCGTGCGACGCTAAAACCCTCGCAAAGGCAACGCGTTGAGCTTGTCCGCCGCTGAGTTCATGCGGATAAGAATTCTCTAAGCCGTCAAGTTTGAACCGCGCCAGATTTTCCTTGAGCTTGAAGAGTTTTTCATCACGCGTTCCGATTGCCGCGAACAAAATATTTTCTGCAACGGTCATGTTCGGGAAGAGCGCATAATTTTGGAACAGATAACCCACGCGGCGAACTTGAGGCGGCAAATTTATTTTCTTCGCGCTGTCAAAGAGCGTGCGCCCATTTAAAGTAATTCTGCCCTCGTCAGGCTTTTCAATACCGGCGATAATTTTCAACGTCATTGACTTGCCCGAACCCGACGCCCCTAAAAGCGCAAAAATTTCGTCCCGGACGCTGAATTCAACTTCCAGAACGAAATCGCGCAAATTTTTTCTTATGTAAACGTCAAGTTTCATTCGACGACCGCAAAGCCATATTTCTCAAAAACTTTTTTGGCATCGGCACTGCTCGTGAAGTCCAAGAATTTTTTTGCGGCGTCAACATTTTGACTGCTTTTTACCACAGCGGCGGGATAGATAACGGGTTTGTGAGTGTCCGCCGACGCAACGGCTATGACTTTTACTTTATCGGAAACAGCCGCGTCGGTGGCGTAGACGATACCGCAATCAGCCTCGCCCGTCTCAACCCACGAAAGCACTTGCCGAACGTCGGAGCCGTAAACAGCTTTGGCTTTGACGGCGTCCAAAATTCCAAGCTTAGTCAGAATTTCCTCGCTGTACTGACCGACGGGCACGCCTTTAGGTTCGCCGAGTGCAACGTGAACGACATCCGCGCCGGTGATGTCTTCAAAAGTTTTAATTTCCTTCGCGCTGTCATTGGGAACGATTAGGACAACTTCATTGCGGAGTAAATCTTTCCGAGTCCCTTCGACGAGTTCGCCTTTCTCTTCGAGAAGATTCATTTGCTTTTGCGCGGCGGAGAAAAATAAATCGGTCTTGCCGCCGTTTTCAATCGCCTGTTCAAGCGCGCCGCTCGACCCGAAGTTAAAAACAAGCTTAACGTCGGGATTGTCCTTTTCATAGATGGTTGCGAGTTCCTTCATTGCGTCGGTTAAGCTTGCCGCCGCCGATACGTGCAACTCGACGGGCTCAGCGGATTTTTTTTCGACTTCACCGCCGCCGCCACCGCAACCCGTCATCAGCAAAGTCGCCGCGCAGAGACCAACAAAAAATTTCTTCATGATACAATGTCCTCCTTTTCAAATTAGGGAAGGCGATACAGTTTCCCATATCACCCCGGCTCAACGTCATGGCATAAAGCTTTAGACATTTTCGCTCGGAGAATAATTTAACTTCAAGCAGTTTAGCACATAAAAATTTTTTCACAGTGATATTTATCACATTGCCACGAAAAAATTTCTGATAGAATTTTCGCCAAAAGGAGAGTGGTAGCGTGGGCAATATCTTTAAAAAGTTGAAATATCTGAGCCCCCTTGAACGCGGCGACCATCAGCAGATAAACAAGGGCGAACGCGATTGGGAAAATATGTACCGTGATCGTTGGTCGTTCGATAAATGTGTTCGTTCGACTCATGGCGTCAACTGTACGGGCTCTTGCAGTTGGAATATTTACGTCAAGAATGGATTGGTGGCGTGGGAGAATCAAGTTCATGATTACCCCGAAACGTCGCCCGAAATGCCCGACTTTGAACCTCGCGGTTGTCCTCGCGGCGCAAGTTTTTCTTGGTATCTTTACAGCCCGCATAGAATTCGCTATCCGTATCTGCGCGGTGAACTTGCTGATTTATGGCGGGAGGCTCGGAAAAATTATCCGACGGCTCTTGAGGCTTGGCAATCGATAGCCAACGACCCCAACAAAATGAAACTTTATAAAGAAGCGCGCGGGATGGGCGGCTTTGTTCGTTCCAATTGGGATGAAGTTTCCGAACTCGTCGCGTCAAGTCTCCTGCATACCGTTCAGAAATATGGTTGCGATAGAATTTTTGGCTTCTCCGTCATTCCCGCAAAGTCCATGTTGAGTTATGCGGCAGGTTTAAGATTTGTTCAACTTATGGGCGGCGCGGGTTTAAGTTTTTATGATTGGTATGCTGACCTTCCTCCGGCAAGTCCGCAAGTTTGGGGCGACCAAACCGACGTTCCCGAAAGTTCCGACTGGTACAACGCGGGCTACATCATAACTTGGGGCTCCAACGTTCCGCAGACGCGCACGCCCGACGCGCACTTTTTAACGGAAGTCCGATACAAAGGTACAAAGGTTGTATCAATCGCGCCCGACTACGCCGAATCGACAGCCGTAGCCGACACTTGGATTAGTTTAAAAACCGGCTCCGACGCCGCGCTCGGTATGGCGATGGGGCACGTCATCTTAAAAGAATATTTTATCGACAATCCCGCTGAATTTTTCATTGAATACAATCGCAAGTACACGGACTTTCCGTTTTTGGTTACGGTTGAAGAACGCGACGGGAAGTTTTATTTTGGCAGATTTTTGAACGCAAAAGATTTTGGGCGCGACGATAAGCACGCCGAGTTTAAGCATTATGTCATAGACGAAAAGAGCGGCGAACTTGTTATACCTAATGGCACGATGGGCGACCGTTGGGACAGACAAAATAAATGGAACCTTCGCGAGGAAAATTCCGATACGGGCGAGATGATTTGTCCGAAGTTATCAATCTGCGCGGAACGTGATGATGTCGTCGAAATTGATTTCCCTTACTTCGGCAACGACAGAGGCGAAAATGCGACGATTGCCCGCGCTGTTCCCGTTAAGAAAATTAAAACCAAAGACGGCGTGAAATTAGTTACGACGGTTTACGATTTGACGTTGGCTAATTACGGAATTAACGTCGGGCTTGGTGGCGAGTGTGCAAGTTCCTATAACGAAGACACGCCTTATACTCCGCGTTGGCAAGAAAAATTTACCGGTGTCAATGCCGAAATGGTTATTCATACTGCCCGCGAATTTGCCGATAACTCGCTTAAAACTAACGGGCGCACAATGGTTATCATGGGCGGCGGCATTAATCACTGGTATCACGCCGACGTTATTTATCGCACGATTTTAAATCTGTTGATGATGTGCGACTGCGAAGGTCGTAACGGCGGCGGTTGGGCTCACTACGTCGGGCAAGAAAAATTGCGTCCGATTGAAGGCTGGGCTCGCGTCATGACAGGTACCGATTGGCAAGGCGGCGCGAAACTCCAAAACTCCACGTCGTTTTTCTACTTTGCAACCGACCAATGGCGCAACGAAGAAATCGATACGGCTCCGCTTGTCGCGCCCAATGTCAAGCCACGTTATCGTCATCCCGGCGATTATAATATTTTGGCGGCAAGGCTCGGTTGGTTGCCCGCTTATCCGTCGTTCAACAAGAGCGGACAGAAAATTTTCGACGAGGCTAAGGCGGCAGGTTTCGAGGGCATTGACGGCCTCAGAAAATTTGTCGCGCAGAGTTTGAAAAATAAAACGTTGGAATTTGCTTGGGAAGACCCTGACGCTCCCGAAAATTTCCCGCGCAGGTGGCGCATTGCAAGGTAAGCTTGATTTGTTGGTTGATTTGGATTTCAGAATGGCGGCGAGTGCACTTTATGCAGATGTCGTTTTGCCGACTGCGACTTGGTACGAGAAAGACGATTTATCCTCGACGGACATGCACCCGTTTGTTCATCCGTTCCAAGCGGCAGTTGATCCGTTATGGGAGGCGCGGAGCGATTGGGATATTTTCCGCACACTCGCGCAAGCAGTTTCCAAAGTCGCGACCGAAGCCAAGTTGCCGATTTATAAAGATGTTTTTGCCGTCCCGATTCAACACGATTCCGAAGGCGAAACTGCTCAGCCCGAAGGAAAAATTTTAGATTGGAGCAAAGGCGACTGCGAGCCGATACCCGGAAAGACTATGCCCGCGATTGCGATGATTGAACGCGATTACACCAAGATTTACGACAAGTGGATTGCGCTCGGCGAAAATATCAAAAAGGGCAACGGCATTAAAGGGCTCGGCTGGAAGTCCGACGATTTGTACGAGGAAATTCGCCCGCGCAACGGCATTATCGAAGACAAGAATTTAATTTCTTACGGTCTGCCTTCGATGTACACTGCCAAACAAGCTTGCGATGCGGTTATGGGGCTTTCGACGACAACTAACGGAAAAGTCGCAGTCAGAGCTTGGGCAGATTTGGAACGCAAAACCGGCTTGGATAACTTAACCGACCTTGCCGCCGATAGACAGAGCGAACGCTTTACTCATGAAATGATGTTTGAATGGGGCGAAGCGATGAGCGTCTACAAGCCGATGCTGACTTTCAAGCCGCTGAAAAATCCGCTTAAACAAACCAAAGAAATAACGCTGAAATTTTTGACGCCGCATAACAAATGGTCGACGCATTCAATGTATTTCGACAGCCAACAACTTTTAACTTTGTTTAGAGGCGGACAAACGGTTTGGCTCAACGAGAAAGACGCGGCTGAAATTGGCGTCAAGGATAACGATTGGTGCGAAGTTTACAACCGTAACGGCGTCGTCATTTCCCGCGCAGTTGTCAGCCCCAGATTGCCTCGCGGCGTTATGTTCATGTATCACGCGCAGGACAGACATATAAACGTTCCGATGTCGAAAATTTCGGGAACTCGCGGCGGCACGCATAACACTCCAACGCGAATCCACATGAAGCCTACGCATATGATCGGCGGCTACGGTCAACTCAGTTACGGCTTCAATTACTACGGCACGACGGGCAATCAGCGTGATATTTACGTCGTTGTTCGCAAAGCGCAGGAGGTTATTTGGCATGAAGATTAAAGCGCAAGTTTGCATGGTTATGAATCTGGACAAGTGCATAGGTTGCCATACCTGCTCGATAACCTGCAAAAATGTTTGGACGAATCGCCCTGGCGCGGAATACATGTACTTCAATAATGTCGAGACGAAACCGGGAGTCGGCTATCCGAGAAATTGGGAAGACCAAGAAAAGTGGAAGGGCGGCTGGGAAGTCGACGGCAGTGAATTGAAATTGCGGACAGGCTCCAAGCTCGGCAGGATTTTGAAACTTTTTTATCATCCTCAACAGCCCGAACTTGACGATTATTACGAGCCTTGGACTTACGATTACGAAACTTTGATAACGTCGCCGCGCAGAAAACATCAGCCGGTAGCGCGTCCGCGTTCGCTTATAACTCAACGTCGTATGGAAATTAAATGGGGACCTAATTGGGATGATGATTTGGCGGGCGGTGATTCGGCTCGCTCTGATGTCAACTTGAAAAAAATCGGCGAAGAAATTGCCCTTGAGTTCAGCGATATTTTCATGAAGTACTTGCCGCGAAATTGCAATCACTGTTTGAATCCCGCATGTGTGGCGGCGTGTCCGAGCGGCGCGATTTATAAGCGAGAAGAAGACGGCGTCGTTCTCGTAAGCCAAGATATTTGTCGCGGCTGGCGTCATTGCATTCCTTCTTGCCCGTATAAAAAAGTTTTCTACAACTGGAAGACCAATAAAGCCGAAAAGTGCACGTTCTGCTATCCGCGTCTCGAAAACGGCTTGCCGAGCGTATGCACTGATACTTGCGTCGGGCGAATTCGTTACATGGGAATTTTGCTTTACGACATGGACGCAGTAAAAGCCGCCGCCAAAACTAAAGATTCTAAGGAAATTTATGCGAACGTACTCGGCTTAATCAAAAATCCGAACGACCCGGAAGTTTTAGAATCTGCGCGGAGAGAAGGCATTTCGGAGGCAGTCTTGAACGCGGCAAAAATTTCTCCCGTCTATCAAATTATTCAAGGGTGGAAGTTGGCATTGCCGCTCCATCCCGAATTCCGTACGTTGCCGATGGTTTGGTATATCCCGCCGCTCAGTCCGATAGCTAAAAAATTCGAGGAGAAAGTTTATCTGCCGAACTCGGAAGCGATGCGAATCCCCGTAAAATATTTGGCGGAATTGTTCACAGCCGGCAACACGCAGATAATCTTGCAAGTCCTTCAACGGTTACTTGACATGCGTACGGTTATGCGTTGTAAGGAAGTCGGCGAATCTCCTCCGCAAAATTTAGAGTTCGACGCTTACGAATATGAAAAAATGTACAAGCTCCTCGCGCTGGCAAAATATTCCGAACGAATCAAATTGCCCGCCGGCGTGCAAGGTAAGACGCACGAACAATTACGCGAACTTCAAGGCTCCGCGGGTTACATTTGTCCGGGAGGATTCTGCTGATGGACGAGTACAAAAAAGTTTTACAAATCGCAGCGTTCCTGTTCGAGTATCCCGATGAAAATTGGCGTAAGGAATTTCCGGAATATCGAGCCGCCGCGCAGGAACTTCAAAATCAGCAGACGCGGGAAGTTTTTCAAGATTTATTCGACTATATCGAGCAGGTCGGGCATAAAGAATATGAGCAAGAATACGTTCGCAAATTCGATTTTTCGCAGAACACAAATCTTTACTTGACGACGCACAATCGGACAGACTTTGGTAAGCAATCCAATGAAATGCACGAGTTCAAGCAACTTTTCTTGGATAACGGTTACGATGTGCAGAAAGAGTTGCCCGATTATTTGCCCGCGATTTTGGAATTGGCTACGACGGTCGAGCCTGCACAGTCTAAAAAAATTTTGGAGACGGCTCAAGCAAAAATTGAACTACTGCGCGAACGATTCATTGAGGCGAAACTCCCGCAAGTCTTTTTGCTTGACGTAATCCTTTCGCAGATCGCAACTTTGGAGGTGACAGAAAAATGAGCGGATTTTTTTGGACGGCTCTGCCCTATATAGCCTTTGCAACTTTAATCGTCGGCACTGCTTATCGGTATTGGACGGGCGAACGCGGTTGGACAACTAAATCGAGCGAGTTCCTGAGTAAAAAAAGTTTGATGATAGCCGGTCCGATGTTCCATTTGGGTTTATTAATGGCTTTTGGTGGTCACGTTATCGGAATTCTGATTCCCAAAAGCTTGACGGACGGCGTCGGTATCTCGGAACATCTGTATCACATAATTTCATTGGCGGGCGGCATTCCGGCGGGACTTTTATTTTTCGGCGGCTTCTTCCTGCTTATGCGTCGACGTTTCGACAACCCGCGCATGAAAGTAAATACAAGTACGATGGACGGCGTGATTTATTTCGTAATTTTCTTGACGATAGTAACCGGCTTCGGCGGAACTTTATTAAACGCAGTAGGACTTTTGGGCGACGGTTTCAATTACCGCGAATGCATAAGCCCTTGGTTCCGTTCCGTACTTGCTATGAGCCCCGACGCCGAACTTATGGCTGATACGCCGATAATTTTCAAAGCGCATGTGTTTATGGCAATGATTACGATGATTCTGTTCCCGTTTACCCGTTTGGTTCATTGTTTGAGCTTCCCGTTTGAAATGTTTATGCGCAGCCCGATAATCTACCGGAGAAAATAAATCATGAGTGATAAAATGTTTTGCTATCAATGCCAAGAAACGGCGGGCGGCAAGGCTTGTAGCGTGTCGGGCGTATGCGGCAAGAAACCCGAAGTAGCCAAAGCGCAAGACTTGCTGATTTACGTGACGAAGGGGCTTTGCGCCGTAACCACTCAGCTCCGCGCAGAAAATAAAATCGTCAAGGTGCGGATAAATCGTCTCGTCACGCTGAATCTTTTCACGACGATAACTAATGCCAATTTCGACCGCGAAAAAATTATTGAACGAGTCCAAAAAACTTTGATCGCGAAGAAAAGACTTTTGGCTGAAGTTGACGATAAAAAAACTTTGCCGACGGCGGCACTTTATTCGGGTGCTGATGTTGAAATCGGCGTCCTCGCGACTGCAGATGAAGACATTCGTAGTTTGCGCGAGCTTATAACTTACGGGCTCAAAGGAATGGCGGCGTATCTTTATCACGCCAACGCGCTCAATTTTGACGACGAGAAAATTTCCGCGTTCATGCAATCTACTTTGGCAAAACTTTTAGACGACAGCTTGAACGGCGACGAATTAACTGCGCTTGTTCTTGAAACGGGTAGAGTCGGCGTCGCGGTTATGGCTTTGCTCGACAAGGCTAACACTGAAACTTACGGCAACCCCGAAATTTCCAAAGTGAAGCTCGGCGTCGGCAAAAATCCTGCGATACTCGTCAGCGGACACGATTTGCGCGACCTTGAACAACTGCTTGAACAAACAGAAGGTACGGGCGTTGATGTTTATACTCACGGCGAAATGTTGCCCGCGCATTACTATCCGAAGCTGAAAAAATATCCGCACCTTGTCGGCAACTATGGTAATGCTTGGCAAATGCAGACGACCGAGTTTGAAAAATTCAACGGCGCGCTTCTTCTTACGACCAACTGCCTCGTTCCTCCGAAAGAAAGTTATCGCGATAGAATTTTTACGACGGGCGCGGTAGGTTATCCCGCTTGCAAACGCATTGAGGAAGTCGACGGCAAAAAAGATTTCACTGAGCTAATTAGGTTAGCAAAAAAATTACCTGCACCGACCGAATTAGAGACCGGCGAAATTGTCGGTGGCTTTGCGCACGAACAGGTTTTTGCCCTAGCTGATAAAGTTGTTGAGGCTGTAAAGAGCGGCGCGATTAGAAAGTTCGTCGTCATGGCGGGTTGCGACGGGCGGCATAAGGCTCGCCAATATTACGCCGACTTTGCTAAGGCATTGCCGAAAGACACCGTGATTTTAACGGCGGGTTGTGCAAAATACAAATACTTAAAACTTGAACTTGGAGACATCGGCGGGATTCCAAGAGTTCTCGACGCGGGGCAGTGTAATGATTCGTATTCGCTGGCGTTAATCGCGCTCAAGCTCAAGGAAGTTTTCGGACTCGACGACGTGAACAAATTGCCCATTGCCTACGTAATCGCTTGGTACGAGCAGAAGGCGGTTTTGGTTTTACTCGCGCTATTGTATCTCGGCGTAAAAAATATTCATCTCGGACCGACATTGCCCGCATTCCTAAGCCCCAACGTCGCAAAAGTTTTGGTTGAGAATTTCGGCATAAGCGGCATTACAAACGTTGACAACGACCTCAAGGATTGGATTGGTTGAGCGATGAAAGAAATTAGAATTCAAGACGCCGTCGGACAAATTCTTTGCCACGATGTTACGCAAATCGTTCGCGGCGTCGTCAAGGACGCTAAGTTTCGCAAGGGGCATGTCATAACGGCGGAAGATATTCCCGAACTTTTGAAGCTCGGCAAGGAAAATATTTTTGTTTGGGAAAACGACGAGACTAAGCTCCACGAAAACGATGCGGCGGAAATTCTGCGCGGCATTTGTCAAGGAGAAAATTTATCGGCGACCGACGTTAAGGAAGGCAAAATCGAACTCAAGTCGACTTGCGACGGTGTATTTCATGTTGACGCCGACAAACTCAACGAAATTAATTCGCTTGGAGAAATTTGCATTGCCACAGTCCAGAATAAAATTCCTGTTCGTAAAAATAAATCCGTCGCGGGAATGCGTGTGATTCCGCTGGTTATCGATAAGGAAAAAATGGCGAGTGTCAAAGAAATTGCGGGCGACGTTCCGTTAATGAAAATTGCTCCGTACAAAAATTTTAAAGTCGGATTGGTTGTTACCGGCTCGGAAATTTTTCACGAACGTATCCAAGATACTTTTACGCCTGTCATCGAAGCAAAGCTGAAAAGTTTTGGGCTTGAAATTAATTGGCGCAGAATGTCGGACGACTCTAAGGAAATGACTCGCGAAAAAATTCTGGAGCTGTTAAGTTTGGGCGCGGAAATGATAATTTGCACGGGCGGAATGAGTGTCGACCCTGACGATAGAACTCCCGCCGCGATAATTTCGACGGGCGCAGAAGTTGTAACTTATGGCGTACCGGTATTGCCCGGCGCAATGTTCATGCTTGCTTACAAAGACGACGTGCCGATAATGGGCTTGCCGGGTTGCGTAATGTTTTGCTCGAAAACTATTTTCGATTTGGTGTTGCCGCGAATAATCACGGGCGAACGCTTAACTTGCAAAGATTTTACAACGCTGGGCGTCGGAGGTTTGCTTCAATGGAAGGCATAAGCTTTGAACGGGCGATTGAACTTTTGACGGCGAACGCCAAAGAAATTTCCGACGTTGAAAAAGTTCCGTTGATAAATTCCGTTGGGCGCGTGACGGCTCAAGATTATTTTGCGACTTTTGATAATCCGCCATTCGACCGCAGTCCGCTTGACGGTTACGCTCTTAATTCTTCTGAAACGCCGCGCAGATTTAAAGTTGTCGGCGAGGAATGCGCGGGCGATTTTTTTTCGGACGAAATTAAATCGGGCGAGGCGTTAAGAATTATGACGGGCGCGGCTATTCCGAAAGGTTGCGACTGCGTAATTCGTCAGGAAGACGTGACTTTTGACGGCGAAAATATTTTTGTACCTTACAAACTTCACAAGCACGAAAATTATTGTTTTGCGGGCGAGGACATAAAAGCGGGCGCGTTACTTGTTGCTAAGAATGAAAAGTTGACGGCGGCTCACGTTGCGATTTTGGCAAGTCAAGGCGTGTCAAGCGTTGAAGTTTATCGGCGTCCTCGAATTGCGATTGCCTCAACAGGCGACGAACTTTTAAATTTAGACGAAAAAATTTCGGCGGGCAAAATTTATAACAGCAATTTATATTTATTGGCGGCGCGCTTGATTGAGCTTGGTTTCGAACCGAAAATTTTAGGTAACTTGCCTGACGACGTTGACATCTGCGCGGAGAAAATTTCTGTTCTCAACGTTGACTTGCTGATAACGACGGGTGGCGTTTCCGTCGGCAAAAAAGATATTATGCATGACGTTGTTAAGAAAATCGGACGGCGAATTTTTTGGCGCGTGCTGATGAAGCCGGGTGCGCCCGTAATCGGTTGGACGTGCGGAAATTTTTTAGGCATAGCCCTTAGCGGAAATCCGTTTGCGGCGTATGCGACCTTTGAACTTTTGGCGCGTCCCGTCCTTGCTGAAATGTCACACCGCGCAGATATTTTGTACAATCGCAGTCGCGGCGTCTTAGCGGATGATTTTCCTAAGAAAAGTTTTGGGCGCAGATTTATTCGGGCGAAGTTCGACGGCGAAAAAATTTACTTGCCAAGCCGTCACGAATCGGGCAGTTTGTATTCGGCGGCGGGTTGCAACGCGCTTGTCGATATTCCGGCGGGCTCAGATGAGTTAAAAGCGGGCGACGAGGTTGAAATAATTTTGCTATGAAAGACCAATACGGTCGCGAGATAAACTACGCCCGAATTTCAGTAACCGACCGTTGCAATCTGCGGTGCCGATATTGTATGCCCGAATGTGGAGTAAAGAAAATTCCTCACGCGGAAATTTTGACGTTGGAAGAAATATTACGGGTAGGAAAAATTTTTTCTCGGCTCGGCATAAAAAAAATTCGGCTGACGGGCGGCGAACCATTGCTAAGAAAAAATTTGCCCACGCTGATTCGAGAGTTGAAAAATATTTCGGGGATTGAACAAGTAACGCTGACAACCAACGGCGTTTTGCTGAAAAATTTTGCTCCAGAGTTAATCGCGGCGGGTTTGGACGGAATAAATTTAAGTTTGGACACTCTCGACGAAAAAATTTTTGAACAGTTGACGCGGCGAAAATTTTTCAAAGAAATTATAAGCGGGCTGGAAATATTGCTACGGGAAAATTTGGCGATAAAAATAAATTGTGTTCCTCTGCGCGGCGTCAACGACAGAGAAATTTTGGAGCTTGCAACCTTAGCGGAAAAAAATTTTATCAAAGTAAGATTCATCGAACTGATGCCGATAGGTTGCGCGATAAACTCCGGACTTCGTGGCATTCCGACGGCAGAAATTTTCTCTGAGCTTGAAAAAAAATTCGGCGAACTAATTCCCGTCCATAAAAAAAATTCTCTGCAAGGTCCCGCAAAATATTTTCAACCTAAAAATTTTATCGGGGAAATCGGCTTCATCGACGCATTGGAACATAAATTTTGCGGCGAATGTAATCGAATTCGTTTGACGGCGGAAGGTTTCCTCAAGACGTGCCTTAGCTTTGACAACGGGCTCGACGTTAGAAATTTGTTACGTTCGGGCGTCGCGGATGAAAAGATTCTTGCCGAAATTCGCGAGACAATTTATCGCAAGCCACGCGAACATAACTTTGGCTGCAGTACGAATTTTCAAATGTATCAAGTGGGAGGTTGAGATATGGGCAGAATTAACGCGATTTGTATCAGCGAACGACGCGGCACGGCAAAAAATTTAGTCGAGACGGCAACTTTTGTTACGGAGTTTGGAATTGCCGGCGACGCTCATGCGGGCGATTGGCACAGGCAAGTTAGTTTTCTTGGTCAAGCTGAGGTTGACGAATTTAAATCACGTGGCGCGCAGATTGAGGCGGGCGCGTTCGGCGAAAATATTCTTGCGGAAGGTTTTACGTTCAAAAATTTGCCGATTGGTACTCGTTTGAAGAGCGGCGAAGTTTTCTTTGAGATAACACAAATCGGCAAGGAGTGTCATAATCATTGCGCGATTTATCAACAAGTCGGCGATTGTATCATGCCGCGTGAGGGCGTTTTTGCTCGCGTATTGCACGGCGGGAAAATTTCAGTCGGCGATGATTTGGAGCTTGCCGAAAAAATTCCGTTGGACGCGGCGATTATAACTATGAGCGACAGAGGATTTCACGGCTTGCGCGACGAGGACATCAGCGGCGACCGTTGCGAAAAAGTTTTATCCGACGCGGGCTATAAAATTTCTGCGCGGACGATTTTACCCGACGTTAAAAAATTTCTAGTCGACAAATTGCTTGAGCTTTCTGACGCGGGGATCGGATTGATAGTGACGACGGGCGGCACAGGCTTTTCAATCAGAGATATTACGCCGGAGGCAACTTTAGAAGTTTGCACGCGACTTGCGCCGGGTATCCCCGAAGCCATGAGAAATTTTTCCATGCAAAAAACTCGTCGGGCAATGTTAAGCCGAGCGGTTGCGGGGATTCGTAAGCGTTCGTTGATTGTGAATTTGCCCGGCAGTCCGAAAGCCGTTGACGAATGTTTAAATTTTGTCCTGCCCGAACTTCAACACGGTATCGAAATTCTGCGCGGGGAAGATGGAAATTGTGCACGATGAAAATTTCATTGCTGATAATCGCGGGCGGCAAAAGTTCACGGCTCGGCACGGATAAACGTTTCGTAGAAATTGGCGGCATCGGAATGCTTGAAAACATTTTGCGAAAAGCTTCAGCTGTTGACTTCGCGGAAAAATTTTTATGCGTCGAAGAGGAATTGCCTGCGCTGAAAAGTTTAGCGGAGAAATTTGGCGTGAAAATTTTAGTCGATAAAATTCACGACGCGGGCGCAATGTCAGGCTTAGCAAACGGACTTGCCCGAATCAAAACCGATTGGGCGTTGGCAGTTTCGGCGGATATGCCGTTCTTCGAGTTTGACGCGGTGCTTCCGCTTACGAAAAAATTTTCAACAGTTCAAGCAGTCTTGCCGGTCGTCGGAGGAAAATTTCAACCGTTGGCGGCGTTTTATCGTAGAAATCTTGCTGAGTTATTTTACGACGAACTTTTAAACGGTCAGCGAAAACTCCTTACGGCAATAAAAAAAATTCCGCATGAACTGGTTGAGCTTTCGGCGAGAGAAAATTTTTTTAACGTGAACACCCGCGCAGATTTGCAACTGGCACGCGGCAGAGCGGCTAATCTCAATCGCAAGACGCCGATAATTTCAATCGTCGCGCCCGAATCCGGTACGGGTAAGACTACATTTATTGAACGCCTCATAAAAATTTTGTCCGCGCAGGGAATTAAAATCGGTGTGATAAAAAGCGACGCGCACGGATTTAATTTAGACGTTGAAGGCAAGGACAGCTATCGTTTTCAATCGGCGGGAGCTGAGAGCGTGGCGGTTATTTCGCCTAAAAGTTGGTTCATGATTCGGCAAACCACAACCCGCGCAGATTTTCAAGAAGTATTGGACGTGATGACGGGCGTTGATTTGATTTTTACGGAGAGCCGCACGAAAAATATTTTCCCGACGATTTCATTGTGGCGCGGGCGTGGCGAAGTCATTGCCGACGATAAAGTTGCCGCGATTTTTACGAGCGAACCGTTTAAGAGCACGGAAATTATTCGCTGCGATATTAACGACTTATCTGCCGCCGAGAGACTTTGCAAATTTCTTGGCGGCTTATAAAAAGGGATGATAAAAATTATAGCTGAAGACATTTTAAAAACTCTGGGCGCGAATCCTACCCGTAAAGAAATTCTGGCTAAGTGGGATCCGGAAAACGAGGCGTTTTGGCAGAAATTCGGCGAACGTATTGCCAAACAAAATCTTTACACTTCGACTTGGGCGTTGACGTTGTCTTTTGTGGTTTGGACGCTTTGGGCGACAATCGCCGCGCAGTTGAATCAAATCGGCTTCCACTTCACCGACGCACAAATTTTTACGCTGGCATCATTACCGGGACTTGTCGGCGCAACTTGCAGACTTTTTTATACCTACATGCCCGGATTACTCGGCGGGAAAAATTGGACGTTATTTTCAACCGCGCTTTTACTTTTGCCGATAATCGGGCTTGGAACGGCATTGCAAGACACCTCGACAAGTTACGACGAACTTTTTATTTTGGTTGCGCTAATCGGCGTGGCGGGCGGTAATTTCTCATCGTCGATGGCGAATATCGGATTCTTCTTCCCGAAAAAAAATAAAGGATTGGCGTTAGGGATTAATGCAGGCGTCGGAAATTTGGGCGTCTCGCTGATTTATCTGACGGCTCCGATTTTACTTGGAATGAGTTTCGGCGGATTGTTCGGCGACCCGCTGATTAACGTAAAAACGGGCGCGGAAGTTTACATTCAATCAGTTTGCTACGCGTGGGCAGTGCCGACAGTTTTAACGCTGGTGCTGATTTGGATTTTCATGGACAATTTACCGTTGCCAAAGCAAAGCCCGAAAAGTATCCTGTCGATTTTCGGCAACAAACATACTTGGCTGATGACTTGGATTTATACTTGCGGCTTCGGACAATTTATTGGTTATTCGGCGGCGTTAATGCTCTTACTCAATCGCGAGTTCCCCGAAGTTTCAATGGCATGGGGCGCGTTTCTTGGACCATTCATCGGGGCGGGCATGAGACCGGTTGGCGGTTGGCTTGCCGATAAATTCAACAGCGGCTCCAAAGTTACGCTTTACTCGCTGATTTTAATGCTTGCGTCAATCATCGTGGTATTGCTCGGACTTCAAGCGCATAGCTTTGGAATGTTCTTCGCGGCGTTTTTATTACTGTTCTTGACGACGGGCTTTGTCAACGGCGCGTCCTTCCGCATGATACCTTACATATTTAACAACCCGTTTCATTCGTCTTTGGTTACAGGATTCACGGCGGCGATTGCGGCTTATGGCGCGTTCCTTATCCCGAAAATTTTTGGCTGGGCGTACTCGAATTTTAACTTGGTGACGCCCGCCTTCTACGTTTTAATTGCGTTCACAGTCATAACGATTATTATCACTTGGTCTTTCTACGCACGTCCGAATTCGGGGATAAAATGTTGAATCATTTTGACGCGGCAGGTAACGCGATAATGGTTGACGTTGGCGGTAAAACTTTAACGGAGAGAGTTGCGGTCGCGAGCGGAAAAATTTTTATTAGCGCGGAAGTTTTTACGGCTATTCAATCTGGCACCGTCGGCAAGGGCGATGTATTGGGCGTAGCTCGCATTGCGGGAATTATGGCGGCGAAAAAAACTTCCGACGTTATCCCGCTGTGTCATCCGTTGCCGCTCAGTCATTGCGCCGTTGAATTTGAATTGTTATCGGAAGAGCTTGCCGTCAAAGTTATCGCGACAGTCAAAACCACTTGGGCGACGGGCGTTGAGATGGAAGCATTGCACTCTGTCAGTGTCGCTCTGTTGACGATTTACGATATGTGCAAGGCGATAGATAAAAGAATGACGCTGGGAGAAATTCATCTTGAACGAAAAGACGGCGGTAAAAGCGGCAGATTTTCTTTCGACGCCTAATAAAAGTAACCAAAAAAACCCTCCGACTTCATGCCGAAGGGTTTTTTGTTTGCTCAAAATTTATTTCGTGGGTTTAACATCGTCGCCGTAAATCGTTTTGAAGTCGTTTTTCATGGAAATTTGTATCCAACCGTTCTTATCCGCGAGTTTCCGACAACTTTCAGCCTTATTTTCATTACCAAGTTCGCGTTCGAGGTCGTCGCAGATAACAAAAAAGCTCAAACTACGATATTTATTGCCTGCAAGCGCGTAATTCAGCATTGAAGTATCTCCGCCGCTGTTGCCGAACGCCAAAACGGGTTGCTTGCCGATTTCGTGCTCAATCGCAACGACTTTGTTCATTTTCAAGTTTTTCTGGGTGAGTTGCCCGCGAATCAAATAATCATCGTGTTGATAAGCGTAATTGTCGGCAGAAATGTCGCCCTGATTCGCTGCAAATATCTGCGGGTCGGTTCCGATTACATTATCGCTCGGAATGCCCAAAATTTTATCGCTCATGACGCGCATTGCTGGTCTGTCGCTGCCCGTGACGATATAAACCGTGAAATTATTCGCTTTTAAGTACTTAATAACCTCAACCATAGGCAAATAAAACGCTTCGCCCCATTTTAAGTTCGTGAGACCTTCGACGGGCTTATTCATGAATTTTTTGACGTAATCGGCGTATTCTTTGGTCGTCATGCCCGCAAATACCGCTTGTTGAGACTTTGCCTCGCCTAAATCGATTCCTTTTGGAAATTTTCCCGTCATAAAGTGCCCTAACTCAATTTCGGCGTTTACCATTTCCGCATAAGCCTTATCTTCGAGCGTCGGCGTATAATCGGGGTCGTGAAGGGCGCGTTCGAGGTAAAGCATCCATTCAAAGTAGCAAGGAGCCGTTTCGCAGATAAAAGTTCCGTCCATATCGAAAACGGCGATTCTGTCTTCGGCGGGAATGAAATTTTTACTGCGCTTATTCGTCACATCGGTAACAAATTCGACTAATTTTTGATTCGCAACGGAATTTTTAGCCCAGAATTTAAAATCCTTAGCCTTTTTAACTTGTATATTAGCAATTTCATCGCGAGGCATAGCGTCAACGGCTGTAAACGGCGCAAAAGCAATCAGCCCCGCCGCAAGAGCCGCTAAAAATTTTTTCTTCATGATAATCCTCCTGCTTTTTATTTGATTGTCGAAGATTATACCACTATCTTTGTGTTGTCAATAAATTTTTCTTTATCTGTTATGGTTCCGCGCAGAATCATTTATAATCAAAGAGAAATTCGTATCAGGTTGGAGTAATCATGCAGAAATATTATTTGGACAGCGCGTTGAATGCAGCGCGCGAGATGATTCAATCTTATTTGGTAAACAGGAGCGTTGAGGGTCTCGTTAAGTATTTGAGTCCCGAAAATTTCAATTTCATGGGCTTTATTGAGGGCAATGTCTTTGACTCGGCGGCAGAATTTCGCCAATACGCTGAACTTTCTTTGAATCAAACTCTGTCTTACAAACTTATCGACGAAAATTATTCGGTCTGCAGTCAATCGAACGACAGTTGCCAAATTCTCGCTAAAACTACTTTCATACACATTCGCACGCAAAAACCTTTCGTCTTGAATTACTTTTTTTATTTCAATCAGCTCGACGATAAAGTAATTTGCACGCATTATCATGTTAGTCGTCAGTTTGATATGAATAAACCTATTCGGCTGGTGTTTTTCAACGAGAATATGCCTTACCCCAAACTTCCTTGGGAAATTCAAGCTTACAACGAGGATTTGCTGGAATTTATGAACTCGGACGTTGTAGCGGAAAAAAGTTTTTATTATGAAAATACTACGGGGGGGGGTATATTCCCTTACCGTCTTGTGAATCGCAAATACATTAAGCTTTTGGGCTACACGACGATACGAGAATTCATCACGGCGCAAAATTCCTCGTCGTTATCGAATGTACACGCGGCGGATAAAGATAGATACGTGGAATATTTGGCGAAACACTACGCGGAAAATATAGCAGGGCTAAATTCAGAGCCGCAATACAAATATCGGAGCACGTATTATCTGCGATACAGGTTGCAATCGCCAAATTTGGCAGATGAAGTTAATGTATTGGAATGGGGCAATTTCTTTACGGAAAAAAGTCGCACGATAGTAAATTGTTTCGTGTTGAATCTGAATGAGTCGGAAAAAATCTCCGCTAACGTTAAAATAAGCAGTTCCATCCGTTCGGAATACGGAATTCATATCAAACAAAATATTATCGTCTACCCGCGCAGTCGCAAAATTAAAATTGACAGCGAGACGATAGAGTTGACGCCGATT
Source organism: uncultured Selenomonadaceae bacterium (assembly GCA_905234235.1). Taxonomy (GTDB): domain Bacteria; phylum Bacillota; class Negativicutes; order Selenomonadales; family Selenomonadaceae; genus Quinella. The sequence continues at coordinate 34,795 of CAJOHN010000003.1, forward strand.
GAGTGCGAAATATTCCTTGTGTTGGTCGATAATCTGAATCAGCCGATAATGCCGGAGAAAATTTATGAAGCTATCTACCAAAATTCATCTCTGCGGATGACGAGCAACGTTTTGCCAATGCACATCAGCAACATCCGCCGAAAATTAGGTGCGTACAGGCATTTAATCCAAATAAATTTCGTAAAAGGTAAAGGATACTGCCTCCAAATATAAAAAATACTCGCGAGCCCTAAAAAGAGCTTGCGAGCTTTTTTTATGTTCAAAAGTCAGAGGATTGGCGATTTTATTTAGAATCCCATTGGAGGTTTTCGTGGTTAGCGGAGTATTTGGAGCCGTCGGCGAGTTGATAAGTAACATTTTCGCGCCCGTCGACATTAAGAGAACCGCCGTCGAGGAAGTTAATGGATACGGAGTCGGCGGTAATTTCGGTGCTGATGATTTGGTCGAGAGAAATATCGGAGAGGATGACTTTGTCGCCGTCGTTGATGTTTTGAATGGAATCGTTGCCGTTGCCGGTGAAGTAGAAGAAAGTATTGCGGGAGTTGCCGCCGATAAGTAAATCGTCAGTGTTGGCAGAGCCGCCCCATAAACTTGAATCGCCATGTCCTGCGCGGATGGTGTTGTTGAATTCGTTGCCGACGAGGGAAGTATTGCCTTCAACGTCGGAAGCGTCGAGCGTGCGGATTTTGCCGATAAAAGTTGTGCCGTGAGAATTATCGAGCCAAATTTCAGCACTGCCGACGGAAGAATCGACGGTAAGTGAAGAGCCGCCATTAGCAACGTAATAATTTGCCAGTCCGTCGTAAGAAATATTTTTGTCGACTTTGGCGATGAGGTTATTGACTTGGAAATCCTTGCCCGCCGCGTCGTTTAGAGTTAAAGCACTGTCGTCGGAAAGTTTGACAACAACTTTGTCGCCGGAAACGAAGGCATTTTTTATTTCAGAGTCGCCGGTGTTAATTTTATCGGCGGTGGAAGAATTATCTTGAGTTAAGAACTCGAAATTGCTGATAGTATCGACTCCGTCGCCCGCAAGGAAATTGAAGACAGTCGAGCCTTTTTTATCTGCGGAAGAATTGCCGACCATGAAGTCACGACCTGCGCGGCTCCAAATATTTGTATCGCCGTTGCCTGCGGTTAAAGTTTCGCTACTCGCCGCGCCGATTAAACTGGATTGACCTTCGCCCGCCGTGAGTTGGTTGATACCGTAGAAACGAATATCTTCCTGATTATTCAAATCAGCGAGCAACGAACTTTTGTAGCCTGTGAAGTCGACGCCCGATTGATCGCCGACGTAAACATCAGCAATCTCGTCGCCTAATTTTATGACTGCGCCTTTCTGCGCGACGGCGGTTTTATAATCTCTGCCGGTTGTATCCGTCTCCAAAATCTTGATGAAGTCGTCGCCGGAGGAAATATTTTGGAGTTGAACCTGCGCGACGTCCATTCGGGCATAGAGATTATCGCCGTCGAACGAGTTAAAGTCGAAAGAGGTGCTGTCGTCGATTAATATTTTATCATTTCTGTCGTCGAAGCCGGCTTTAAAGTTTGCGACGATATTTCTGCCGTTGTTACCGGAAGCAATAGTCGCGCCGTCTTTGGTCTGCCGCAAATCGTAAGGCGTGAGGAAAATTTTATTGTTGCCGCCGCCGCCGTCGACAAAATCGCCTGCGCCCGCAAGAATGGTATCGTTGCCGTCGCCCGAAGTGAGATTGGAAGGTTTGCTTTTCTGATTATCGGAAGAATTTTCGGCGTAGTTACCTTTGAGCAGGGAGTTGCCGCTGAGTTCGTGAGTATCAACGACGCCGCCGTTAATGCCCGTGAATCCGATAATCTGCGCGGAACCGGAAACATCAGCGAGATTAACGAGCGTGGAAGAATTGGACGAATCATTGATTTCGACGGAAGTTGAATCGTCCAGCCAAACTTTATTGTCGACGAGCTGAATCGAATTGTCTTTAACCGCGCTCGCGATATTTTTTGTTTGCGTTTGAATAGCCGCGCCGGTTGAAGCGTCGTAATTATCGAGAGTGACGGAGCCGCTATAAGGAATAATTTTAGCCGCGCCGCTGTTGTTCATTTCCACTTGTGCGCGTGCGTTGTTCGCCAGTGCCACAGTATCCGCGCCGCCGCCGAGAGTTACGAAATTATTTGTTTGGCTACCGCTGATGACGCCCAAATTGCCGCCGTCCCCGAAGTGAATTTTCTTTTCGCCGGTTGCCTCGTTGCCGATGACGGCGATATTTTTCTTTGCGTTGTTGAAGAAAATTTCTTGGTTGCCGCCGCCGAGAGAAATAATTTGGGATTCGTCGTTGCCGCGCAGGTCGATTTCGTTGTTGCCCTCAACTAATTGAGCCGCGCCGGTAATGTCGACGCTGGAAATTTCTTCGAGGACTTCGTCGGAAGAATCGGGCGTTGCGAGTTCGTCGTCGATTTTTATTGAGGAGAGACTTGCCGCGCCGACCAAAGTAATTTCGTTTTCGCCGACAGTGATAATCAAATCGTCTCCGCTCTGCGCCGAAGAATAATTGCCGCCGCTGATTGAGAGCGTGGAATCTGCGCGGAAGCCGTAGATAATATCGTTGCCGTCGCCTTCGGAATAAGTAATCAAAACGTTGTTAGGATGTTCGTTATCTTCAGCGATTGTGATTTGGTCGTCACCTTTGCCGCCGCTGACGGTAGAATTGCCGCCGCTCATGATAATCGTATCATTGCCGTTGCCGCCGCCGATAAAAGAATTATCCGAATAGCCGGTGCTGATATAATCGTCGCCTGCGCCGCCGCTGATTGTTGCATAACCGCCCATTTCCCAATCGCTACCGGGATTATCTGCTAAAGTTCCGAGAATCGTATCGTTCCCTCTGCCGCCGTCAATGTAAGTGCGACTTCCGCGACTTACGACGATAGAATCGTTGCCCGCGCCGCCGAGAAGTGTCGGGTAATAGGTGTGGTTGTTGTAGATTGTATCGTTGCCGTCGCCCGCGTTGATTGAATTACCCAATGCCGCCGAAAGAACTGTGCTGTCAACGTAGTTGGAGATAAAGTCGTCGCCCGCGCCCGTGTCAATCGTTACGCTCGTGCCGCTGTTTGAAATTGAATCGTTGTATTTGGTTCCGCGCAGAGAAATTCCGTCGGCTGTGTTGTCGGTAATCCAACCCTCACCGTTCGCTTCGGCAACAAATCTGAACACGGCATTATTGTAGCCGATAGAATCCGTTAAGCCCGCGCGTCCGTGCGTTGCGCCTTCGACGATAAATTGTTCCTTAACATTCGCGCCCGAAGCGTTGTAAAGACTTGTGAGCATACTCATCGGGACAACGGTATCGGCGTCGCCCGTAATGAACAGCGACGGCATTTTAGCAGAAGAAATTGAATCAATCGGGGCGGCTTCGTGCAAGTAGTAGCCCGTCAAATTTTTTGCGACCGGATCCATAGCCGAAACGACTGCAGACGGTTGTTTAAGGTAAGCGTCGTTGATTATGCTGAAGACGTCCAAAACATTTGTATAGCCGCAATCCTCGACAAGCGAAGTAACATTTTTAGAATCTGCGCGGGCGGCGGCGAGCATTGCGGTAGCGGAACCCATTGAGATACCGTGCAAAGTTATCTTGGCGTTTGAATTTCGGCGTGCGATTTCCTGCGTCCAAAGTGCAACGTCTTCACTTTCAGCCGCGCCCATTGTTAGCCAAGTGCCTTCCGAATCTCCGGCGGCGCGTTGGTCAATCATCAAGACGTTGTAACCGTTGGCGAGATAAGCCGTCGCGTATTGATACATTGCGTCGTGATTGTGACCGTAGCCGTGAATCAACACAACCCATTTATCGTTTGAATCGTCGGGCGTGTAATGGACGGCATGAAGTTTCAGGTTATCGGAAGAAGTGATGCTCCAATCTTCTTTGGCGGAGTAATTTGTCGGTTCGTCACCGAGATCTTCGTTCGGGTGGAAAGCAACCGCCGCTATTGCGGGATAACCTGCCGCCGTGCGTTTCAAAGCCGATTCAACCAACGTCACAATAGGATCTTGGGTATCGGATTCAATGTTGGCTGACGACAAGCTTGCCGCGTCGATTAAAGTAAGTTTGTTTTCGCCGATCGCCACGATAACATCGTTGCCGCTTTTGGACGTGGAATAACTCGCGCCCGAAATGCTTAGCGTGGAAGTTGAATTGAAACCTTCGATAGAATCGTTGCCGTCGCCAGAAACGTATTGGAAAAGAACTTTATCGCCGCCGTTGAAAATGGAATCGTCGCCTGCGCCGCCCAAAATTGTTATCGAGTCGCCGTCGTTCTCAATATAATCGTCACCGTCTCCGCCGTTAATTAAATCATCAGCAGGCTTATAAAATTTGCCGTTGACTTTTACAGTAGCGGCAACATTATAAATTGAGTCATTGCCCTTGCCGCCGATTATCGTCGAAGATATGCTGTTATTCTTAATCCATTGACGGAATTCTTGCCGGGTGCAAAAAATTTGCCGGTGCTATTCAAATTGCCGGGAACATTGTAAATGGTATCGTTGCCGTCGCCGCTGATGACTGTGACTAACTCGGCAACATTTTCAACGTAATTGTCACCGATGCCCGCGTCGATTGAAACACTTGCGGCAAAGTTGCTGATTAAATCGTTGCCGCCGAGCGCGTTTATCGTCACGTTTACGCCGCCGTTGGCTATCGTATCATCAGATTTGGTGCCGGTTATGAGCGTGTCGTTGTTCGTGCCCATGAGGAAAGCGGCACTTTCTCCAAGCCCGACGATATAATCTCCCGCGTTGGCGTTAATGGTCGTATTGTTGACGACGTAAGAATCTTTAGCCGAAACTTTCAAGCTTGCGTTGTTGTCGAGTCCGAGAATTTCATATTTCTTGCCGCTGCCGACGATTGAAATTTCCTCGTCCTCGTAAACGTTGAGCGAATTGTTGCCGTTTATTGCAAAGCCTCCGTCGGAGAAGTTGCCGCTTATCGTTCCGTTCAACTCGTTCACTTTGTCGGCATAAACCAAATTGTCTTCAAAGTGCGCCCTAAGTTCCGTGCCGACTGTCGAATCTTCAGCAATCGTATAAGTTTTTTCGCCGATTGTGAAATCGCCGTTCGTGTCCGTCTTAAGAACATAATAGCTGAGAGTGTCCTCGTTGTCGAGACTTGCGCCACCTTCAATCGTTGCGCCGTTTGAAATGCCGACAACTTTTTCCAAACCGATTGCGTCGGTTACAACTTGATAGGAATCATCGCCGTGAACGATAAATTTTTCTGTAAATATCTTGCCGACATAAGGCGAATCTACATAGCCGAGATATTCTTCGCTTTCTTCGGTCAATGTGCGGCTGAAAATAAATCCGTCCGTCACGCCTTCAACAGAAACATTCATCGGGATAAGAACTTGTTCGCCGTCTTTTTCCAAGTAAGCTTCTTCCAGCGTGAAAACTTTTGCGTCGGCAGTGACGTTGCCCGCTTCCGCCAACATGAAAGATTTATCTTCGCCGAAACCGGTTGCCACGACGCCCGCGCCCAAAACAACAATATCGGGCTTGAGGCTGACATTGCCGCTACCCGCGAAAGTCATTCCGTCGTAATTAACAACGTCGTCGCTCGTGGTGAAAATCATTTGGTCATCAGTCGCCGTCAAAGCCAACTTCGCGGCACTCGTCGTGATTGTTTGATTGTTTATCGTGTAAGTTCCAGCCTCTGAAGTCGTGAAGTTGAGTGCGGGCATAAAGTTTTTCAAGTCGGTAGCAAAGTCGGTACCTTTGGAGATTTGGAAGAGATTGTGCCCGATAATTACGGAGCCTTTGTTGACTGTCAAAGTACTTTTCAAATTGCCGAGCGCGTAAGTGATTTTCAATTTGCCGGAGCCCGCGCCGTAAGTCATACCGGTTGCGCCGAAGTTCAAATAACCGTCGCCGTCAACTGATTCAAGCGTCACATCTACTAATCGTCCGCCGAGCGAACCCGTCGCGGTGAGTTTAGTATCTTCTTCGATAGTGACGTTGCCGTCTTTGTACCACAGCGAACCTTTGAGGCTTGATACTTCGGTTGCGTAGCCGTTAGCGGTTGTTAAATTCATGGCGAGGTTTTCATCGTCGGAAGTGATTTTAATTCCCTTGTCGGCGTCGAAGGAAACGGAGCCTGTAGAGCCGCTAGACGTGAATTTTAATTCGTTGCCGTCTTCCCAAGCGAGATTCATTTCAGTGCCGTTTTCAAGCGCGAGGCTGCCGTCTGAGCCGTATATTATCGTGCCGGTGATTGAGGCGTTGGCAGTGCGCGTGCCGTTTACCAAATTCAATTCGGCGTCGGCAAGTTTGAGGTTTGAAGTATCGTCGTCGGCTTCTACGTCGAATGCAAAATCCTCCGCCGCAACAACTTTGAAGTCGCTATCGTCTTGCAGATAAAAAGTCGAGCCTGCCGCGCAGGTGAATTTTTCGGTTGCGTTGTCGTAAGAAATGGAGCCGTCGGTTACGTCGAAAGTAAATGTGTTATCGATTTTAACTTTGCCGCCCGCGCAGGTTGAGCCGGTTTCGCTGATTGTGAGTGTTACGTTTTCGTCGAGAGCGGTAAAGCCTGCGCCGTTGATGATAATCGTGTCGTAATCGGCAAGCACAACTTGAACGTTATCGGCGGTCGTCGTGACGTTCATGCCGTTGATTGTGTAGTTGCCCGCCGTCTCCAGCGTGAAGATAAATTCGTCGTCATTGCATTTGAAGTTGGAACCGACAGAGATAACTTCTATTGGGTCCGAAGTTTCGGTGGCGTAAATATCAGTGAACGAGCCATTTTGAATTTCAAGCGTCGAGCCGTCAAGATAATCCAAAACGAAAGGCGCGCCTTCGTTGGCGGTGTAAACGGTTCTGTCTGCCGTGAATTGCAGGGAGGCAGTGCCACCTGAAGTCCGCAATTCGGTTTCCCATTCATCGTAAAGCAAAAGATGAGCTTGCGTGCCGTCGGAAGCCGTAACAATTCCGCCGCTGTAATTGATTGAGCCGGTGATTGACGAGATGTTGACAATATCTAAATCGTCCGTCGTCAAGACAACGTTCAAAGCGTCGGCTGTCGAAGGCGTGATAGTCAAACCGTTTTGCGGATTAAAAATGATTGAACCGCTGGCGTCGGTGTTGGCGGTTATCGTCAAGATGTTGCCGTCCTCGAAAACATTTTTAACAACTGTGCCCTCCGCGAGAGAAATTGAGCCGTCGAGTTTGTAAGTGAGCGAGCCGGTAACGTCAAGGGAAGCAGTACGAGTTTCGCCGTTTCTGGTTACGGAAAGTTGCAAGCCGCCGTCATCGGAACCGGGCGAGAATTTAAGACCGTCCGCGCCGATAGAAATTGCGCCGCCCGCCGCGTCGGTTGCCTTGAAATTCACAATGTAATCGTCGGAGAATTTGATTTGCAGTTCGGTACCTTCGACGACGTTTAAAGCTCCGTCCCAACCGAAAAGGAAACCGCCGCTTAAAACTTCGATGTCAACGGATATGGAACCGTTCGCACTGCCCAGCGCGAGATTCAACTTGCCGTCGCCGATTTCGGGCGTGATAGAAATTCCGTCCTCAGTCAAAGAAATTTTACTTGCGGCGTCGCCTTGTGCGGTGGCAGTGAGCGTATAATTTTTGAAGGCAAAAGCAATTTCCGTACCGTCTTTCAAAGTAAGCATGCTTGTTTCGGGGCTGAACATAAATTCGCCGTTGACGGTTAAATTGTTTTCAAAGAACGAATCATCGTCGGATGAGTCAGTCATCATCAATCCGTTTTGCGCAGATGTCGAGCCGTCGCGTTTGAGGGAGATGTTAAATGAGCCGCCGTTTTCATCGGGAGTAAAGATTAAGTTGCCATTCTCGTCCGCCTCGATTTTAAAGCTTGCGCCGATGCCGTTGCCTAAAGTCGTATCGCCGACAACTTCAATTGACAATTCCAAATCGCTAATTCCCAGCGCGATTTTTGTGCCGTCGGTGAAGGAGAATCTTTTTTCTTCGGTGTCGAAAGTTATAGTGCCGTCGGTGATGTTTAATGAGCCGTTAAAAACTTGCGTGCCTTTTTTGCTAATCGAAATATTCAATGCGCCGTCGTCGTTGCCGGGCGTGAAAGAAATTCCGTTGTCCGTCAAGGCAATAGCAGTGGTAGCCTCGCCCGTCGCGGTTACGGTCAAAACCGTGTTGTTTTTCGTCGTGAAGTTGAAACTCGTATCTTTCGCGAAGGTGACGGCGTGGTCGTATCCGAGAGTAATTGTGCCGCTGGTGCATTCCAATTCGCCGCCGAAAATCGTTTTGTTGTTACGACTAAGTGCAACCGTGAGCGTGCCGTCGCCGGTGTTCGGAACGAAAGTCAATCCGTTTTCGCCCAAATCCATATTCAAGCCCGCGTCGGCGTTGAAAGCGGTCGCCGTTAATTTGTAGTCGCCGATGTTGAGGACTTCGCTTGAGCCTTTAACGAGAGTAAATCCTTGTTGAGTGAAATAATTTATTACCGTGCCGAGTTGTTCAAGTTGAAGTTGTCGAACGTCGCTGCCGTTGGTCAAGCTGAAGTCGCTGATTACGTGTTCGCTTTCGCTAGTGAGGGCGGTGCTACTAAAAATGTAAGCGGAATCGGTTACGAAATGATTTTGGTTGCGCAGAATAAAATCGCCGCGTTTAGTGACAAGAGCGAGGTCGGAGCCGGCAGTTATAGCAAGCGTTCCGCCCGTGTAAGTGAATTCGCCGCTGATAAACTCAATCGGGAACGGTGTCATCGTAATAATATTGCCGTCGCTCGTGGCAGTGAAGTTGAATGTGCCGCCCGAAGCGTCGAAAGTGACGGTTGGAGAATTATCCGCGCCAGCAACGACAGCCGAAACTTTACCGCTCGCAATGCCCGAAACTTTTCCGTCATCGTCGAGATTTAGTTCGGCGTCGCCGTCGAGAGCGGTGAAAATTACTCCGTCCAGCGTGAAAGTCTCGCCGGCAGAAATTATCTGCGCGGTAAACCTTTGCAAATCGAAAACAAAATCCTTCATAAATGAAATGCCTCCTTTAAAAACTTAACATGCTAAAAAAAATTTACCCCATTACGTCAGACGCTTGAAACTCAATTCTATTAGAGAGTTTTGAAAAATTTTTCCCGCACTAACGAAAAAACCTCCGACATTACGCCAGAGGGATTTTTTATCATTTATCGTCGTAATGTGTTCCGCATTGAGAGTAACCGTAGTCTGCAAAGCCGCGCTCACTGAATTTCTTGTGCATTAACGAATTTCTCCCATTCTTCTGCCGTGAAACTTACGCATTTGCTTTCGTCAAACTCGCGAATCGACTTTTCCAAGTGTTTTTGATTTTCTTCGCTCCAAAACGGGTCGAGTTCCAATTTCCCGCCGTACTTTACGCTGTTCACCAATATTTTTATGCAATCTGTCAAGCTCATTCCTGTTTGTTCCTTAAATTCTTTCAAATCCTCGCTGTCAATCGTAAGACTTATCGTCTCTGTCATTTTAATCACCTCAAGCGTATTATAGCAAAAACTTTTTTCTCCGTCAAAGAAACAGGGTTAGGGATTCGTGAAGGGCTGGAAAAAATTTTTTCGGAGGCTCTAATGGATTCGGATTTTGAACGTCTACATAAGTGAAGTACAAATTTAGGAGGCTGGTAATTATGGCGGTTGAACAGAAAAAGGCGGCTTTCGACGAGGCAAAAGATAAGTTAGAGGCGCGAATCGATAACAAAGCCGAAACCGAAGGCGAACTGTCCGAAGACGAACTCGAAGGAGTTGCGGGCGGCGTCAACGTTCAAAATCTCGGTGGTGCTTTCGGCGGCAGTCTTAACGGCAAGATGATTACTTGCGCCATTTAACAGTTGATTAGCCGAGAGAAACAAAGTTAAAAAATTTTTTGGCAAGCTCTAACGGATTTCAACTTCAAGCGTCTATATAGGCGTAAGGAAAAAGTTAATCAAGATTACCGCGCCGAAAGGCGTTGTGATAAAAAACATTTTGGAGGCTGATAATTATGTCAGTAGATCAAGTAAAGGCTTTCTTGGCGAAAGCAGAAGAAGACGCGGCTCTCGGGCAGAAGCTCAAAGACGCACAAGCAGCTTACACGGGCTCAAAAGAAGACGGCATTAAAGAGGTAGTCCTTCCCATCGCAGCAGCGGCAGGTTTCACCTTCACGGTCGACGACTTCAAAGCGGCTGCCACAAAGCCTGAAGGTGAAGCGTCCGACGACGAACTCGAAGCGGTTGCAGGCGGCTATGACTGCACTGGTCTTGGTTGTTGGCTTACCTGTGCGTTTGTAACTTGGTAACCTTGAATGACTGAAGGCGAAGCGTCCGACGACGAACTGTACTCTATTGCAGGCGGCTATGGTTGCACCGGCTTTGCTTCACAGAAAGAAAGTAAAGAAAATTAGGCGGGGTGGAATATCTTCCCTGCTTTTTTTCTAATAACGGAGGGTTGGAGATGTTTTACAAACTCAAGAAAGATTATGTGTTGCGCGGCTGGAAATTTTTGCCGACAGGCGTAATCAAACGCGCGACACGGCAAATTAGGTTCTTGTCCGGTAAGAAATTTTCAGTGTTGAAGATGTGCAACGGGCTTTTGGATTCGGATAGCGTATCGTTTAATGACGAGCAACGCAAAATCATGGAAGAACTCCGCGCAGAGGGTTACGTTGAGGTAAATGAAACTCCGTCGCCGCTCGAAGACGGACAAGCCTACAAATTTTATGACAATCGCTTTATCAAGTCGGCTCATTGGGATATAACGGGCAAATGTAACTGCAAATGTCGGCATTGTTATATATCCGCGCCTCAACATAAAGTCGAAGAGTTCACTCACGAACAATGCATGGACATAATCGCGCAAATGGCGGATTGCGGTACTCAAATCGTGCAGTTGACGGGCGGCGAGGTTCTCGTTCGGAAAGATTTCTGGGAGCTGGTTGACGCGCTGACAGACGCTGACATAGCAATCGGTACGATTTATAGCAACGGACTGCTTATCAATGAAAAGTTTTGCGCGGAGTTGGAGCTTCGGAAATTGAATCCGACATTTCAAATCAGCTTTGACGGTGTCGGCGGTTGGCATGATTGGTTGCGCGGCGTAGACGGAGCGGAAAGGCTGACATTACGTGCAATAAAACTTTTGCGAGAAAAAAATTTGAATGTAGTTTGTGCGTTGGGACTTCACAGAGGCAACGCTCCATATCTGCGCGAGACGGTGAAAACGTTGGCGAGTGCGGGAGTTAATTATTTGCGCGTTGTGCCTATTACAGAAGACGGCGAAGCTTTGGGCATGAAAGACAAGCTTTTCTCGACCGTCGAGATGTACGACCTTCTGCTCGACTACATTCCGCAATACATTGAAGACGGCGCACCTCTTCCGGTAAGTTTAATGGGGATTTTCAACGGAATTAACACGACCAAATACTCGATTAAGCTTGTGAAGAATCCCGAAGGAATTGATATTGACAAGCTGTGTTTGTGTCCTAATATTCGTAACTCGATTCACATAGATTTTAATGGCTTTGTGATGCCGTGTCCGCCTATGGGGTTTAACGACGCCGGCAAGAAACGTTTTTCTACGATATTTGACAAGCCGCTGAAAGAATTGTTTAACGACGAAGCCTATATGAACTTCATCAACACGCGAATGAGAGATTATTTCAAAGCGAATCCTCGATGCGCGGCGTGCGAATATAAAAACCGTTGTTGCAGCGGCTGCCGAGGTCTGGCAATGGCTGATAACGGCGACGGTGATCTTCTCGGCATTGATAAAGCGGTCTGCCTGTTCTTCAGGGGCGGCTATTATGACAGAGTGATTGCTCTCGGCGAAAAACTGAACTTGAAACGGATTGGCGCATGATGTGGCTTAAAAATTTTTGGGACTTCATACTGGGGCGCGGCAAAATGGATATAACTCGTCGCGTCCTAAGATTTTTTCTTTTCGTCAGCGTAATGACGTTGCTTTTATCGAGTATTCTAGCGTTGGGCGGAATTTTAACGACGGAAAATAAAATGCGGGCAATGGGGCAGTACTTGGGCGAATCGACGCGGGAAAATGTAACGGGAGTTGTTTCGGAGCGCGAAAAAGAACATTTGGAGCAACTCGTTCACGAAAAAGTTGTATTGATGGATGCGGCGATGGTAGACAGCGTTGCCGGTGATACCCAAATCCTCGCCGAAAACATGGAAGATATTTTATCCTCGCAGGAAAGTTATTTGCCCAAAGAATTGATTCGCTCGCAAAGCATTGAGGACGGTTGGACATTATCACTCGCGCTTACACCGTCGGGCGTCGAGAATTTGGAAAATCTGCGCGGCAAAATATCAATGGCGGCGAATATCCAAAACAACTTAAAGAATGTCGCGCTGAGTTATTATGTCCCGTGCTCAGTTTACGCTACCTTTGAAGACGGCTTCGGCTTTGTCGTCGACACGGGCGAAGAGGACATGCGGGCGGACTACTTTGAAAACCCGATTGGTTATATGCCGCTGGATTTTAGGGAACGCCCTTGGTACAAGAAAGCAAAAGAGGAAAATGATGTAGCCTTCAGCGACACAATGCTTAATGCCAGTGCCGCTAACAGCGATCCGATAGTCGTTTGCTCCGTGCCGATAAATGTTAATGGAGAATTTGTCGGTGTCGCGGGCATGGGTTTTTTCGTCAGAGATGTTGCCGGATTCTATTTCCAAACGGCGATTGGCAAGACAGGTTTTTGGTTTTTGATGAACAGACACGGGCAAGTTATCGTTTCGACGAAAGAAGACGGCGATTTATCGGTTAAAGAAGGCTTCCCCGACGAGCGCAACAGTTCGGGGCAAAGTTTGGCAGTTGCTGAGGAAAAAATATCACGCGGTGAAGGAAATTTTAGTGTGGCATTGGCGGCTGAGAAAATATCACGCGGCGAGAAAGGCTTAATGACTGTGACGTTGGACGGCGAAGATTATTTCTTGGCATTTGAGCCGTTGCAAAGCGTTGATTGGAGTTTCGGCGCGTTGATAAAGGTTTCGGAAGTCACGGCACCTGCAGACGCGGTTGCAAAGTCAATCGACAGCCAAACGGACGACTTCATCAGCAGTACAGAAAATTTTTCGTTGAAATTATTGCCGTTAATGGCGGTGGCATTCGCAATTTTATTGGCGGCGGTCTCGATTCTCAGCAAACGCGTAACCAAATCTATCGTCAAGCCGATTCATCAACTCGCGGACGGCGTGCGGGAAATTTCAAGCGGCAACCTTGACAAAAAACTTGACATCAACACGGGCGACGAGATCGAACACCTTGCGACGTGTTTTAACGCCATGACTGACGAGTTAAAGATTTACATGGCGAACTTGGCGAAAGAAACCGCCGAGAATGAGCGCATTTCTACCGAGTTGAACGTCGCGACGAATATTCAGCAGAGCATGTTGCCGCATGACTTCCCGAGCCGCGCAGATTGTGAACTTTATGCGACGATGCACGCGGCAAAAGAGGTTGGCGGAGACTTCTACGATTTTTATTTTCTCGATGAAAATCATTTGGTGATAACAATCGCAGACGTTTCGGGCAAGGGAGTTCCGGCGGCGTTGTTTATGGCAATTTCAAAAACGATTCTGCAAAACTTCGCGCTGTCGATGAAGAATCCCGATGATTTTTCCGCAGTGATGACGCTCGCCAACCAACAACTCTGCCAAAATAATGATGAAATGCTTTTCGTAACGGTTTTCATGGGAATGTTGGACTTGAAGACGGGCGAATTCATTTACGTGAACGGCGGACACAATCCTCCGCTGGTCTGCCGCGAAAATAAGTTTGAATATCTGGACGTGGGCAAGAGTTGTATGCTCGGAATTGATGAGGACGTGCCTTTTCCGCAGAAAAAAATTAAATTAGCGTCGGGCGATATGATTTTCCTGTACACGGACGGCGTAACGGAGGCAATGAACGAACGCGGCGAACTTTTTGGTGAAGATTATCTGCACGAAGTCCTAAACCGCGAGGATAAATCGGAGTCGCTTGAAATTTTGCTTGAAAACATGCGCAGGGCGATAAAAATTCACGCGGGCGATGCCGAGCAGTCCGACGATATAACGATGTTAGCTCTGAAATGGAACGGAGGAAAGAAAATTGACGGTTGAAGAATATTTTGCGCATTGCTATGAAGTGCCGCAGATTTTACCGAGCTTGCCGCTTGCTGACGAAAAATTTTTAGTCAAGTGGCGCGAAGTTGAAGGCGACGCAATAAAATTCTTGTCGGAGCTTTACGGACGGGAATTAAATCTGCGCGGAACGATAAAAATTTCATTCGCACAAACTTTGGCAGGGAAATTGCCGGTTATCGACACGGAAAATCACGACGACTTCACAATTTTGGCGTATTGGCTGATGAATCGGGAGAAAAAACCTTTACCGGTCACAGTCAACGCCTTCACGATACCGGCGAAGATTGACGGCGAGCCGCACAGAATCATTTTGCTCAATCGCGCCCCCTACAGCAACATTGACGCAGAAAAATTATCGTTGACGGCGGAAGATTGGCTGGAAAAATCGCACGCGATAAGACTTCGGCACGAATCGGCGCATTATGAGACGTTGCGACTGTTCGGCGGCATGAAGAATCACGCACTCGACGAAATTTTAGCGGATTGTTTGGGACAAATCGCGGCGTTTGGAAATTTTGACGCGGACAGGCAAAGAATTTTCTTCGGACTCGACGGCGACAAATGCACGGGGCGTTTGCAATTCTACTGCCAAAAAGTTTCGCCGGACGAACGTCCGAAGATTTATGCGGCTGTTGATAAATTTCTCGATAAAATTTCAGTCGACGGCAAAACGGAACTTGAAATCCTGTGTGAATTGGCGAGGAGGCGTTTGGCTTGAAAAAATTATTAATCGCGCTGATGAGTTTGGCGGCGAGTGTGGCTTATGCGGCTGACTCGGAAGTTATCTCGTTGAATTTGGCGGAAAGTATTGATTTAGCGTTGAAAAACAATCAGTCAATCGCGCAGAGCATGGAAGACCGCGAAGTTGCGCGTTGGCAATATAAAAATGCGCGGCGTCAATCGGGACCGACTTTGAGTTACAATTTTTCGGGCAGACGTTACGGGCAAAGTGCCAGCGGGCGTCCAATGGAAACCGATAATGACTTCAATAACAGCCTCACGCTTTCGGTTCCGATTTATCACGGCGGGCGACTTCATAATCAGCGGAAGCAAACTCTTTACGCGCTGGATTCTGCCGAGTTGTCGCTGGAAGATACCAAGCAGGATATAAAACTCCAAACGACGCAGGCTTATTACGAGATTTTACGTTGCCGCGACATGATGAAAGTCCGCGAGGAAGAAATAACCGCCTTGCAGGAGCATTTGAATAAATCGACGATAAGATACAAAGAGGGCGTTGTTGCGAAGTCGGATATTTTGGCTTCGACGGTCTCGTTAGCCGACGCGAAACAAAATTACGTGACGGCACGCGGCGATTACGAAAAGTCTTTGGCGAACTTGAACAATATCATCGGCTTGCCGACTGACACGCCGCTTTTGATTAGTGACGAGATGAATTCAACGACCTACGAGCCGACGGAAGAAAGTTGCATTGAATACGCGCTGGAAAATCGCCCGGATTACTTTTCGGCGGAATATGCGATAAAGCAGGCTGAGGCGGCGATAAAAATTGCTGAAGCGGGCAGGAAACCGACGGTTGACGCCTCGATAAGCAAAGCGGCAGAGGGCGACAGGATTTTTAAATCGGATACGCGCCGTGATTGGCAAGCGGGCTTAACTTTGCAATGGAATATTTTTGACAACGGCGTAACGAGTGCAAGCGTCAATGAAATGCGAGCCAGATTGAAAAAAAGTCAGTCGGTTGCAGCTCAACTTGGCGATTCGATTCGCCTTGAAGTTCACAACGCCTATATCGACCTGCGAACCGCCGAAGAAAACATTTCCACGACGCAAATAGCGGTTGCCCGCGCAGAGGAAGATTATCATCTGGCGCAAATTCGCTACGTCGAGGGCGTCGGCACGAACTTGGAAGTTATCGACGCGCAAGAAAAACTCACGCAAGCCCGCACTAATTATTTTTCTGCACTTTACAGCTATCATGTGGCTAAAGCGACGTTGGAAAAAGCGATGGGCGTGCCGATTGACCTTGTTGTTCCCGATTACATTTCTGAAAGGAGGTGATATAATGGAGTGGCAAAAATTTCCTGCGACGCGGGATGAATACTACTCGATGCTGGATTTCGTAATGGACGCGGCAGAAAAATCCGGCGTTCCCGATAAACAGCAAATGTATTTGGAATTGGGCTTTGAAGAGGCGGCGGCGAACGTCATTAACTACGCTTATGCTGAAAGTGAAGGCGGCGAAATTTCTATTCGGGCGTATCGCGAGGCGGAACATTTTTTCATTGAGCTTAAGGACAGCGGCGAGCCTTTTAATCCGCTTATGAAAGAGGAAAGCGACGAAAAACCTGCAGATTTGGAGTCCGCGAAGGTCGGCGGGCTTGGCATATCGTTTATGCGGCGAATCTTCGATGATATGACGTATCATTTCGGTCGCGACGGCGAATTATTCTGCAATCATTTGAAATTGGGCATGAAACTCTCGGATAACGGGGAGGGCTTGCTGTGAACGTGGAGGAGGAATTAAAGAAAATAAACTTTGCGGAACTGAGCAGAGTACGGGAAGAATTACTGCGCAGGATTTTACTGGCGCGGAAACTTCGGCGGGAATTTGATGAAGAACTTGATTTTGAGGATTTGGAATCGATAGCCGCCGCAGGAAATTCGGGAATTATGGAGGTAAAGAGCAAGTGAGCACGGGAATTGAATTTAAAAGCACGAACCATAACGACTGGAAGATTTTTTCTATAGTCGGACGACTCGACACGGTGACAGCTCCCGAAGCAGATAAGGCGGTAGCCACCGCCGTTAAAGAAAACGATAAAATTGCTTTGGACATGACGGCGATGGATTACATTTCGAGCGCGGGACTTAGAGTTTTGTTGAGAAATGCCAAGCAAGCGAAGCGTGCCAAGAAAAATTTCGTATTATTTGGCGCGAGCGGCATGATTAAAGAAGTTTTGGAAGCTTCGGGCATGGATATGCTGGTTAAAATTTATGAAACTCTGGAAGATTTGCCCTGAATATTGCAATTTGTATCGAGATAAAACGAAATAATAAAGTTTAAAATCACTTACAAGGTCGGATTTCAATGAGATTCGGTCTTTTTTTGTTCAGTAAATTCGTCAGCAGAAAAAATTTGGTACATAAATTAGAATAAATTTTTCTTTATCATTGCCGGACTGATTGATTAACCATTTGATTTAGTCTACAATTTTTACCGGTTGGATAAAAAAATCAGAAAGGAGAATTTGTCTGATGAAGCGACCTTTTTTTCTTGGTTTAGGCGTGATTTTAGTTCTGATAGTTGCGCTTATAACCTACGGGACTTATTTAAATCAGCGTGGCGAAAGTCAAATAGCGGAGCGAATGAGCGACCAAACAATTCCTCTGCGCGGGGCGAAAGTTGAAGTGCGGCAACTCAAGCCGAGATTGGCACTCGATACGCTGAATCTTTATTCGGACAGAATGGCGGACGCGGTGGCGTTACTCGACGGCAGAATCACTTCGATTGCCGCGCAGAAAAATGATCGCGTCGCTCAGGGGCAGTCTTTGTTTACCGTAACGAATGAATCTTATCCGATAAAAATTCGGCAGGCGGACATTGACGTTCTCAAAGTCGACAATGAAATTATCCAGAGTGATAACGAGATCTTAAAGGCTGAAACTAATCTTGCTCGCGCCAAAAGCGACTTTGAACGTTACAGCCGATTGATTGTGCAGGAGGCAGTCACAGCCGAAAAGTTCGAGGAGATTGAGGCGGTTTACAAAGAGGCGCAGGTTAATCTCAGGAATGCGCACGTTCAAAAGGAATCATTACTTGCGCAGAGGGATTATTTAAGCGCGCAGAAGGAACAACTCTTGATTGAAAATTCATACAGCGAAGTAACCGCGCCAATCGACGGCGAGGTTTTGATTCTGTACAAAACTCTCGGCTCATACGTGACGGCGGGCACTCCGATGGCTTTGGTCGGAGATTTTCGGACGCTGAATTTTTCCGTCGATATTGAAGACAAATTTTCAAGGAGATTCAGGACGGGCGAGATGGCAACGCTCCATTTCAACCGCGCAGATTTTTCCAAGATTTACGACACGGAATATGAAGCGGGCAATTCCGGCAAAGATCAAAGATTCACGGCGCGCATCGTCGAGATAACTCCGTCGCCGTCAGTTCCCGCGTCGATAAGAAAAATTCTTTGGGAAGTCGATAACCGCGCAGGACTTCTTGAGCCACAAACTTACAACGCAACGGCTTTGCAGATGACTATGCCGCGCACTTGTCTAACAATACCGCTTACGGCAATGACTTCGCCCGCGCAGAATGAAGTTTTCGTTGTCGCTGACGGGAAAATTTATCGTCGTGAGATTGAAACAGGTTCTGACGACGGAACTTTTATCGAAGTCGTTAAAGGTCTCAAGGAAAATGAATTGGTCGTAACCAGCGGCACAGACGGTCTTGAAGACGGCATGAAAGTTGATTTTACACTTGAAGGAGGCGAGGACATTGGCTGAACCGAATCAACTCTTTAGTAAGGAAGCAATGGATAAACTTCGCTCGCCGGAAAGATTGGATATGCTTTTCCCGATAACGACGCCAACAGGTTGGGTGATGATAGCGGCAATTTTAGTTTTGCTATTCTCAATCGTGCTGTGGTCAATTCTCGGCGCGTTCACGGTTCAAGCAACGGGCATGGGTTTAATAATGGACTCTGCGGGCGTCGTGAATGTCTCGCACATATCGGGTGGCAAAGTCTCGGCGGTTTATGTTAAGACGGGGCAACGGATTCACAGCGGCGATTTGATTGCGCAACTCGAACAAGC
Organism: uncultured Selenomonadaceae bacterium; assembly: GCA_905234235.1. Classification (GTDB taxonomy): domain Bacteria; phylum Bacillota; class Negativicutes; order Selenomonadales; family Selenomonadaceae; genus Quinella. Next base: position 53,672 of record CAJOHN010000003.1, read on the forward strand.
CGAACAAAATGCCGATACTCGCATGGCGCAACAAGGCATGGGGCTTGCAACCAACGACCGCGACGCTTTGAACAGAGTTTATCAATATGACGCCAAGAAACAACAGCAAAATGTTGCCGAATACATTTACAGCGATTATGACGGAATTATTGATGAAGTTTTAATTGAGAAAGGCAAAGTTATTTCGAGCGGGACGCCTGTTTGCACGATTCGCTTAACTCAAAACCGCGACGAGCTGACGGGCATTTTCTATATTCCTGTCGACAAAGGCAAGCGCGTCGAACCCGGCATGACGATTCAGCTTGCGCCCAATGGCGTCGACACTTCGCAAGCAGGCAGTTTAATCGGCGTCGTGCGGAGTGTTTCGCAATATCCCGTTTCGGCGGATAGTATCCGTCAAAAACTCGGTAACGACCAACTCGCGCAATGGATTCAAAGCTCTCAAAACAGCGCACTCATGGAAATTAAATTCGATTTGGTTAAGGATAAAGATTCAGAATCGGGCTACCTGTGGACTTCGATTGTCGGCGAGCACAAAGAGATAACGGCGGGCAGTTTTTGCACGGGTTCGATTATTATTGAACGACAACCGCCGATTGAAAAAGTCTTCTACAAGCTCAGCCAATGGTTAAGGAGTCGTTGATATGATAAACCGAATCAAAAATTTGTTCGGCTCTGCGCGGCGTGCGAAGGTTCCAACGATTTTGCAAATGGAAGCGGTCGAATGCGGCGCGGCGTCTTTAGCTATGGTTTTGGCGAGTTTCGGGCTTTGGGTTCCTCTTGAAAAAATGCGTCAAGAGTGCGGCGTCAACCGCGACGGCTCCAAAGCGTCGAACATAATCAAGGCGGCGCGGAAACGCGGTTGTGAGGCAAAAGGTTATCGCTGGAAGGCTGATACCCTCAGGGATAAGCCGTGCCCGATGATAATTCACTGGGAGTTTAATCATTTCGTCGTACTCGAAGGAATTATTAACGACGTTGCTTATCTGAACGATCCGGGTATGGGGCGGCGTAAAGTTCCTTGGGAAGAATTCCGCACGTCCTACACGGGCATTGCGATGACGTTCAAACCCGGCAAAGATTTCAAGCGCGAAGGTCACAGATACAGTATCGTTAAGGCGATTGCCGAAAAACTCGTTCAAGATAAAGCCGCAATGGTTTTCGTAATGCTGATTAGTTTCGGAATGATTTTCCCGTCGCTCGCAACGCCGGTGTTCAATCAAATTTTTCTTGACGACATTTTAAGCGGCAAGCACCCCGATTGGATGTTCAATTTGTGTTGTGCGATGGGCGGTACAATCTTTTTAATCGGCGTTTTGAATGCAATGCGAAGAAATTTACTGACGCGTTGGCAAAAAAAATTGACGCTCGCCGATTCGTCAAGATTTTTCTGGCACGTCATAAGATTGCCGATGAACTTTTTCCAACAACGTTTTGCAGGCGAAATTGCCTCGCGTGTTGATTTCAATGAGCAGGTTGCGAACGTCCTTTCCGACCAAGCCGCAACCGCCGTTTTGGATTTTGTTATCGTAATTTTTTATCTGTCGTTGCTCCTTCAATACAGCGTGACGCTTACGATTATCGGTGTCGGGTTCAGCGTCGTGAATTTAGTTGTCTTTTTTATTTTGCGCCGACAAATTACGGATATGAACATGCAAGTTCAGCAGGCGAAGGGTAAAGAGTTCGGCACGGCGGTTAACGGCCTGACGATGATTGAAACGATTAAAGCCAACGGCAACGAGGGCGATTTTTTCGCGAAATGGGCAGGCTATCACTCCAAAGCTTTAATCGGAACGCAGGAAGTTCAAATGAAGTCGATGACAATGAACGTTTTGCCGACTTTGCTGACGGGCGTGAACTCCGCGCTGATAATTACAATCGGCGGCTTTTCGATAATGGAAGGCGTCATGACGGCAGGCGTTTTCATGGCGTTCCAAAATCTGATGACGAGTTTTCAAACGCCGTTCAATAACTTGGTGCAACTCGGAACACTTTTACAATCGACGGAAATGCAAATGCAACGCCTCGATGATGTTTATCGCTATCAAGTCGACAGTTTGAATTACCCAGAAGAAACTCGCGTAAATAATTTCAAGGGCACGCGTTTATCTGGCGCAATCGAACTTCGCAATATAAATTTTGGTTACAGTCCGCTTGAGCCGCCGCTTTTGGAGAATTTTAATTTGAAAGTCGAGCCGGGGCGTTGGGTTGCGATTGTAGGATTCAGCGGTTCGGGAAAATCGACGCTCTCAAAAATTCTTACGGGTTTTTACGAGGAATGGAGCGGCGACGTTTTATTTGACGGCGTTAAGCGTCGCGAAATTCCCCGCGATGTGATTGTCAATTCGCTGTCGTCGGTTGACCAAGATATTTTCCAAATTACCGGCACTGTTCGCGAAAATATCACGCTGTTCGATACTTCCGTCAAGAAAGATGACGTTATCCGCGCCGCGCAGGACGCTTGCATTCACGAAGATATTTTGAAACTCGAAGGCGGCTACGAGGCTAAAGTTTCCGAAGGCGGATTAAATTTCAGCGGCGGGCAACGTCAAAGATTGGAAATTGCCCGCGCTCTTTGTTCTAATCCGTCGATTTTGGTTTTGGACGAGGCAACTTCCGCGCTCGACCCCGTCACCGAGAAAATTGTTTTGGACAATATTCGCAGGCGCGGTTGTTCGTGCTTTATCGTGGCGCACAGACTTTCAACAATCAGAGACTGCGACGAGATTGTCGTTTTGGACAGAGGCAAAGTCGTCGAACGCGGCACGCATCGCGAGATGATGTCTCACAACGGCGCATATAAACGCTTGATTGAAGGCAGCGATAAAAATACGGAGGAGGCGAGCTGATGAAACTTTTAGCTGGACAACGATTAAAATTGCACGACGAAGATAAGTTTGTGCGATTGAAGTCGGGCGTGGCAGAAGTTTACGCCGTCACTCACTTAAAAGAATCGTTCCGACAAATTTTTTTAATGGAATTGCCGATAAACGGAGCCGCTTACCCGTCACTGGACGAATTTGAACGAATCGACACGCAGATTTACGCCGTGCAAGATTCGGAGCTGGAAATTTTATCGTTCGATGATATTGAGCTGTCCGAACAAGTCAAATTAATGCGTTCGTGGTTCCAAAATTTGATAAAGCTGTCGTGGCTGAGGCTTTTGGCTGATAAAGGCGACGACGTTTTAATGAACTGGGTAAACGGGCAAGTCCTGCGCGGCTCCGAAGACGATTTGGACGCTTTAGTCGACGACTTCACCGAAAATGAACAGATTTTTGCAATGTTGCTCGGTATGCGCTTTGAGGCGGAAGATAAACGGCTTTCATTGCGAATGGAAACGCGCAGTCGTCACAAGAAAAATCTTATCAACGCCGCGATTGATAATTTAAGCGGTGAGGAGTCACTTTACGGCGAGGATTCGGGCGGCGAAGGCAAATTGGAAGAAATTGCCTTCCTCGTTAAGCACGTCGCCAAATTTCTCGATATGCCCGCCAATAATTTGCAAGTCGCGCCTGAAGTCGTTAAGAAACTCGACCAAGTCGGCTTGATTCGGCGGCTCGTTCAAAAGGGAAATATGCAAATGCGCCTCGTGACGTTGGAGGGCGATTGGTTTCAGAAGGACAGCGGCGTTTTTATCGGCTACTTTGGCGACAAGAAAGAACTCGCCGCGTTTATTCCGCAAGCTCCCGACGTTTACAAACTGATTACCGCAAAAAATCCCGACGGAACTCTGATTGACAAACAAATTGCCGCGCAGATTGAGCCGAGCGCGTTCCAATGTTATGCGGGATTGCCGCTTCGCAAGCTGAAATTTATTGACCTGATGAAATTCATGCTGAAACGTAGTTGGCACGTCGATTATCGCCAGGTTTTGGCGGCAAGTTTTATCGCGGGTTTAATTCCGCTCCTCACGCCGATAATCACGGAAAGTATCTTCGCGGATATAATTCCGATACTCGACAGGCGCGGGCTGGTTATCGTCACGCAAGTTTCAATCGTTACGGCGTTTACAATGGCGGCGGTTTCAATCGTGCGTCAAATCGCGGTGCTCAGAATCACTTCGCATATCGACATGCAAACTGAAGCGGCACTCTGGGGCAGAATTTTAGCTTTGCCGACGAGTTTTTTCCGACGCTTTCAATCGGGCGAACTCGCGCAAAGAATTTTGGGCATTGAACAAATAAAAATGGTCATCAACGGCGACATGATCTCAGCGATATTCAACGTGCTGTTTTCGTTTTGGAGTTTAATGTTGATGTGCTACTACAGCCTGCAACTCACGGCGGCGGCGTTAGCGTTGTGGCTTGTGTACTTCGGCTTGACGGTTTTTATTTATCGCAAGGTCGGAATGTTTCAAGGCAAAATGGTTGCGGCTAAAAATTTAACGTCGGGACTTGTTCAGCAGATTTTTGCGGGCTTGCCGAAGTTTAGAATCAGCGGCGCGGAAGAACAGGCTTATTTCCTCTGGAGTAAAGTTTTCGGCGAGGAATGGAAATGGAATTTGCAACTGCGCCTGCAAGATAATTACAGTAAAATTTTATCGGCACTGCAACCGCTGACACTGACTTTGTTGCTGTATTACGTGGCATTTTACGTTTTGAGCGACGTTAAGGGCGAAATTTTCGTGCCGGGCATTGATTACGCAAAATTTATCGCGTTCCAATCGGCGTTTACCGCTCTGAACATGACTTTGAACACGATGACGGGCTTAGTCGGACAATTCTTCAAGATTCAGCCGCAGATAGAGAATTTGCGCCCAATTTTGGAGGAGACGCCCGAAGTTGCAGAAGATAAACCTGATGCCGAAGTTTTGAGCGGCGCGATTGAAATTTCGCATTTAAGTTTTTCATACACCGAAGACGGACCTAACATTGTCGACGATATGAGTTTTAGGATTGCGGCGGGCGAAAATGTCGCGTTCGTCGGCAAAAGCGGTTGCGGAAAATCAACTTTGCTTCGTTTAATGCTCGGTTTTGAGAAACCAAAGAGCGGCGCAGTTTATTATGACGGTCAAGATTTGTCGGAACTCAATGTTTCGTCGGTGCGCAGTCAAATGGGCGTGGTTTTGCAGAACGGTCAGCTTATGAGCGGCGATATTTTTACAAACATTGTTGGCGCGACTGCTTTGACGCAAGATGACGCTTGGGAAGCCGCTAAAGCCGCCGGACTCGATGAAGACATTAAAAAAATGCCAATGGGTATGCAAACCGTCATCAGCGAAGGCTCAAGCAACATTTCGGGCGGGCAAAGACAAAGAATTTTAATCGCCCGCGCCTTAGCCGCCAAGCCTGCGATTTTAATCTTCGATGAGGCAACTTCCGCGCTCGATAACCGCACTCAAGCCATTGTTACCGAAAGTTTGAACAAAAGGAACGTCACGCGCATTGTTGTGGCGCACAGATTGAGCACGATCGAAGATTGCGACCGCGTAATCGTCTTGGACGCGGGAAAAATCGTTGAGAGCGGCACTTTTGACGAACTCGTTGCGCTGAACGGGATTTTCGCCGATTTAGTTAGGCGGCAAATGGCATGAGGTGTATTATGAACGACGAAGCGTTTGTTGAGTTGTATGAAAAATTTTTTCCGCGAGTTTACGGCATGGTTTTTGCGCGGCTTAAAGATATTTATGCGGCTGATGACGTTGTCAGCGAAATTTTTATGAAGGTCGCGCTGAATTTGGATAGTCACGATGAAAAATTTGCGTTTTCGACGTGGCTGTATACGATAGCGCGCAATACATTGACGGATTATTTTCGGCGGAAAGGGCGCAGTCGCGAAGACAGTTGGGATGAATTTTTCGAGCGCGAGGCTCCGGTTAATGAACAACCCGAAGAAAAACTTTTAGCCTCCGAACGGACGAAAGATTTATTGCTGGCATTAGACAAATTAAACGAGCGGCAACGGCGAATCCTCGAATTAAAATATTGGGCAGGTTTTTCAAATGTCGAGATAGCTGAAGTTATGAATTTAAGCGCGAGCAATGTCGGCTTTATCCATTTTCAAGCGATAAAAAAGTTGCGCGAGCTGTTGGCAGCATAAATAAAAAAAAAAAGCCCTCTGACTTAATGCCGGAGGGTTTTTTTTTGTGTGTTAATCGTCAAGAATCATTTTGTCTTGATGTAATTTATGAGCCCGCCCGCGTCGGCGATACCCTGCACAAACGGCGGTAAAGGTTGAGCTTTAAAAATGTCGCCCGTCGTGAGGTTTTCAATCGTGCCGGTTGCCGTGTCGATTTTTAAAACGTCGTTGGCAGAAATTTTTTCAACGTCGTCGCCAATTTCGAGGAGCGGCAAGCCGATATTAATTCCATTGCGATAAAAAATCCTCGCGAAACTCGCCGCGATAACAACAGGAATCCCCGACGCCTTAATCGCAACGGGCGCATGTTCGCGACTGGAACCGCAACCGAAATTTTTTCCGCCGACCATAACGTCGCCCGCCTTGACGTTCTGAGCAAAAGTTTCGTCAATGTCAACCATACAATGTTTAGCCAACTCCGCAGGGTCGAAAGTGTTCAAGTACCGCGCAGGGATTATCACATCAGTATCAATGTTGTCGCCGTAACGCCAGACTTTGCCTTCAATCTTCATTTAAATCACCTCATCGGGAGTAGAAATTTTTCCTGTAATCGCAGACGCCGCCGCCACAAACGGACTCGCCAAATAAACTTCGCTATCGACGTGCCCCATGCGCCCTCTGAAATTCCTATTCGTCGTCGAAACGCAACGCTCGCCCGCGCTAAGAATTCCCATGTAACCTCCCAAGCAAGGTCCGCACGTCGGGCAACTCACTACACAGCCCGCATCGATAAACATTTCTATCCAATGACAACGCAACGCCTCTTTATAAATTTCTTGACTGCCGGGAATGATTATACAACGAACATCGGGATGAACTTTTTTCCCGCGCAGAATCCCCGCCGCTATGCTCAAATCTTCAAGCCGCCCGTTCGTGCACGAGCCGATAACTACTTGGTTAATTTTAATTTCGCCGAGTTCCTCGACGGGCTTAACGTTTTCCGGCAAATGCGGCAATGCGACAACAGGTTTCAATTCGCTGAGATTAATTTCGACAGTTGAGGAATATTTAGCATCGTCGTCAGCGGCAACAGGCTCGAAAGATTTTTTTACTCGGCGCGCCGCATAAAGTTTTGCGCGTTCATCGAACGGGAAAACGCCCGCTTTTGCGCCCGCTTCAATCGCCATGTTGGAAATCGTCAAGCGGTCAGTCATTGAAAGTTCGGCGACGCCCTCGCCCGTGAATTCCAACGCTTTATAAAGTGCACCGTCAACGCCAATCTTGCCAATCAGTGTGAGGATAACGTCTTTGCCGCAAATATTTTTAGGTTTCTTGCCCGTCAAACGAACATTGATAGCTTCGGGAACTTTGAACCAAGCCTTACCGGTCGCCAAGCCGACAGCCAAATCAGTTGTGCCGACTCCCGTCGAAAATGCGTTGACTGCGCCGTAAGTGCAAGTGTGACTGTCCGCGCCGATAATCAACATGCCCGGCGCAACGATACCGAATTCGGGCAAGATAACGTGTTCAATGCCGACGCGTCCCTGTTCGTAGTAGTGCGTGATTTTATTTTTACGGGCGAAGTCGCGCATAATCTTTGCCAAGTCCGCGCTCTTGATGTCTTTGGCGGGTTGGAAGTGGTCAGGTATCAGCGCGATTTTTTCTGCGTCAAAGACAGGTCGCCCGATTTTTTCAAACTCTTTGATTGACGGCGGTCCGGTTACGTCGTTCGCCATAACCAAATCCAAATCACAAATAACAAGTTGCCCCGCTTCGACGCTTTCAAGTCCTGCGTGTCGTGCGAGGATTTTTTCGCTCATTGTCATGCCCATGTTATCACTCTCCTAAAAATTCTACATATAACGCCGCTTAATCTCCTTGAAGACGGTATCCTCCCGCGTCGTGTCAAGTTGAATTTTCCAGCTCAGCTTGTGCAGGAAAGTATCCTTTAAAATTTTATCGTAAGGAAATGTCGCGTATGAATCATTCAGATGATTTTGTATGAAATAAAGACCTATGTTGTTAATCGGTACCGCGTCAAAAATTTTCGTCACGCAAGGAATATTATCGTAAGCAAGAGCCATACTAAAATCTATCAGAAAATAATCAATCATCTCGTCGAAATCTTTCCAGTAGCTGTCGAAAAGTTCTTTCACAAACACGAACAGCGGATTATGAATAATCGTGGTGCCTTGAATAAAACCTGTCCATCTGCCGAAAGTTATATGTTGCGCGAAATTATTGCTGTAACTTTTTTCCTTGTAAAATCTCTGCGTAAAGTAATTCTGTTCCAAAAGATTTTTATAATTTTCAAGCGGCTCAGTCACGAGGACAGTTGCATCGAGCCAAAGTCCGCCGTAGCGTTCCAAAAGATTAAAGCGTAGAATATCCGAGAAATGCGTTCGAGTAATTTTGCCTGCGCGGAATTTTTTCATAACGTGCGGCGCGAGATCGACATAGTCTGAAAAATTTTTCTCGTCGATGAAAACGATTTTGTAACGACCGGCGTTCTGCTTAAGGGAATTATAGCAACAACGAACGATTGGCGGCAAATTTTCTTCACCCTGCAACCAGCAAAAATAAATTTGATAATTTTCGACATGCGGGCAAGTTTTCTCGTTAATAACAGCTTGAGAATGCTTTTTAATCAGCGCGGAATATTTTTCTTGCAAGAACGCCAAAGTTTGTTCGTTACGTGCGATAGTTGCTTGCATTTGTGGCGTCAGAGGATTATTTGCGAGCTGTTGCCAGTTTGCAAACGTGATGAAATTTTCTCTGAGTTTAGCCGACCAAAGATCTGTATCGAGGCATTGCTGCGCTGAGTCCATGTCATTGAAGATAATCAACAGCAACGCGAGAGATTGTCGGCGAATGGGATTTTTCTCTTGGCTAAGTTGCTCCAACATTTTCCGCGAAATATTGAGTTCCTCATTAGCGAATTTTGTTACGCGTTGAGCCTCGCCCGCCAACTTCCAAAAATCTGAATAGAAACCTGCCGAGTAAATTTCTTCCAAATCTTTAAGCGGCATAGTTGAAAATTTTTCCGCCATCTGCAATCGTCGACAAAATAAATCAAAGTCCGCGTCTTTCCTTCCCAGCGCGATTAAGTCTTGCAAATTGTTAGCGTGTTGTTCCAATGCTTTCAGCTGAGTAGTTTTCTCGCGGAGTTCAGCCTCAACTGTAGATTTTACGGGGGGGGGGTAGCTTTTTCGCCTTCATAAAAATTCCTCCGATTAGCAAGAAGGAGCCGAGAGCAGAAAAACCCTACTCCCGACTCCCATCAAATCATTTATTTTTGAATTAATCTTTAGAAAGGTCGGAGCCGTCTTTAAGCCAGCTCATCATGCCGCGCAGTTTTTTGCCGACGGTTTCGATTTGATGTTCGGCGTGAATTCTACGCTGTGCAAGGAAGTTGGCACGCCCCGCCGCACGATTTTCAACTAACCAGTTACGGGCAAACGTGCCGTCTTGAATCTCGGCGAGAGCCTTTTCCATAGCCTTGCGGACTTCCGGCGTGATAATCTTCGGTCCGGTGGTGTAGTCGCCGTATTCAGCCGTGTCGCTGATTGAATAGCGCATTTTCGCCATGCCGCCCTCGTAAATAAGATCCACGATCAATTTCATTTCGTGACAGCACTCGAAGTAGGCAATTTCGGGTTGATAACCCGCCGCGACCAAAATTTCAAAGCCATTCTGAATCAAATGGGTTACGCCGCCGCAAAGGACGCATTGCTCGCCGAAAAGGTCAGTCTCGGTTTCTTCTTTGAACGTCGTTTGAAGGACGCCTGCGCGGGTGCCGCCGATTCCTCTGGCATAAGCAAGCGCAATGTCGAAACATTTACCGCTGACGTCTTGCTCAACAGCGAAAATGTCGGGAACACCGCTGCCCTCAACGAACGTTCTGCGAACTAAATGTCCCGGTCCCTTAGGAGCTACCATAAAAACATCAATATCAGCGGAGGGAATGATTTGTTTAAAATGGATGCAAAAACCGTGTGAAAATCCGAGAGCCGCGCCACTCTTGAGATTCGGAGCGATTTCGTTGCGATATACGTCTGCCTGTTTCTCGTCGGGGATCAAAACCATAACGATGTCAGCTTGTTTAACCGCGTCGGCGACGTTGAAGACTTTAAAGCCGTCTTTCTCGGCGACGGCTTTAGATTTGGAGCCTTCATAAAGCCCGATTATTACGTTGAGACCGCTGTCCTTGAGATTTTTAGCTTGCCCGTGACCTTGAGACCCGTAACCCAACACGGCGATTGTCTTGCCGTTGAGAATGTCGAAATTAACATCGGCATCGTAATAAACTTTTGCCATTATAATTTAACCTCCAAAAAAAATCATTAACAAAACTTGCAATAGTGTATCACTTATCGCCGTTGTGTTCAAGAGCTTTTTTCCGCGCCCAAGTTGCCTTTACATCGAGTGAAATCTTTGCTATTGTTTCTGGTGAACGTGGTTTTCCATAGTGTGGGTTGTTTTTGCCTTTCTTGCTCGCAGAAATCTTCGCACGGGTTTCTGGCTCATGCTTTTTACCATAATTTGGATTTTTCACTCCGCTAACATCGGCGTGATTAGCGGAAATTTTTGCCTTATGTCTTGCAGAAAACGGGTTACGTTTTGTTCCTTTATTTTTGCCCTTATTGGAGGCAGAAATCTTCGCACGAGTTTCTGGCTTACACTTTTTGCCGTAGTTGGGATTTTTTCCTCCACTAACATCAGGGTGATTAGCAGACATTTTTGCTCTCGTTTCTTCACTGGGATTTACAAGCCCTTCACCGCCGTCTGTCAGGTTATAGCCGTTCGGAGCTTTGCTGTTGAGTTTAGCAATCCAAAAAATTTCACGTGTGTTGAGATCTTCGACGAGGCAAGTTTCAATGACTTCTACAGAAAAATTTTCCCATCCGTATTTGCAAATCGCCGCGCCAAGCCCAATACTGCCTTTCTTGCTGTCATATCTGTGCTGTGCCATTCGATTTTTCAATTTTTGCTTTGTCCTTCCGACATATGGCTTGCCATTAATTTTGTTCGTGATTTTGTAGATGACGCCCGTCGCGCCGCTTACTGATTGACATTCGCCCTCGAAATTGTTATGATTCTCCATGTAGAAAAACTCCTTTGCAGTTGGATTGTTCTTAGACAAGTCAATTCTAGCAAAAGAGTTTTTCGTTTGTCAACATTTAATGCTTACGATAGATTGTTCAGCAAGAGGAGGAGCATTTATGGACAGGAGAAAATTTTTACAGGCTATGGCATTCGGGGCGGCGAGTTTGATTTTGGACAACAAAAAAGCGGCTGCGTACGTTTTGGATACATGGGAGCCGCCAATAAGGAAATTATTTTTGAGATTCACGGAGTACGAGGAACGCCCGACAACGGAAATGATTGTGATTCATCACGCGGGCTTTCCCGACGGCGATAAAGATTCTTCCGCCGAAGAGATTCATAAATTTCATCAAGAGGTAAACGGCTGGGCGGGTATCGGCTATCATTACGTGATTCGCAAGGACGGCACGATTGAGCAAGGGCGAAAACCTTTGGCGGTTGGGGCACACGCGTTACATTACAATGAAAATTCTGTTGGGATTTGCGTTGCGGGAAATTTCAACGTCGCCAAGATTAAGTCCGCGCAGTTGGATTCGCTTAAGTTGTTGACAGCTTGGCTCTGTCAAAAGTACAAGCTCAATCCGATAAAAAAAGGCGTTATCGTCGGGCACAGGAATTTGAACGATACAAGTTGTCCCGGCGATAATCTTTATAAGAAGCTCGACGAAATACGCCGCTATTGCCGAGACTTCTAACTTGCCAAATTAATTCCTATTTGAAATATTTCTGAACGAGTGATAACATTTTAATTGGCAGTCGGTGAGTCGGCTCTCCTCTCGCATGAGAGGGGGTGATGTCGTGGACAAATTCCAATGGTTGATGCTCGCACTGAGTCTCATCCAAACTGTCCTGATGTTGCTCACGTTCCTAGATTGATTTAGAAACGAAAAAAGCCGCATCTGCGGAAGCGACCTTCTTCAAAACTACTCGTTGTTACTAAGAGAGGCGTCGACGCCGCCAAACATCGACTGCCATTAAATTTGCTTTTCAAACCACGGAAAATTTATCACAACGTCAAGCTCTTGTCAACTGCTTGAAATATTTCCGGGCATGTGATATATCTTTTACCAATGCCGCTCCCTTTGATGGCGGTAAGCTTACGCTTGAGGAGGGAGGTGATATTTATGGAAATTCTCGTTCTTCTCGGCGTGACTGCGGTCGGCGGAACAATCGGTACCGTCATTGGCGGGCTGATCCTCGACTATATCCGCGCCAAAAGGTCGTAAGCGGCAAAAAACTCTAGCTGATTGCCCCAGATAATCGGTCTAGTCAATCGATTAGGCAAAAACGAAGCCCCTGTCGGTTAGTCACTCCGGCGGGGGTTCTTCGTTCGGTGATAATATGGATTTACGATTCTCATTCTTCTCTTCGCGCTAAAATCTATCACAGGCTCAAGCTTTTGTCAACTGCTTGAAATATTTCCGGGCATGTGATATATCTTTTACCAATGCCGCTCCCTTTGATGGCGGTAAGCTTACGCTTGAGGAGGGAGGTGAGAGTAATGGAGATTATCATTCTTCTCGGCGTGACTGCGGTCGGTGGAGCAATCGGAACCGTCATTGGCGGACTGATCCTCGACTACATACGCGCTAAAAGGACGTAAGCGGCAGCAAAATCTAGCTTATTGCCCCAGACAATCGGTTTCATCAACCGGTTAGGCAAAACGAAGCCCCCGCACGGTTCATCACGCCGACGGGGGTTATTCGTTTTGGTGAGACCTATGGAACTACAATTATCATTCTTCTCTTCGCACTAAAATCTATCACAGCCGTAACTTTTTGTCAATGCCTTGTAAAGTTTCATCAGCTCCGCGACGACTTTTGCCTCGTCCTCCCAAAAATTCTCGAAACCATACGCCAACGCCACCGCATAATCATTTGCCTTGTGCGCCAGCCGCAATTCATCGGGCATCGTATCTTCATTGTAAAGTTTGGCGTACGTCCAATCTGGGAAATCTGCGCGGACATTCAATATCTCCCGCGCCGACTTTTCTATCAGCCGCCGTTGCCTCGCCGTCACTTCACACCAAATAAAATTATTGTAAACAACATTTCCAGAGTATCGATAATCTGATTTTAAACGTCCAGCAGTTGCTCGCATCCAAGCCATGTGAATTGAACTCGTTAAAACTCCGAAATGATAAAGCGTTGCGTTCGGAATTATTTTTAATTGACTGCTTGCGAGAATATCTGAACTTAAAAATCCAATCGGAATATAAAATCTACGCTCAGAGGAAACTTGAGGTATCGCTAAAAAATTGCCCGGCGGAAAATTTTCAACGTGAAATCTTGTGGGCTTATCAGCGATTTTGCGAGTGCCCACGTTTCTGCTTTGAAGCCGATAATTTCTAACCGCCTCGACCCGTTCCCAACAGAGCGGCATTTTTTTTATCTCGTCAAGCGGCAAATCCTTAAGCAATAAACAAAAACGACGCTTGCCCTTAATAAATTCTTCCGCGCCGAACCACTGCTTAAAATATTTTTCAGAGGCGGGCTCGCGCTTAATAAAATCGTCCATTTCTTCGGGCGTGAACAAATAATTGCCGTCATCTATAGGCATGTTGCCAATGCCGATTTCGGGGACAAAGTCTTGAATGTGATTGGGTCGGCTCTCGACAAAAATATCTTCGCCGTCGACGAGGTAAGCGTTAATGTTTTCGGCGACAGTGACTTTGCCGTTATCGAAAATTTTCTTGGGCTTGGGATTGGGCGCGGAGCTGAAGCCGACAACTACGCAATGAACGTGCGCCATATTCTCCGAGTCGCTGAGCCATTTAAAAGTTCTGTGGCAAAAGTCAATGTGAATTTTTTGGTCGAAAAGATTTTTCCAGAGCGTGCCGATTGAGTCGCCTTGACAAACAGAATTGGTGCTGACGAAGGCGGCGCGAACAGCGTTTCCTTTCATGAGGTCGGTGGCTTTTTTATACCAGCAAGTAACATAATCCAAGTTGCCGAGATTCCGCCAGCCGTCGAATATTTTTTGAATGTCGCGAGTTTGTTCGGCTGATTTCATACGCGCCCCAACAAACGGCGGGTTGCCGACAATAAAATCAGTTTCCGCCCAAGCGACGCGCAATGCATTCGCCTTAACGATATTGGCATAACTTTTCAGCGGCAATGCTTGCAAGTTTTTACCGAGCGCGCCCTCCGTCTCCTGCAACATCTGATTTTCCGCTATCCAAAGAGCAGTCTGCGCCACCGCCACCGCGAACGAATTTATTTCTATCCCGTAAAACTGATTGATAGAAACTCTGACGGGATTATCTGGAAGTTTAATCAGCGGGCGCAGTTCTTCCAAAATTTCATTCTCCAATCGCCGCAACGATAAATAAGTTTCCGTTAAAAAATTCCCTGAGCCGCAAGCCGGATCTAAGAATTTAAGCTTGGAAATTTTATCTTGAAGTTCAAGCAGAGCGGCGGCGCGGTTCCGAATCTGTTTACGTTTGGCAATTTCAAATTCGTCGCGCAGGTCGTCCATAAACAGCGGGTCGATAACTTTGTGGATATTGTCGACGCTCGTATAAAACATGCCGCTTTCGCGCTGGCGATTCTCCTTGCTGAACGTCGATTCAAACATCGCGCCGAAGACAGGCGGGCTAATCTCGTGCCAAGAAAATTTTTTCCGCGCATTGAACGTACCGATAGCGGCAGTCGGGTTGCCAATATTTTTATTGAACGTCGGCAGAGGAATTTTTTCATCGAATAAGCCGCCGTTGACGTAAGGGAAATTTTTAAGCGCGTCGTCGAAATCTGCGCGGGCGTCGAGCGGAGTATTGAGCGCGTCGAAAAGATTTTGGAGGGCGGCGTTACGTTCGGCGTCGTTGAAACTTTGCAGGTAGTTAAAGAATTGATTGGCGTCGAACAAATGAGCGTCGCCGGCATAGAGGCAGAAGACCAGCCGCGTACAAATTTTGTTCAGCGCGTCTTCGTAATCGGAAATTTTATTGCGCTGATAATTTTTGGCGAAGGCGTCATAAATCTTGCTGATAACTTCAAGAGCCTCTTTGGAAATTTTTTCTTCGGGCGGAGAATCGTCGGCAGTCGCGTCGATAAGAAATTTTAAGCGCGGAAATTGATAGCGCAGGTCGCGTAGTTTGATAATAGTTGGCTCGTCGCGGTCGGGCTTATAAATTCTGAACTCGGCAAAGTTACATGTGACAATCCAACGCGGCGGCTCCTCCAAAGTTTGTGCGTAACGTTGTGCCTGTTCGTAAGGCGTGAGAAATTTTCCGTCGGACTGCAGAAATTTTTTAGTCAAATCCTCGCCGTAACGTTTCTGTTCGATTAAAACTTTTGTCTTGGCAATGTACGCGTCGATAAAACCGTTGGGCACAGGAATTTCAAAATCAATAATATCGTCGGGCTCCTCGACGCCTAAAACTTTTTTCAAGAGGGCGCGCCAGAATTTTTGAGTTTCGCCCTTTTCGTAGCCGCGTTCATACCAATCATCAGCAAAAATCTTAGCGGCTTCTTTACTCATAAAAAATCCCCTCCCGCGCAGATTATAACACACGGAAGGGAAGATTTTTATTGAAAGTTTTATGAACGTATGATATATTGATTGCGGCAGGTTGCAGGTGACCGGCTTCCTCTCCGAAAGAGAGGGGGTGATGTCATGAACAAATTCGATTGGTTGATGCTCACGCTCAGCTTAATCCAAACTGTTTTGACATTACTTATGTACTTCAACGATTGAGGTACGAAAGCCGCTCGCGAGGCGGCTTCCATTCGTCTAACAAGTAGCGTTTATTAACGGATAGGGAGTCGGCGCGTCCAAACACCGAACCTGCCATTAAAATTGTCTTTTTTAACCTCGCAAATAGTATCACACGTTTAAAAACTTTTCAAGCTATCATAAAAAAATCCCGACCGAAGTCGGGCAAAAATTTTATCGCGTTAAGTTTAATTCTTCCAAAGAACAACAGCACTCCGCGCAGGAATATAAAGCTTAAGCCAATCCTTATCCTGCCTGTCGTAAACGGGGTCGTAGTTGGTGTAGTGCGGGATTGTGTCGTTCGTCAAACCGAAGCCGCCGAAGGCTTTATCGTCGGTGTTAAGCATAACGTCATAATCGCCCTTCGGAACGAGGAAGCCATAATCGACAAAAGATTTGGTCGGCGAGAAGTTAAACACGAACAGCAAACGCCCACGCATATAAGCAAGGACTTGGTCAGCGTCGTCGTGCCAAATTTCTCTGACGGGCAAATTAGCAAAGTCGGGCTCCGCTTTAATAACAGAAATCATCGCCCTATCGAAGTCGCCGAGTTCGTGATAGCACAAAGTTTTATCGTCGGCGAGGTGCCATTGACGTTGCGCGTATTTGTGACTCCAACCGTTGCCCTCGCGCGGGAAGTCAATCCATTCGGGATGTCCGAACTCGTTGCCCATGAAGTTCAGATAGCCGCCGTTCATAGTCGACAACGTCGCAAGGCGAATCATCTTATGGAGCGCAATGCCGCGATTAGCAACGTCATTCTCGTCGCCCTTGCGGAAGTGCCAATACATATCGGCATCAATCAGGCGGAAGATAATCGTTTTGTCGCCGACGAGTGCTTGGTCGTGGCTTTCGGCGTAGGAAACGGTTTTCTCATCTGCGCGGCGATTAGTCAATTCCCAGAAAATGCTTGACGGTTTCCAATCCTCGTCGCGTTTTTCTTTAATCATTTTAATCCAATAATCGGGAACGTTCATAGCGAGGCGATAATCAAAGCCGAAGCCGCCGTCTTCAAATTTGCTGGCAAGTCCGGGCATGCCGCTAACGTCTTCAGCTATCGTGACTGCGTTGGGCTTAACTTCGTGAATCATCTTGTTAGCCAACATCAAATAGCAAATGGCGTTGTCGTCTTGGTGCCCGTTGAAGTAATCGCCGTAGCCGCAAAAAGCCTCGCCGAGTCCGTGACTGTAATAAAGCATGGAAGTTATGCCGTCGAAGCGGAAGCCGTCGAAATGATATTCTTCTAGCCAATATTTGCAGTTACTGAGCAGGAAATGGAGTACGTCATCTTTGCCGTAATCGAAGCAGAGGCTGTCCCAAGCGGGGTGTTCGTGACGGTCGCCGGGATAGAAAAATTGATTCGGATCGCCCGCGAGGTTACCTAAGCCTTCAATTTCATTCTTAACGGCGTGGCTGTGCACGATGTCCATAATTACACCGATACCCATTTGATGCGCGGCGTCAATCATATCCTTGAGTTCGTCGGGAGTGCCGCAACGACTTGAAGGCGCGAAGAAACTGCTGACGTGATAACCAAAGCTGCCGTAGTAGGGGTGCTCTTGAATCGCCATGACTTGAATTGCGTTGTAACCTGCTTGCTTGACGCGCGGCAAAACATTTTCCTTGAACTCGGTATAAGTTCCGACTTTCTCGGCGTCCTGCCCCATGCCGACGTGACACTCGTAAATAAGGAGCGGATTGGTATCGATTGTAAAACCTTCGTCGTGCCAAACGTGCGGTTGCGGCGGATTCCAAACCTGCGCGGAGAAAATTTTAGTTTTGTCATCTTGAACGACGCGCTGACACCACGCGGGAATACGTTCGCCCTCGCCGCCATCCCAACGCACCAACATTTTGTAGAGGTCGCCGTGTTTAAGCTGATGTTCGGAAAGTTTAAGTTCCCAGTTGCCGCCTTCGAGTTTTTTGCAACGATAAGCCTCGTCCTTCTGCCAGCCGTTGAAGTCGCCGATTAACCAGATGTCCGCCGCATTGGGAGCCCATTCGCGGAAAACCCAGCCGTAACCGGTCTTATGGAGTCCGAAGTACAAATGCCCCGTCGCGAAGTCCGAGAGAGTACGCTTGCCGTTTTGCGTGAGCTGAGAAATTTTCCAGAGTGCATGGTCATGACGCCCGCGAATTGCATCTTCGTAAGGTTCAAGCCATCCATCCTTTGCTACCAGCCCGATGTGTTCTTTTGCCATAAAATTTCCCCCTAACAAACTGTGATTTTTACGTGTCGATTGTAACAAAAGATTTTTTTTTAGGCAAGGAAAATAGCGGCGTTAAGGCGAATTCAATTAAAAAATTTTCACGGGGAGAAGTTTCATGCTTGGGATTAAGGACGAATGGCAAATTCTTGGGACGGGCAAGCTTTCAGATTTCCTTACGATAGCCGCGATAACCGGAACTTTTATTTTAATCGTCGCTCTCAACATCATATTTATTTTCAACATGACGGCTGAACAGACTGAAAAGCTTGGTCAAATGCAACTGGAAATTATACGTAGCGATTTGCAGGGCAGTATTGATAACGCCGAACGAATGACTTTACGGGAGGCGGTTCGTGCTGAACGATTACTTTCTTCGGGCGCGACTGTCGATACGATTGAAAAATTTTTTGAACATGAACAGCGCGAGCAAAAACTTTTATCGAACGGCGAATGCTTTAACGTCTACATTGCCTGCCGCGAGTGGACGGTTATTCCCGATTTCCCGAACATGCCTGACGATTACGACGCAACCGAACGCGATTGGTATAAGGGAGCCGCACAGAATCCCGGCAAAATTTACATAACCGAGCCTTACGTCGACGCGGCAGGGCACGGGCTTTGCTTTACCGTGTCGCTTATGCTTTCCGATAAAAATACCGTCGTCGCACTCGATTTTAATTTTTCTTCCGCTCAACAATCTATCAGCAAATTGGACACCGATACAAACCGCACCGCGTTAATCGTCACTAAGGAAGGTCTGATTATCGGTTGCGGGAATGAAGATCACATTGGGCGCACGCTCTCTCAGAGGATGCCCGAACATCAAAAAGTACTTGACACCGTTTTAATCACGCCGCCTCACGAAAGTTTTCAAACTAAAATTAACGGGCGGTCGAATACAGTTTTTTCCAGCGAGACAAAAACCGGTTGGCATATGATTTTGAGCGTGGACGACAACGCGCTTTATCGGGAGGATTATCGCCACCTTTTAATAAATTCCGCCGTCAACATTTTGATGATTTTGGTAATCGTCTTCTACTACTTCAGAAGCATGAAAAATCGTCTGCAGGCGCAAAAAGCTTTGAACGCTAAGGAAGAATTTTTGCAAGGGCTTTCAAAAGAATTACACGCCCCGCTACAAAAAATTTTAAAGCTGTCGAACGTCGGAGCAATAGGCGGCGATGAAAATCCTACCGAAGCCGCCGCGCAGGTTCGCGAAGCCGCTCTCAAGCTCTCCGATATGCTTAACAATCTGTTTTCGTTTTCAAATATCGTTACTGTCAATGAAAAAGTTCTCGAGAAACGCGCCGATAAAAATCTCCACTTGTCCAAAGTAAGCAAAACCGCCCGCCAAAGAATTATTCTCGTTTTAACCGTCGCGCTGATTTTCTGTATCGGCATTTCGATTTATACAAATATTGGTTGGGGCGATACTAAAATGACTCGCGAGGTTGAAGTTTATGAGCACCGCCTATCGAATTGGATTAATGAGCAGAAAGTTGTACTTAGCATGTTCACGAATTTTATCAGCGAGCACCCCGAATTTATGGACGATTATCCTTCCGCAGTGAAATTTTTGGACGACATAGCTAAAAATTATCCCGAAATTTCCGCCTGCTATATGGCTAATCCTGATAAGGAACACCCGCTTATCATGAACAACGGTTGGGAGTCTTCCGACCCTACTTGGCACGTTGAGTTGCGTCCTTGGTACATTGAAACTGAAGGTGCTGATAATTCCCATGACAGCTTTACCGTGTCGACGCCTTACATTGATTCGCGCACGGGCAATTACTGTGTGACTATCGCTAAAATTGTTTACAGCAGGAGCGGCGAGTTTTTAGGGATTTTCGGGATTGATTTTTATCTCGACCGGCTGATTCAAATTCTGGACGCGAGTTATGCCGGCGATAACTATGCATTTCTTGTTGATAAGAAGGGGCAAATTCTTAACCATCCGAATTTCCGGTACCAAATGAGCAAAGATAAAATGACAACCATTTGCTCCACCGAATACAAGGAAGTTTACAACTCCAGCAAAGATTTTTGGCTTAAAGATTTTCGTGGGAACTACATGACTTGCGTCGCCAAGAAAAATAAGCAGTCGGGCTTTACCGTTGTCGTCGCCAACAGCTGGCAGGATACTTACGGGCAAGTGCTTGCCTTCGCCGCCAGTTTTATCGTTATTTATTTAGTTTGCGTCGGACTTGTCATCACGCTTATCAATCAGCTGTTGCGTTGGCAGACCGAAGTTCAGAAAAAATTAAAAGACGCCGCTAAAACTGCCATGAACGCGGGGCAAGCCAAATCGCAATTCTTAGCGCAGATGAGCCACGAGATTAGGACGCCGATTAATGCGGTTATCGGAATGAACGAAATGATTCTCCGCGAATCGAACGATAAAGACATCCGCGAATACGCCGAAAATATTTCCGCCGCCGGTAGGACGCTCCTAAACCTTATCAATTCCATTTTAGATTTCAGCAAGATTGAAGACGGCAAGATGGAGATTATCCCCGTGCGTTACGAGACGCTTAACATGATTGACGACCTTGTTAATATGATTTACGAGCGCGCCAATAAAAAGAAGCTTTCGCTGATAACTAAGGTTGATCCGAATCTTCCGCGCAGTTTATTCGGCGACGACATGCGCATTAAGCAGGTTATCACGAACATATTGACGAACGCGGTTAAGTACACAAAGCAGGGCACGATTACGCTGACGATGCGCGGCGAGTTTATTGACGACGATAATTTAGTTCTTCATGTTGCGGTTGCGGATACGGGCATAGGAATTCGGCAGGAGGATATTGAAAAACTTTCCGAGTCTTTTATCCGCTTGGACGAAACCAAGAATAAAAATATTGAGGGCACGGGGCTCGGCATATCGATAGTTAAAGAACTTCTGCGCATGATGAGAAGTAAGCTTGAAATTGAGAGCGTTTACGGCAAGGGTTCGACGTTTTCATTTAAGCTGTCGCAGAAAATTATTGATAGGACGCCCGTTGGAATTTACGGCGAGCATCATTCGGAACGCAAATTTAAACGCGTCGAAACGGAGGATTTTATCAAGGCTCCGCGTGCGAGAGTTTTAGCAGTCGACGATACAAGCATGAACTTGAAAGTTATCAACGGCTTGCTGAAAAGAAATCTAATTGTCCCCGACCTTGCCGACAGCGGCGAGAAATGTTTACAGCTCGCGGAGAAATATTTTTACCACATAATTTTTCTTGATCACATGATGCCGGAAATGGACGGCGTTGAGACTCTGAAACGTCTTAAGAAAATGAACTTGCCCGCCGAGACGAAAATTGTTGTGTTGACAGCCAACGCGATAAGCGGCGCGCGGGAGAAATATCTTGCTTGGGGCTTCGACGATTATTTGAGCAAGCCGATTGACGTAAACGATTTGGAAGGCATTTTGGCGAAGTTCTTGCCGCCCGATGTTCTTCTCTGCGACGACGAAAAAATTTCTGAGCCGGAAAAAATTTCAACGTCCGCGCAGGTTGCGGATAAAAAATTGCCGTCAATCGATATGGCAGCAGCGTTAGCAAATTGCATGGACAGCGAGGAATTTTTCGCGGAGATGGCGGAGGAATTTGTATCGAGCGACAAAACTGCAGAGCTTGGTGCGGCGTTGGCGGCGGAGGATTTCAAGAATTATCGGATAGCGGTGCACGCGTTAAAAAGTACGGCGTTGGTTATCGGGGCGGTTGAACTCAGTGAAAAGGCTAAGGCGCAAGAATTTGCCGCGCGCGACGGAAAATTTGAGGAGCTTAAGGAGAATCACGCGGCTTTGATGGCGATGTATAAAAAAGTTCGCGAGGAATTGGGTAATTGGTTGGGGGCTAAGTAATGCAGAAAATTTTAATCGTTGACGACGAACGAATCATGCTTAAAATTGCGTCGAAAATTTTATCGAGAGAATACGAGATAATCTGCGCGGCATCCGGTGCGGAGGCGATAGAACTTTTCAAAAGCAAAAAGCCCGATTTAGTTTTATCGGATTTGCTGATGCCGGGCATTGACGGCTACGAGTTGCACAGAATTTTACAGGAAAAAAGTTCGGAGCCGGTTCCGATAATGTTTATGACTTCAGACGAGAGCGATGAATCGGAGAGCAAAGGCTTTGAACTTGGTGCGGCGGATTATATTCGCAAGCCGTTGAAAGCTGACGTTTTACTTCAACGCGTGAAAAAAATTTTGGAGCAAGTTGATAAGATACAAGACTTAACGGAAGCGGCTAGCTTAGACATGATGACGGGACTGCTTAATAAAACTGCCGCGCAACGCGAAATTGCAAAACTCTGCGCGGCGAGTCAAGGCGTTTTGATGATTCTTGACTTGGATAATTTTAAACTCGTCAATGATTTATACGGGCACGCGATGGGCGATAAAATTTTGATTCGGTTTGCGGAGCTTATTAAGGGGATAATTCGTTCGACGGATTTGGCGGGGCGCGTCGGCGGCGATGAGTTTCTTATCTTCTGCCAAAATGTTCACGACGATAAAACCATTTTCAACAAGGTTCGTTTCCTCAATAACCAGTTACTAATCAGCGCGAAAAATTTCATGGGCAAAGATATGACGATTCCGTTGGGGACATCAGCGGGAGCGGTTTTTGTTCCCAATGAGGGCAGAGACTTCGCGGCGTTGACGAACAAGGCGGACAAAGCTCTTTACAAAGTTAAACACGGCAACAAACACGATTGCGCATTTTTCAGCGAGGGCAATTCTGATACCTCTGAGAAAAAAAATCTTTCCAAAACTAAAATGATATTGAGCGAGCGCACTAAAGAGGCGGGCGCGTATTTTGTTGACTTTGAAAAATTCCAAGCGATTTATAGATTTATGGAACGTCTGAACGAGGAAACGCACGGAGAAATAAAATTATTAGATTTCACGCTTGCGACGGCTGATGATAAGTCGTGCGAGGATTTTATGAATGTGTTGATAAAAAATTTGCGGCGGAGCGATTGCGTAACACAACGCGGGCAAGATAACTTCTTAGCTTTATTGACAAACGCCTCAGCGCGGGAAGAAAATATCATTCGACAAAGAATTTCGAAGGAGTGGAGGGGCATTTTGACGGTTAAAGAGTAAAAGAGGCTCGTTAGTAAAAATGTTGTTGTGACGCCATTTATCCGCCTGCGCACAAATTTAATCCAATGAGATTAGTTGCTTTTAAAGGTGGCGTAATGGCGCGCTTGACAGCCATTTTTGCCAATGATAATATTACGCCGCTTTTTAGAAGAGGCATGAAAATTTTGGAAGGAGGTGGGCGCATGCCGACCATAAATCAGTTAGTAAGGAAAGGTCGTCAGATGTTGGAGGAAAAATCAACGGCTCCGGCTCTGAAGGAGTGCCCGCAAAAACGAGGCGTGTGCACTCGCGTATACACGACGACGCCCAAGAAACCGAATTCGGCACTTCGTAAAGTTGCGCGTGTCCGCTTGACCAACGCTATTGAAGTCACTGCTTATATCCCAGGAATCGGGCATAATCTGCAGGAACATAGCGTTGTTTTAATTCGTGGCGGTCGCGTTAAGGATTTGCCGGGTGTTCGCTATCATATTATTCGCGGCTCCCTCGATACCGCCGGCGTTCAAGATCGCAAACAAGCGCGTTCCAAGTACGGCGCGAAAAAAGCTAAAGCCAAGAAGAAATAATTCGTAAGGAGGAGCAGCAATGCCAAGAAAAGGTGCTGTGCCTAAACGAGACGTTCTGCCGGATCCTGTTTACCATTCCAAGACGGTTGCGAAGTTCATAAATAAAGTCATGCTTAGCGGCAAAAAAAGTGTAGCTCAACGCGTGGTGTATGACGCCTTCGAGACCATCAAAGAAAAAACAGGCAAAGATCCGTTAGAAGTTTTCGAGACGGCACTTAAGAATGTTATGCCGGTTCTGGAAGTCAGAGCGCGTCGCGTCGGCGGTGCCAACTATCAAGTTCCCGTCGAAGTCCGCCCCGACCGTCGTCAAACGCTCGGAATCCGTTGGCTCGTTAATTATGCCAGACTGCGCGGCGAAAAAACTATGGACGCCAGACTTTCCGGCGAACTCATGGACGCAGCAAACAACGCCGGCGCATCTGTTAAAAAGAAGGAAGACACCCATAAGATGGCGGAGGCGAATAAGGCTTTCGCGCACTATCGCTGGTAAGGAGCAAATTCAGTGTCAAGAGAGTTTTCACTAGAAAAAACTCGCAACATTGGTATCATGGCGCACATAGACGCCGGCAAGACGACTACGACTGAGCGAATTTTGTTTTATACGGGTGTCAATCACAAGCTCGGCGAAGTCCACGAAGGCGCGGCGACTATGGACTGGATGAAGCAGGAACAGGAACGCGGCATTACGCCTGCTACTGGAAAAATCACCGAATAAATATTATCGACACGCCCGGACATGTTGATTTTACGGTCGAAGTCGAAAGATCTTTGAGAGTTTTAGACGGCGCACTTGCGATTTTAACGGCACGCGGCGGCGTCGAGCCACAGACGGAAACGGTTTGGCGGCAAGCTGAACGTTACAACGTCCCGCGTATGGCTTACGTTAATAAAATGGACATCACGGGCGCGGATTTTTATCACGTTATCCAGATGATGCGCGACCGTCTCCATACCAACGCCGTAGCGATTCAGCTGCCGATCGGCGCGGAAGATAATTTTCAAGGGATTATCGACCTCGTCAAGATGGAAGCGGTTGTTTACGAAGACGATTTGGGCAAGGTTTCAAAGGAAGTCGAA
The DNA here is from genome assembly GCA_905234235.1 of uncultured Selenomonadaceae bacterium. Taxonomy (GTDB): domain Bacteria; phylum Bacillota; class Negativicutes; order Selenomonadales; family Selenomonadaceae; genus Quinella. The sequence continues at coordinate 78,468 of CAJOHN010000003.1, forward strand.
ATCCCCGACGACATGTTGGATACGGCGGAAGATTATCGCGATAAACTTTTGGAAGCCTGCGCGGAACAAGATGATGACTTCATGGAGAAATATCTTGGCGGCGAGGAAGTTACAATCGACGAGATAAAATCTGTGATTCGCAAGGCGGTTATCAACTGTACAATGACGCCCGTAACCTGCGGCACGTCTTACAGAAATCGCGGCGTTCAACCGTTGCTCGATGCGATTGTTGATTATATGCCCGCGCCGACGGATATTCCGCCGATTGAAGGCATTAAGCCCGACGGTACTGAAGATAATCGCCCCGCAAGCGACGATGAACCTTTTGCCGCGTTGGCGTTCAAAATTATGACTGACCCGTTTGTCGGTAAGCTCGCGTTCGTCAGAGTTTATTCCGGAGTTTTAAAGAGCGGCTCCTACGTCTACAATTCAACTAAGGGCAAGAAGGAACGTATCGGGCGGCTCCTGCAAATGCACGCCAATAATCGTAAGGAAATCGACTTTCTTTACAGCGGCGACATTGCGGCGGTTGTCGGCTTAAGGGACACGACGACGGGCGATACTCTCTGCGACGATAAAGCTCCGATTATCCTTGAGTCGATGCAATTCCCCGAACCTGTTATATCGGTTGCCGTCGAACCCGCGACTAAAAATGATCAAGATAAAATGGGTATCGCGTTGCAAAAGTTGGCGGAGGAAGATCCGACTTTCAAAGTTCACACCGACGCCGAAACCGGACAAGTTATAATTTCGGGCATGGGCGAACTTCATTTGCAAATTATCGTCGACCGCATGTTGGACGAGTTCAAAGTTGACTGCAAAGTTGGCGAGCCGCAAGTTGCTTACCGCGAGACAATCCGCAAAACTCAGAAGGGCGAAGGCAAATTCATTCGTCAAACCGGCGGGCACGGGCAATACGGTCACTGTTGGCTTGAAATTGAGCCTAACGAGACCGGCGCGGGCTTCGTCTTTGAAAATAAAATTATTGGCGGCGTCATTCCAAAGGAATACATCAACCCGATTGAGGCGGGCGTCAAACAGGCTATGGAAAATGGCGTACTCGCGGGCTTCCCGATGGTTGACATCAAAGCGACAGTTTACGACGGCAGTTTCCACGAAGTCGACAGCAGCGAGGCGGCGTTCAAAATTGCAGGTTCGTTGGCATTCAAGGCGGCGGCTGAAAAGGCTAAACCCGTGTTACTTGAGCCTTACGTCAAAGTTGAGGTTACAGTTCCCGAAGATTACATGGGCGACGTTATCGGCGATTTGAATTCGCGGCGCGGGAAGATTGACGGCATGGAACCGCGTAATAATCTGCAAATAATTCATGCATTCGTTCCGCTGTCAGAGATGTTCGGGTATGCGACGGACTTACGCTCAAAAACTCAAGGGCGCGGCGATTACTCAATGGAAGTTGCCTACTACGACGAAGTCCCGAAAAATATTTCTGATGTGATTGTTGCGAGATACAGAGGCGAGCCGATTGATTAACGGCTCAAAGCTTTAAGATAATTTTTTTAAGAACTAAGGAGTGTTCATTTAAATGGCAAAACAGAAATTTGACCGCAGTAAACCCCACGTAAACATTGGTACTATCGGACATATCGATCACGGCAAATCACCAAGATTCTCTCGGAAAAAGGTTTCGCTAAATATGAATCCTACGAGAACATTGACAAGGCTCCGGAAGAACGCGAACGCGGCATTACGATTAACACTGCGCACGTTGAGTACGAGACTGAAAAACGCCACTATGCTCACGTCGACTGCCCGGGTCACGCTGACTATATCAAGAACATGATCACCGGTGCCGCGCAGATGGACGGCGCGATTCTCGTTGTTGCGGCTTCTGATGGTCCTATGCCTCAGACTCGCGAACATATCTTGCTTGCCCGCCAAGTCGGTGTTCCGGCTATCGTTGTTTTCCTTAACAAAGTTGACCAAGTCGACGACGAAGAACTCCTTGAACTCGTCGAGATGGAAGTCCGCGAACTCCTCAGCAAGTACGAATTCCCCGGGGATGATATTCCTGTTATCGCGGGCTCGGCTCTGTTAGCTCTTGAAGGCGACGAAGAGCAAAAGAAAAATATCCTTAAGCTCCTCGACGCTGTTGACGAATACATTCCGACTCCTGCGCGTGACACCGATAAGCCGTTCCTTATGCCGGTTGAAGACGTATTCACGATTACCGGACGCGGCACCGTTGCTACCGGTCGTGTTGAACGCGGTATGTTGAAACTCAATGAGCCGGTTGAGATCGTCGGTCTCCGCGACGAACCTCGCAAAACTGTTGCCACCGGTATTGAAATGTTCCGTAAGCTCCTCGACAGCGCGGTTGCTGGCGATAACGTTGGTGTTCTTCTGCGCGGCGTCGACCGTAAAGAAATTGAACGCGGTCAAGTTATTGCGAAACCCGGCTCGATTCATCCGCATACGAAATTCAAAGCTCAAGTTTACGTCCTTACCAAAGATGAAGGCGGACGTCATACTCCGTTCTTCGCGAACTATCGCCCGCAATTCTACTTCCGCACAACCGACGTTACGGGCGTAGTCAGCGACCTCAAGGACACTAACGGCAATGCGGCTGAAATGTGCATGCCCGGCGACCACATTGAAATGACAGTCGAACTTATCACCCCGATTGCTATCGAAAAAGGCTTGCTCTTCGCTATCCGTGAAGGCGGTCACACTGTAGGTTCGGGACGTGTTATCGAGATTCTTGAAGCGTAAAAAATTTTTGACACTCAGTAAATAAATCGGTGAGGCGGTCGGTAGTCAGCCCAAAAACTGATTGCCGACCGTCGTTGCTGATTCAAAGCTTTGACACGGCAGATTGCTAGGCAGAAAATTTCCGAGCTGTCAAGGGAACTGTCGCGGAGCAACGTTGGGAACTCAGATTCTCGACTAAGGAGGAATTGTTTTGGCAAAGCAACAAAAGATTCGCATTCGTCTCAAGGCTTACGATCACAAGTCGTTAGACCAGAGCGCGGCAAAAATCGTGGAGACTGCCAAGAAAACCGGCGCAGGCGTTTCGGGACCAATCCCGTTGCCGACCGAAAAAAATATCTACACGATTCTCCGCTCGCCGCACGTCAACAAGGATTCGCGTGAACAGTTTGAAATGCGCACGCACAAACGCCTTATTGACATAATCCAGCCGACGCATAAAACCGTTGATGCGCTCATGCGGTTGGATTTGCCCGCCGGTGTTGACATCGAGATTAAGGTCTGAGGAGGTGTAGACATTGGCAAAAACAATCTTAGGAATTAAACTCGGCATGACGCAAATTTTCACGGAGGAAGGGCGCGTCATTCCCGTAACGGTTGTCGAGACGGGCAAGAACATCGTTATTCGCAATAAAACTGTTGACACGGACGGCTACTGCGCAGTTCAGCTCGGTTTCGGCGAAATTAAAGAGAACAAAGTTAATAAGCCCGATATGGGACAATTCAAGAAGGCAGGCGTTAAGCCCGTGAAATTTATCCGCGAAGTACGTTTGGCGGCGGAGTCCGAATACAAAATTGGCGACGTTATCGGCGTAGACATTTTCGCGGCAGGTGAACTCGTTGACGTTATCGGCACGTCGAAAGGCAAAGGTTTCGCAGGCTCAATCAAACGTCACAACTTCGCACGCGGTCCTATGGGGCATGGTTCCAAATCTCATCGCGAGCCGGGTTCAACAGGCGCAATGCTTTCCGGTCCCGGCGGTCGCGTTATCAAAGGTAAGAGATTGCCCGGACGTATGGGCGGCGTTCGCACGACGATTCAACGTTTGACGGTTGTTAAAGTCGACGCAGACAGAAATTTGCTCCTCATCAAAGGCGCGATACCCGGTCCGAAGAAAGGGCTCGTCATCGTTCGCGAGACCGTCAAGCCTAATAAGGTTCACAAAAAATAATCGAAAGGAGGAATTTAGAACATGCCAACTGTAGCAGTTTATGATATGACGAACAACAAAGTCGGCGACCTTGAACTTAGCGAAGAAATTTTCGGCGTCGAGATTAACGAAGGGCTCGTGCATCAGGCTGTTGTTATGCAAATGGCTTCGTGGAGACTCGGCACGCACAATACTAAAACCCGCGCAGATGTTCGCGGCGGCGGCAAAAAGCCTTGGCGTCAAAAAGGTACAGGCAGAGCCCGCGCAGGTTCGCGCAGAAGTCCGCTTTGGCGTGGCGGCGGTACAATCTTCGGACCGCATCCTCGCGATTATGCTTTCACAATGCCTCGCAAACAGCGTCGCCTCGCGTTGAAGTGCGTACTCACCGACAAAGTTAAGGGCGGCAATTTAATCGTCCTCGATAATCTCAACTTCGACGAGCCTAAGACTAAAAAGTTTGTCGAGTTCCAAAAAACGTTCGGCGTCGACGCTTGCAAATCGTTGTTCATCACGGCGGAGCTTATCGATAACGTAACGCGCTCCTCTAACAATCTGCAGAACGCTAAGGCAATCGCCGCGCTTCAACTCAACGTCTACGACATTCTCAACAGCGATAAACTCTTCCTCACTAAAGACGCAGTCGCCAAAATTGAGGAGGTGTATATCTGATGGAAGCCAGAGACATTTTGATTCGCCCGCTCATTACCGAGCACGCGACGGATTTAATGCAACAAGGCAAGTTCGTTTTTATCGTCGACAAACGCGCCAACAAAATCCAAATCGCGCAGGCTGTCAAAGAAATTTTCGATAAGACAGTTGAATCGGTAAACACGATTAACGTCAAGGGCAAAACTAAACGTCGCGGGCGCACAGTCGGCAAGACTAACAGCTATAAAAAAGCTATCGTCAAGTTGGCGGCGGGCGAGACTATCGAATTCTTCACGCCCTGAAAAATTTTGAACAAAGGAGGTAAAACGTAAGTGGGAATTAAATCTTTCAAGCCGTACACTCCCGGACGCCGTCACATGACAGTTTCGACGTTCGAGGAAATCACGACCGATAAGCCCGAAAAATCTTTGCTTGCTCCGCTTAAAAAACACGGCGGCAGAAATCAGCAAGGTAAATTGACGGTGCGTCATCAAGGTGGCGGTCATAAACGTCGCTATCGTATCATCGACTTCAAACGTAACAAAGACGGTATCCCCGCCAAAGTCGCTACGATTGAATACGATCCTAACCGCAGTTCACGTATCGCGTTGCTCCATTACGTCGACGGCGAGAAACGTTACATCATCGCTCCGAACGGTTTAAAAGTCGGTGACAAAGTCGAATCGGGCGCGGAAGCTGACATCAAAACCGGCAACGCTCTGCCGCTTAAAAATATCCCCGTCGGAACGCTGATTCATAACATCGAAATGAAAATTGGCAAGGGCGGACAACTCGTTCGCAGTGCAGGAGCCGCCGCTCAACTCATGGCTAAAGAGGGCAACTACGCAACAATCAGAATGCCTTCCGGCGAAGTTCGCAAGATTCACATCAACTGCCGCGCAACTATCGGACAAGTCGGCAACCTTGATCACGAGAATATCACGATTGGTAAAGCCGGACGTAATCGTTGGCTCGGCAAGAGACCGGAGAATCGCGGCGTCGCCATGAACCCTGTAGACCATCCGCACGGCGGTGGTGAAGGACGTTCGCCCGTCGGTCGTAAACACCCTGTCACCAAGTGGGGCAAATGCGCTATGGGTGCCAAGACTCGTAAGAAGAAAGCTTCCGATAAGCTTATCGTTCGTCGTCGTAAATAATCTCGGCGAAGGGAGGAAATAATTTTGTCAAGGTCTGTTAAGAAAGGACCATTCGTACAGGAAAAACTTTTGGCTAAAGTCGAGGCTCTCAACGCCGCTAACGATAAAAAAGTTATCCGCACTTGGTCGCGCAGTTCAACAATTCTTCCTGCATTCGTCGGACATACAATCGCCGTTCACGACGGGCGCAAACATGTTCCGGTTTATGTTACGGAAGATATGGTCGGGCATAAGCTCGGCGAATTCGCTCCGACTCGCACGTTCAAAGGTCACGCGGGCGAAGAACGTAAGATGTCTTTGAAATAATTTTTTATAACTTCGCAGGAAGGAGGGGCTCACGTGGCAGAAGTCAAAGAAGCTAAAGCAATAGCCAAGTATGTAAGAATTGCGCCGCGCAAAGTTCGTATCGTCATGGATTTGATTCGCGGCAAAGACGTTGCGGATGCCTTCGCGATTTTAAAGTTCACGCCCAAACGCGGCGCGACACTCATTCAAAAAGTCCTCAAAAGTGCCGTCGCTAACGCCGAAAATAATTTCGATATGGATGCCGATAAACTTTTCGTCTCGACATGTTTTGTTGACGGCGGACCTACAATCAAGAGGTATCATCCGCGCTCCAGAGGGCAAGCGTTCAGCATTCTTAAGCACACCTCGCACATAACGGTTGTCGTCAGCGAAAAGGCAGAATCTTAAAGAAGGAGGGAAACGGTTTGGGTCAGAAGGTACATCCGCACGGAATACGTCTCGGCATAGTCAAGACGTGGGACGCGAAATGGTACGCAGATAAAGACTTCGCAACGAATCTTCACGAAGACATCAAAATCCGCAAAGCGATCAAAACCGATAAGCAACTGGCGTCGGCGGGCGTCTCACGCGTTGAGATTGAACGCTCGGAAAAACGCCTTAAACTTACAATTCACACGGCTAAACCCGGCATGGTAATCGGACGCGGCGGCGCGGGCATTGAGGACATCAAAAATAAACTCAAGAAGCTCTCGGATAAACGCGTCGACATTAACATCATGGAAATTCGTCAGCCCGATTTGGATGCGTTGCTCGTCGCAGAAAATATCGCGTCGCAGTTGGAACGCCGTATCGCATTCCGTCGCGCTATGAAACAATCCGTCGGCAGGACAATGCGTCTCGGTGCTAAGGGTATTAAAATCGCTTGCAGTGGTCGCTTAGGCGGCGCGGAAATTGCTCGCAGTGAATCTTATCGCGAGGGTTCAATTCCGTTGCACACGCTCCGCGCAGATATTGATTACGGTTTCGCGGAAGCTAATACGACTTACGGGCGCATCGGCATCAAGGTTTGGATTTTCAAAGGCGAAATTCTCCCCGATAAAAAGGACAAAGCTCGCAAGCCCGAAGGGAGTGACGCTTGATGTTAATTCCGAAGAGAACAAAGTACCGCAAGCAATTTCGCGGTCGCATGAAGGGCAAAGCTAATCGCGGCAATACAATCGCTCACGGTCAATACGGTCTTGTAGCGTTGGAGCCTGCTTGGATAACCAATCGTCAAATTGAAGCGGCTCGTATCGCAATGACGCGTTACATTCGTCGTGGCGGTCAAGTTTGGATAAAAATTTTCCCCGATAAGCCCGTCACTGCAAAGCCTGCTGAAACTCGTATGGGTAGCGGCAAAGGTTCGCCGGAATATTGGGTAGCAGTCGTTAAACCCGGTCGTGTGCTGTTTGAAATGGCTGGCGTTCCAAAAGAAATCGCCGCTGAAGCAATGCGTCTCGCCGGTCATAAGCTCCCGATTAAAACTAAATTTATCGTCAGCGATCATCAAGGCGATGTGTATGTTCCCGTTGTGAATGAAACCCTCGCCGACGCTAAGAAGGCAGCTCACGCGGCTTATGAACAGGAACACGCGGCTGAGGCTCAAGCCGAAGCTAAAGAAGGCGGTGAAGCTCATGAAGGTTAATGAAATTCGCGATATGTCGCCCGATGAACAGCTCGAAAAAATTAAATCGCTCAAGGAAGAACTTTTTAACCTCCGCTTTCAACATGCTACTGGTCAGCTCGAAAATCCTATGCGTCTCCGCGAGTTGAAACGTTCCATCGCGCAAATCAAAACTATCCAGCGCGAACGCGAACTCAATATCAGACAATAGGAGGCGATAACGTGAGCGAACAAATTAAACGCAACGAGCGCAAAGTTCGCGTCGGCAAAGTCGTTTCCAATAAAATGGATAAGACTATCGTCGTCGCGATTGAAGAGCTCATTCAACACAAGCTTTATAAAAAATCCGTCAAGCGCACGGTTAAGTTCAAAGCTCATGACGAAAACAACGAGGCTCAAGTCGGCGATAAAGTTTCAATCATGGAAACTCGCCCGCTGTCCAAAGAAAAACGTTGGAGACTCGTTCAAATCGTTGAAAAGGCTAAATAATCGGAAGGAGGTTAAATCGTGATTCAGCAACAAAGCAGATTGAACGTCGGCGATAACACCGGTGCCAAAGAAATTATGTGCATTCGCGTGCTCGGCGGCTCCTTCCGTCGCTACGCCAATATCGGCGACATCATCGTTGCTTCCGTCAAATCGGCTACGCCCGGCGGGCAAGTCAAAAAAGGCGACGTTGTCAAAGCTGTTGTCGTCCGCAGTAAGAAAGGCTTGCGCCGCCCCGACGGTTCCTATATCCGTTTCGACGAAAACGCCGCCGTCATCATCAAAGAAGATAAAACTCCTCGCGGCACTCGTATTTTCGGACCGGTGGCTCGCGAACTCCGCGAAAAAGATTTCATGAAGATTATTTCACTCGCGCCCGAAGTTTTGTAATGGAAAGGAGGTGCCGAGTTGTCACTGATTAAACTGCATGTCAAAAAGGGCGATACGGTTGTCGTCCTTTCCGGTAAAGATAAGGGCAAGCAGGGCAAAATCATTACCGCGATGCCGAAGGCGGGCAAAGTTATCGTCGAAGGTATTAACAAAGTTAAACGCCACAGCAAGCCGAGCCTCAAAGTTCCGCAGGGCGGCATCATTACTAAGGAAATGCCCATGCACGTCTGCAAAGTTCAACTCGTTTGTCCCGCTTGCAATAAGCCCACGCGTATCGGACATAAGGAAGTAAACGGCAAAAATTCCCGCGTCTGCAAAAAGTGCGGCGAAGTCATCGAATAAGGAGGTGGAATTGTGAGCAGACTTTTAGAGAAGTACAAGAATGAAGTTATCGGCGCGATGACGCAGAAATTTTCCTACAAGAACGTTATGCAGGTGCCCAAGCTTGAAAAAATCGTCATCAATATGGCGGTCGGCGACGCGGTCGGCAATGCAAAAGTTCTCGAATCGGCTATCGCGGATTTGACGACAATCGCGGGGCAGAAACCCGTTATCACTCGCGCAAGAAAATCCCTCGCCGCTTGGAAACTTCGTAAGGGAATGGCTATCGGTTGCAAAGTTACTCTGCGCGGTCGCCGCATGTATGAATTCCTCGATAAGTTTATGAACATTGCTTTGCCGCGTGTTCGTGACTTTCGCGGAGTCAGCAGGAAGGCTTTCGACGGGCGCGGCAATTACGCTGTCGGCGTCAAAGAGCAACTTATCTTCCCCGAAATCGAATACGACAAGATTGATAAGATTCGCGGCATGGACATCATCGTTGTAACGACGGCTAAGACTGACGAAGAGGCTCGTGAATTCCTCGCGCTGATGGGTATGCCGTTCGCGAACGCTTAAGGATGTGATTATCAAATGGCTAAGAAGGCTTTGATTGAAAAGTGGAGTAAGGAACCGAAATTCTCGACTCGTAAGTACAATCGTTGCAAAATCTGCGGCAGACCGCACGGTTATCTTCGTAAGTTTGAAATGTGCCGTATCTGCTTCCGTGAACAATCTTACGCCGGCGCAATTCCCGGCATCACCAAATCCAGTTGGTAAAATTTTTAAAACTTGAAAGGAGGATATCGGTTCCCTATGGCAATGACTGATCCTATTGCGGACATGCTCACACGCATTCGCAATGCCAATTCCGTCTACCATGAGAAGGTAGAAATTCCCGGCTCGAAGATAAAAATCGCTATCGCGGACGTTCTCAAGCGGGAAGGTTACATTAAGGATTATAGTTTCGCGGAGGACAATAAGCAGGGCGTCTTAACCGTCAAGCTCAAATACGGTGCCGAACGCGAAAAAGTTATAACGGGCATTAAGCGCATCTCCAGACCGGGGCTCCGCCAATATACCAAGAGGAAAGATCTTCCTCGCGTGCTCGGCGGACTCGGTATCGCGATTATCTCCACGTCGCAAGGCATTATGAGTGATAAGCAAGCTCGTAAGGCAGGGCTCGGCGGCGAAGTTATCGCTTACATCTGGTAAAAATTTTTTGGAGGTGCTGACATGTCTCGAATTGGAAGAGCACCGATACACATTCCCGCCGGCGTCACCGTCACTGTCGGCGAAGATAATCTGGTGCACGTCAAAGGTCCTAAGGGCGAATTGTCCCGTAAGATCTCTACGGAAATGAAAATAAGCATAGAGGACGGCGTCTTAACGGTGGCACGCCCCTCGGACGATAAAACGCACAGGAGTCTGCACGGACTCTCACGCACATTAATTAACAACATGGTCGTCGGCGTCACGCAAGGTTTCACGAAGAATTTAGAAATCGCAGGCGTCGGCTATCGTGCGGCTAAGCAGGGCAAGAATTTAAATCTCGCGCTCGGCTACTCTCATCCCGTTATCATCGAGCCGCCCGCAGGTATCACGCTTGACGCTCCGACGGCTACGACTATCACGGTTCACGGTATCGATAAAGAACTCGTCGGCGCAGTTGCCGCTAACATTCGCGGTTGGCGCGAGCCCGAACCTTACAAGGGCAAAGGAATTAAGTACGCGGGCGAACATATTCGTCGCAAGGAAGGCAAAGCCGGCGCGAAAGGTAAGAAGTAATTAGTTAATTGGAGAGTTTGAACGGAGGCAAATATCATGAAAATCGACCACATTGCCATGTACGTTAATGACTTAGAGGCGGAGAAAGATTTCTTCGTCAAATACTTCGACGCGAAAGCCGGTTCCAAGTACACCAACTTCCGCAGTGACTTCAGCAATTACTTTTTACGCTTCGACGACGGCTCGCGCCTCGAAATCATGACGCGCAACAGTTCCAACGACGCGAAAAAAGAACGTTATCGCACGGGCTATCATCACATTGCAATCAGCGTCGGCGACAGAAAAGACGTTGACGATATGATGAAGAAATTCGACGCAGACGGCGTTATCGTAGTCAGTGGCGCACGTACGACCGGTGACGGTTATTATGCCGCTGTCATCGTCGACCCCGAAGGCAACGAAGTTGAAATTATCGCGGAGAATCCCGGCTTGCGCGACTAAAAAATTTTTTGACATTCTACGGCGAAGGAGGAAGACGTAGTGCTTCTGAAAGCAGATAAAAAGAGACATCTGCGCGTTCGCAATCGCGTTGCGGGCACGGCAGAGCGTCCGCGCTTGAATGTGTTCCGTAGTCTTAAGCACATTTATGCGCAGGTTATCGACGACGAAAAGGGCATGACGCTCGCGGCGGCAAGCTCGCTCGATAAAGACTTCAACGGCACGGGCGGCAACATTGCGGCGGCTAAGGCTGTCGGCGCGGCTATTGCTAAAAAGGCTCTCGAAAAAGGTATCAGCGAAGTCGTCTTTGATCGCGGCGGCTATATCTATCACGGACGAGTTGCGGCATTAGCACAGGCGGCTCGCGAGGGCGGCTTGAAATTCTAAGCAGAGGAGGTTACCTAATGCCCCGAAATGAAACTGAAACTCCCGAATTCGAGGAGAAAGTTGTTTTTATAAATCGTGTCGCCAAAGTCGTTAAGGGCGGTCGCAGATTTTCATTCAGCGCGTTGGTCGTCGTCGGCAATAAGAACGGCAAAGTCGGCGTCGGACTCGGCAAAGCTGCTGAAGTTCCTGAAGCGATTCGCAAGGGCGTTGACGATGCCAAGAAAAATCTTATCGAGGTCGCGCTCAAAGAACGTTCGATACCGCACGGCGTCGTTGGCGTGTTCGGCGCGGGCAGAGTTATGTTGCGCCCAGCCTCCAAAGGTACCGGCGTTATCGCGGGCGGTCCTGCGCGTGCCGTGTTGGAACTTGCGGGCGTCCACGACATCTTGACGAAATCTCTCGGCTCGTCCAATCCCAATAACATGGTGCGGGCGACGCTCGAAGGTTTAAAAATGTTAAAGCGTGCGGAAGTTGTCGCCGAACTGCGCGGCAAAACTGTTGCGGAGCTTTTTAACTAAGGAGGGTCGACACGTGGCTAAATTGAAAATAACATTGGTCAGAAGCGTAATCGGTCGTCCCGAAACTCAGCGCAGAACAGTCCGTTCGCTTGGCTTGCGTAAGTTAAATTCCTTTTCGATACTGCCCGATGATCCGACGATTCGCGGACAAATTCACAAGGTTGAACATCTCGTGAAGGTCGAGGAAATCGAAGACTCGGCAGAAAAAGTTTCCATAGAGAAATAATCGGAGAGGAGGTTAGGCTTATGAAATTGCATGAATTGAAACCTGCGGACGGTGCTCGTCAAGATAAAGTTCGCGTCGGACGCGGCACGGGCTCGGGTTGCGGCAAAACTTCGGGACGCGGTCATAAAGGTCAGAAGTCTCGCAGTGGCGGCGGAGTTCGTCCGGGTTTTGAAGGCGGGCAGATGCCGATTTATCGCCGCTTACCTAAACGCGGTTTCAAAAATATTTGGCGCAAGGAATATGCTGAAGTCAACGTCGAAACGCTTAACGTCTTTGATGACGATATGACGGTTGACGCGGTCGCGCTCGTCGAAGTCGGAATTCTTAAAAACGTCCTCGACGGCGTGAGGATTCTCGGCAACGGCGAATTGACAAAGAAATTGACTGTTAAAGCACAGGGTTTCACAAAGACGGCGATTCAAAAGATTGAAGCTGTCGGCGGAAAAACTGAGGTGATTTAAAGTGCTGTCGGCTCTTGCAAATATTTTCAAGATTCCTGAGCTTAGGCAGCGAATAATTTTTACGCTGATAATGTTTGCAGTGTTCCGCATGGGCACGCACATCCCCGTACCGGGCGTAGATCCGACGGCTATCGAACAGCTCTTCAACAACGGGAGTTTGTTCGGGCTGTTGGATTTATTCTCCGGCGGCGCGTTCAGTAAGTTTTCTATCTTCGCGATGAGTATCACGCCTTACATCAACGCCGCGATTATCATGCAACTGCTAACGGTCGTCGTCCCGACTTTGGAGCAATGGTCTAAGGAAGGCGCGGAAGGTCATAAAAAAACTACTCGCGTTACTCGACAATTAACGGTTGTGTTGGCGTTCGCGCAGGCTATCGGAATGTCAATCGGGCTCAAAGCGGCAATTCTGAATCCAAACCCCGTCAACATCTTGATAATCGCGATAACGCTGACGGCGGGCACAACGCTCCTGATGTGGATAGGCGAACAGATAACCGCGCAGGGCGTCGGCAACGGGGGCATCGTGGCGGCACTTCCTAAGAATCTGGCGACGATTTATCAATACGTTCAAGCGGGCACGATAAATTATTTCAGCGTGGTACTGTTCGCGGTAATCGCAATCGCAATGATCGTGTTCGTTATCTACGTCGAGGCGGCGTTGCGGAGAATCCCGATAACCTACGCAAAACGGGTTGTCGGAGCGCGCGCTTACGGCGGACATCAAAGCCATTTGCCGCTGAAAGTAAATCCCGCAGGCGTCATTCCGATAATCTTCGCGTCGTCGGTGCTGATGTTCCCGATAACAGTCGTGCAGTTCATTGATAATCCGTCGATACAAAAGTTAGCGGCTTATCTGCAATGGGGCACGCCGCTCCAAACTTTCCTGTACGTTGTGCTGATAATTTTCTTCACGTATTTTTACACGGCGGTTACAGTAAAAATCCCCGACATGGCGGATAACCTAAAGAAGTATGGCGCGTTCATACCGGGAATAAGACCGGGACAACCGACGGCAGATTATGTTGACTTCGTGCTTACAAGATTGGTGACGGCGGGCTCATTGTACTTGGCGTTTATCGCGGTGTTGCCGAATTTAATCGGTGGAGCAACTCACATTCAAGGCGTATACTTCGGAGGAACGGCGTTGCTAATTGTCGTAAGCGTCGCGCTCCACACAATGAAACAAATCGAAGCGATGGTCGTTATGCGGCACTACGAAGGCTTCATGAAATAAATTGGAGGAACTGAAATGCAACTGTTAATGATGGGGCCTCCGGGTGCGGGCAAAGGTACTCAGGCGGCTAAACTCGTAAAAGAATTTAATATCCCGCAGATCTCAACGGGCGACATGTTCAGAGCGGCAGTCAAGGAAGGCACGGAGCTTGGCAAACAGGCTAAGGCTTGCATGGACGCCGGAAAGCTCGTTCCCGATGAAATTACAATCGGAATAGTTCGCGAGCGTTTGGCTAAGGATGATTGCAAGGACGGCTTTATCCTCGACGGCTTCCCGCGCACTGTCGAACAGGCGGATGCTTTGAATAAAATTCTCGACGAACTCGGCAAGAAACTCACGCGGGTTTTGAATGTCAACGTGCCGTCGGAAGAATTAATCGGGCGTGCGGTCGGGCGTCGTATCTGCAAAACTTGCGGCTCAACTTACCACGTGAAATTCAATGCTCCCAAAGTCGGGGGCGTCTGCGATAATTGTGGCGGCGAACTTTATCAACGTACCGATGACACCGTCGAGACCATGACTAATCGTCTCAACGTCTACGTAAAATCGACGCAACCTTTAATCGACTACTACAAGAACGCGGGAGTTTACACCGAAATTGACGGCGGACAACCAATCGACAAAGTCACCGAAGACATCTTTAGCGTCCTTAAGAGGGGTGCTTGACATGTCAAAGCAAGACGTTATCGAAGTCGAGGGCAAAGTTATCGAGGCTCTGCCGAACGCGATGTTCAAAGTCAAGTTGGAGAACGATCACGAAGTTTTGGCGCACGTGTCAGGGAAAATTCGCATGAACTTCATTAGGATTCTTCCCGGCGATAAAGTTACAATCGAACTCACGCCTTACGACTTGACTCGCGGAAGAATTACATATCGTTTCAAATAACTCTGGACAATCATTAGCAAACGTGATACATTACCGAATCGTTTAGGAGGCGGGTATTATGAAAGTCAGACCGTCAGTCAAAAAGCTGTGCGATAAATGCAAAATCATCAAGCGCAAAGGGCGCGTCATGGTTATCTGCGAAAATCCCAAGCACAAACAACGTCAAGGTTAAGGAGGTGAAAATTTTATGGCACGTATAGCCGGTGTAGATTTGCCCCGTGACAAGAGAATCGAATACGCTCTTACTTACATTTTCGGAATCGGGCTTCCCACGTCGCAGAAAATCCTCGCGATGACGGGCGTTAATCCTGATACCAGAACCAAAGACCTCACGGATGACGAGGTTGTTAAACTTCGTGATGCTATCGATCATAACTTCGTAGTGGAGGGCGACCTCCGCCGCGATGTTCAGATGGACATCAAGCGACTCATTGATATTGGCTGTTATCGCGGACGCCGTCACCGTCTCGGCTTGCCTGTACGCGGACAGAATACCAAGAATAACGCCAGAACTCGTAAAGGTCCCAAGAAACTCGTACAAGGCGGCAAGAAGAAGGATTGAGATCATAAGATGAAAAGATTAAAAGTGGTTAGGGACTAGGGTTCAGGGTTTACTGACCCCTGCCCCCTGAAACCTTTTAATCTTATAATCTTTTGATCTAAAAAAGGAGGCAAAGACAGGTGGCAACAAAAAGAACAGTTCGCGCCAAGAAAAAAGTTCGCAAGAATATAGAATACGGCGTGGCGCACATCAGCTCCACGTTTAACAATACGATCCGATAAAAGCGGCAACGCAATTTCATGGGCTTCCGCCGGCGGCTTAGGCTTCAGAGGCTCTCGTAAATCAACGCCGTTTGCCGCGCAGATGGCAGCTGAGGTTGCGGCTAAGGCGGCTATGGAACACGGCTTGAAACAAATCGAGGTTTACGTCAAAGGACCCGGCGCAGGTCGTGAGGCGGCTATCCGTTCGCTCCAAGCTACGGGGCTCGAAGTCAACATGATTAAAGACGTGACGCCCATTCCCCATAACGGCTGCCGTCCGCCTAAACGTCGCAGAGTTTAATTTGGAGGTGCAAATATGGCAATCGATAGAACTCCCGCTTTAAAACGCTGCCGCGCACTCGGAATTGAACAGGCGGTTATCGGTCGTTCGCGCAAAGTCAGCGAGAAAAAACATCAGCAACAACGCATGAACCGCAAAGTCAGCGAGTACGGGCTCCAGCTTAAAGAAAAACAAAAGGCTAAATTTATCTACGGCGTCCTCGAACGTCAGTTCAGAAATTATTACGAAAAGGCTAAGAAAATGCCCGGCGTCACCGGCGAAAATCTTCTTATCCTCCTCGAACGCCGCATTGATAATGTCGTCTTCCGCATGGGCTTCGCCAATACCCGCCGTCAAGCGCGCCAGTTCGTTCGTCACGGACATATCACCGTAAACGGCAAGCGCGTCGACATTCCCTCCGCACTCGTCAGCGTCGGCGATGTCGTCGAGGTTTGCGAGAAAAGTCAGGGCAAAGAAGTTTTCAAGGCGATTAAGGAAGTTAATAACGCCCTCAGCGCGCCGGCGTGGATTGATTCTAATCAGGCGAATCTCAAAGGCTCCGTTACTCGCTTCCCGACCCGCGAAGACATCAGCGATATTCCCGTCAATGAGCAGTCAATCATTGAGTTGTACTCCAGATAATTCGCCCAACAGATCTTCTGTGAAAGGAGCGGATTTTTGATGATTGATAATGAAAAAGAAACCCAAAAGCCGCCGAAGCTTGAACTTGTCGAGGTCAACGACGACGAACATTACGGCAAATTTATTTGCGAACCTCTAGGTCGCGGTTACGGCATAACGCTTGGCAACAGCTTGCGCAGAATGCTCCTGTCAAGTTTGGAAGGTGCGGCTGTCACGTCGATTAGGATTGACGGCGTCCTTCATGAGTTCTCGACAATCCCCGGCGTTCGCGAAGACGTTACCAATATCGTCCTCAACATTAAGCAACTGTGCTTGAAAGTCGACGAGGAAAGACAAATGTATCAGCCTTTCGCGCAGGTTTCAAATTTGCCGCCGAGAACTTACACGCTTCGGATTGACGTTGATGTCGAGGAAGAAATCAAACACGGCGGACATTCGGGCGGACGCAGGGAAGTTACTGCCGCCGATATTGAATGCGACCCAAGTATCGAAGTTCTTAATCCCGACCTGCACATTGCTTGGCTCAATGAAACCGGCAAGCTTAAAATCGAAATGACTGCGCGGAGCGGACGCGGTTACGATCAAGCGGAGAAAAATAAAAATCCCGACGACATTATCGGGACGATACCGATTGATTCGATATTCTCACCGGTGTTGCGCGTCAATTACGAAGTGACAGATACACGCGTCGGCAATGAAATGGACTTCGATAAATTGACGCTGGAGGTTTGGACGAACGGCACTTTGCAACCCGAAGAGGCAGTTTCAAAGGCGGCGTCAATTCTAATCGCGCACATGAAACTTTTCCAGAATATAGACGGCGTAGTTGTCGAAGATTCTAAGGAAGAAGACGAGCCGATTATGAGGGACAGCGACGACGAAATTTCCTTGACGTTGGATAAAAATCTCTCCAAGCCTATCGAGGAACTGGAATTATCGGTGCGCTCGACGAATTGCCTTAAGCGGGCAGGCATTCATATCGTAGCGGATTTGGTTGATAAGACCGAAGAGGAAATGATGAAGTTCCGCAATCTCGGTCGCAAGTCTTTTGAAGAAATTAAGCACACGATGGATCAGCTCGGTGTATCGTTTAAGCAGTCACCTAATCCGGTCGTAACCCCGATAGAAGAATAAATCGCAGGAAGGAGGACATTTGATGAGCTATAGAAAACTCGGCAGAAATACCGGCGCACGCAAGGCTATGTTCAGAAGTTTATTGACTGCGCTTTTCCAATACGGACGTATAGAGACAACGGAGGCGCGAGCAAAGGAACTTCGCAAGTTCGCGGAAAAAGTTGTAACGCTTGCCAAACGCGGCGACCTTAGCGCACGTCGTCAAGCAATAAATGCCGTTTCGGACGTAGAAGTTGTTCACAAAGTTTTTGAAGAACTTCCCGCAAAATACGGCGAACGCACGGGCGGTTACACCAGAATTTTAAAGCTTGCGCCTCGTCGCGGAGACGCCGCTCCTATGGTACTGATTGAACTAGTATGAACGGCAATTAGGAGTTAGGATTTAGGAGTTGGAATTTGAAACGCCTTCCTAATTCCTAATTTTTTTTTGGGGGTGGCGAAGTTGAATTTGGCAAGCGTGATAACCGGGCAAGTGACGAATTTATTTCAACGACGCGGCGAAGTTAAGCCGAACGAACTTATAAAATCATTGGAGCGCGAAGTCGTTAAGCAAAAAACTGCAGAAAATCTCGTCCCAAATTCCTACACGATTTATCTTTGCGAGGAAGATTGTCACAGGCTGAGTGCGGCGCGTTTGATAAAAGCTCTTTATGAAGCCGTCGAGCGCAAAGTTATTCGCGAGGATTGTTTTATGGACGGTGCGCTTTCGATAAAAATAAAAAAGATGACCGCCGATGAAAATGCTATCGTCATATCGTCGGGGTACGTCGAAGACTCCGCGCAGGTTGAGGACACGATTAATCTTGAAAACGACGTGCTTAGTCAAACGTTGATTGCTGATGCTGATTCTGGTGACGGCGATAAAACTATCGTCGCTGATAAAGCTAAAATCGTCGAGACAATGCGAACCGTCACGCCGCGCAAGGTCGAATATAATTTGGCTGTCCTAACCGATTCTAAGACGGCGGAGCTTGTACTCGGCGAACGGCAAATTTATCTTGGGCGTAAAGAAAAAAATGATTTTGTCCTCGACGACGAGAGCGCATCCAGAATACACGCGTACGTTGCCTACGAGCGTCACAGACACGTTCTTTACGACGCCGGCAGCTTAAATGGCACCTTCGTCAATAAAAAGCCTGTGAGCCGCTGTGAGCTTCGAGACGGCGATAAAATTTTAATCGGGAATACCACGCTGACTTACAAAGTTTTATAAAAAAATCCCTCGCGAGTTGCGGGGGATAATTTTTTTACTTAGGAAATTTATTTCACGACGATATTAATCAGCTTATTCGGGACGGCGATAATCTTGACGATTTTTTTACCGGCAGTGAGTTCGTCGACGCGCGGCAACGTCGGTGCAAGTTTTTCTAAGTCGTTTTTATTCAAGCCGACGGGAACTTTCACGTGTTCGCGGACTTTGCCGTTAATCTGGATGACGATTTCAATTTCCTCCTCGACAATCGCCGCCGCGTCGAACGTCGCCCAACTTTGTTTGTGAACGTCGCCGTCAAATAATTTACTCCAAAGTTCAGCGGCAATGTGCGGGACAAACGGCGCAAGCATTATCAAAAGATTTTTAGCAAGTTCACGCGCAAGGCTCGGATTAATTTTTTTGTCTTGGAAGACGTGCATTGCGTTGACAAGTTCCATTAACGCGCTGATTGCCGTGTTAAACGCAAAACGGTCGCGAATATCTTCCGTGACTTTTTTAATCGTCTTGTGAAGCGTGCGACGTAATGAAATTTCTTCAGCCGTCAAAGCCTGCGCGGAATCTTTTGATTTAATGGCGTCGGAGAAAATGTTGAGAATCCGCCACACGCGATTTAAAAATCTGTAGGAACCTTGAACGCCCTCATCGCTCCAATCCAAATCACGTTCGACGGGCGCGGCAAATAAAATGAACAACCGCGCAGTGTCCGCTCCGTACTTATTGATAATTTCTTCGGGACTTACAACATTGCCAAGCGATTTGGACATCTTCGCGCCGTCTTTGATAACCATGCCTTGCGTCAACAAATTTGCAAACGGCTCATCATAATCAAGCATTCCGGCATCGCGCAAAACTTTGGTAAAAAATCTTGAGTAAAGCAAATGCAAAATCGCGTGCTCAATTCCGCCGATATACTGGTCGACGGGGCTCCAATAATTAACCTTGTCGCGGGCGAACGGCAATTTATCATTGTGCGGGTCGGTGTAGCGCATGTAATACCAGCTCGAACAAATAAACGTGTCCATCGTGTCGGTTTCGCGGTGCGCATGACCGCCGCATTTCGGGCAAGTGCATTCGTTAAAAGTTTTGCTCGTCGATAACGGACTCAACGCGCCCTGCTTAAACTCAACGTCGTCGGGAAGTAGGACGGGTAAATCTTCTTCGGGAACTAAAACCTCGCCGCATTTGTCACAATAAATCACAGGAATCGGCGCGCCCCAATATCTTTGACGACTTATCAGCCAATCGCGAAGACGATAATTAACCTTGCGCGTTCCGAAATTATTTTCTTCCGCGTAATCGATAATCGCGCTGATAGCTTTGTGCATTTCCATTCCCGTGAACTTGCCCGAATTAATCAGCACGCCTTCCTTGTCGATATAAGCATTTGTCATCGTTGCGAAGTCAAGCGGCGTTTTGGGATTATCGATAACCCAAATTTTATCCAAGCCGTATTTTGTGGCGAACATCCAATCGCGCTCGTCGTGAGTCGGGACGCCCATAACCGCGCCCGTGCCGTATTCAAAGACGACGTAATTGGTAACCCAAATTTGAACTTTGCCGCCGTTGAAGGGATTGACGCAGTAAACGCCGGTGAAAATGCCTTCCTTCTCGGATTCGGAACTCGTGCGTTCAATGTCGCTTTGACTGCGAGCGTTATCGCAGAATTTTTTTATCGCGTCGGCTTTATCTGAGACCGCGCAGATTTTTTCAATCAACGGATGTTCGGGAGCCAATGCGAGGAACGTCACACCAAAAGCAGTATCGGGGCGCGTGGTGTAGACAGAAATTTTTTCATTAAGCGCGGGAACGTCAAAGAAAAATTCTAAGCCCTCGCTCCGTCCAATCCAATTCTCCTGCATAATTTTAACGCGATTGGGCCAGCCCGTCAGCTTATCCAAATCTTTTAAAAGTTCATCGGCGTAGGCTGTGATTTTGAAAAACCATTGCGCCAAATTTTTCTTATGAACGTCCGAATCGCAACGCCAACATTTCCCGTCGATAACCTGCTCATTGGCAAGAACCGTGCCGCAAGTGTCGCACCAGTTGACAGCCGCCTCCTTCTTGTAAGCAAGCCCGCGTTTATAAAAAAGTTCAAAAAGCCATTGCGTCCAACGATAATAATCTGCGCGGCAAGTCTCAACTTCCCTGTCCCAATCGTAAGCGAGCCCCATTGCCTTTTGCTGCGCCGTCATATTTTTAATGTTAGCAAACGTCCAATCGCCGGGCTTAACGCCGTGAGCAATAGCGGCATTTTCAGCGGGCATTCCGAACGCGTCGAAGCCCATAGGGTGCAAGACATTGTAGCCAGCCATCATGCGATAACGCGCCACTACGTCGCCGATTGAATAATTTCTGACGTGCCCCATATGCAAATTGCCCGAAGGATACGGGAACATTTCCAACGCATAATACTTCGGGCGCGAGCTGTCTTCCGTCGTGCGATAATAATCCGGCGCATTCCAAATCGCTTGCCATTTCTTTTCAATTTCTTGCGGATTGTATTTCTCCATTTAATCAGCCTCCAATTTAACGCGGCATATTATATCAGCCTGCGCGGGAAAGTAAAAGTTTTTTAATTTCTGATGGCGAGGATACGTTGGCGGAGCCCGCTGTCGTCGATAACTTTATCCAAACAAATCTTAGCCAAGAAAGCCGCCGTGCCCGTCGTGCTGTAATCGCCGCGATAAAATTGCGAGGCTTTCTTATCAATCAATTCATCCGTTCGGCGGTCGTAGATAATCATTTCAAAGCGGACGTTGCTGTTCAAAATCGGGTCGTTCCAATCGAAAAAATCCGTGACGTGCTGATTGTAACTTTTGAGGACGGGGCAAACGATAATATCGGCGTCGAGTTTTTCGGCGAGAGGGCGCATTGCGTCGACGAGCTTAGCCTTTTTATTTTGAGAACGCATTTTTTGCCAGATGTTGTTCAAAGTTTTTGCGGAGGTTTCAGTCGGCACGTAATCGGCGAGTTGCAAAGTTTTATTCATCGGAATGTGAACGGCGCGTGCGATTTTAATTTCGAGTTCCGCGCAGGTTTCGAGGTCGGGAGAATTTTTTTGGAAAATTATCGGCAGGCGAACGATACGCACGGGAGTTGCCGCCTCCGCCGTCGCTATCGCCGTCAACATTATCAGCACAAGCAATAAAAATTTTTTCAAGCGAATCACTCCTTAAATCGTCGGGATAACGCCTTCCGCCGCGAGCATCCACATAAACGGATCAAGTACTCTGTGCGGGCGAACTTTCGGCAATCGTTTATGCAAGTCGGGCGGTCTGCCGAAACTCGACACCCCAAAAACTCTCACGTCTTTAAAGTTCGCGTCAATCGCGCCGAGAAATGCCGTCTCGCCCTGCCGCGTCAACCAATCGCGAATTTCCAAGTCAACCATCTCGCTATCGGACTCGACAAAGCCGCGACTTTGGACGTGCGGACTTTCCTTAAGAATCGTCGCGCCGGAAGCAAAACCGTTAAGCATTTCGTTCAAGGCGTCAAGTTTCGTGATGACGACGGCGGCTTTGCGATTAATTTTTTTGCCGGGCGGAATGTTGCAGTTACGGCGAATATAATTTGCTAACGAATTAACCATGCTTACCATATTAGCGGGCGCAGAAGTTTGCCGCTCCGTCGCCATCGACGCGTTTAAAGTATCGTGCGAAATTTCTACGCGGACACTCGACAACAACAGCGGGTCGAACATTATCAGCAACATCTTCGCGCCGGATAGATAATGGCTTATCTTTGAATCAAGCGGCGTGTAATCAATACGTTCACAATCCTCGCCCGCGCCGTCGTAAATCGTCAATGCATACGTCGGAATTTTTTCGCCCTTAACTGAGTTGTCAAGTATCGTCCAAAGTTGCGGCTTAGGAGATTTGCCCGCCTCTGTCCCGCGTAAACAATGTCGCTCCTCGTAAACGTATTGCTCATTCATTTGCGCCAGCCGCGTCGTATCAACATCCATTGCCTGTAAAATCCAAGGCAAACCCGAATATCTCAGCTCGTGGATAAGCGTCGTCATATAACTTGACTTGCCCGCGCCCGCCACGCCCACCGCGCAGAGGCTTAAAAATTTATTGTGGAAAAGAATTTGCGGCGGCAATAATTCTCCGCACTTTTTACAAACCGCCTCGCGAATCGTCAAGCCGTGATTCCGGCATAATCTCCTTTTGCAAACGGGAAGTCGCCCCTTTAACTTTTCGGCGAACGACCGTCTGACTTCGTGGCGATTATCTTCGTCGGGGACGCAATAAAATTTCATGTCGCTCAATTTAAGTTCCCGCAGACAATATGGACAAACCGCCGCCGCCTTGCTGAACATGAACATTTATAAAAACCTCCGAGCTCACTTCTTCGGGACTGTTAAGCTGTCGGGGCGCGACGCCTTTAATTCAAAGCGTTGCTCATCGTCTTTGGAAGTGAGGAGCTTAATTACCGTCCCCGCCGAAATATCTTTCCACGTGTCATTTGGCAAATCAATTTCAAGCCGCCCGCCCTTGTAACCTGTCGGATATTCGCGGACTGCGCCGAGCATTTTAGTCGCGGCGTCGCCCAATTCGATATTCATTCTCCCGTCGCGCCGACATACCAAAAACATTTTTGGCGTAAGATGCGCTGTGCTTTCGATTATCAACTTGCAATCTTTGGCGTGAATTTCTTTGTTGAAGAAGCCACTCGTGCCCCATTCCAAATGATACGAAATAATTTCCTTCGGGCGATTGTTCAAAGTCAGCATACTGGGCGCGCTGTACGCCGACGCTCCGTCGCTGAATTTGTATTCGCCTATCACTGTGATAAAAATTTCCTTCTGAGGTAAATGCGTCTGCAAAATAAAAGTATCCTGCGCGTATTTGGCGGCGTAAATGCGATTCATCTGCCGCGCCTTAGCCGTCTCAATCGTCGCGTAAAGTTCGTCGGAGTCTCGCGTGTTTATCTTGTAATGAATCATGTAAAGATTTTCCGGCACGCTCTTAAGTACAAGTTTCAAGCCGCCCGCGTCAATCTGAGTTTTCTCCTTGTCAATCTCGCAAGGCTCGACGTTCGCGCAAGTAAATATTTCGTTGACAAGCCCAAATTCCTTTGTCGCGCTGATAACCGCAACCTTAACGGTGTCGCTCGCCAAAGAAAATTCACACATCTCATCGGAACTCTCCGCCTTTTTGTAAACAACGCCGCTCCCCAAAAGTTCGTCGACTTTATCAAGCTCGAAAAGTTTTTTATCAATCTGCGCGGGCTCCTTAACAACTTCCTTAAACCAAATGGAAAAATCGCCCGTCGCCTTCCACTTGAAAGCAACTCTCCCGCCGCGAACACTGCATATCAAATTTTCTACGGGCTTAGGCGGCTTTTCGGGCGTCAATGTCACTGTCAAGCCGTGACTGTATTTATAAGTTCTGTCAATGTTCCAAACCCCGCTCAAAACTTTATCGGTGCTTTGGCGGGCAAAATATTTCTCGTTGTTGGCGGCGGCGTCCTCAGCACTGTAGTAAACGCATTGCAGACGATATTGATATTGCTTGCGATTGCGGACGCTGTTATCGACGAACGGCGACTGTACACAATCCGCGACGACGACACTTTTGCCCGCGTTATCACTGCGCAGAATCCTAATCCCTAAACAATTTTCAGAGGGGAGCCGCCAAATAAATTTACACGCGCCATCCTCCGTCTTAGCGATTAATTTTTTCTCGTCGAGGTCGCTGTAATGAACAGCAGTCGTAACGGTCGGCGAAGAAATTGTTCCAAGCCGCGTCGAAAAAATTGCGTATCCGTAAAGAACGCCGGGCTTAACGTCGGTATCGTTAAATTCGAGCTTATCAGTGTTCTCAATCAAAATTTCTCCGTCGCGATAAGTTTTCGGCACGCCGTCAGCTTTCCTAATCAGCGTGTAAGTTATGCCCAAATCATTCGGAGCTTGCCAAGAAATATTGCAAACCAAATTTGAATCGGAAGCCCCCGCGCTAGTCGATTTGGCTCTGACGGAAATTTTACTTATGGGCGAGGTCGGAGCTATTGCCGAATAATTTTCCTTAAGCGTGGCGACAATCGCGGGCGGAGCTTGCGGCGGAATAAGTTTCAATCTGTCCTGCGCGGGCTTGTAATCTTTAATCTTGCGCAAAATTTCTATGCAGTCGCTGACGGCTTTGGCGGGCGCAATCGAAAGGCTCGGCAATTTTTTTTCTGCCCACGTGAACAGCTCGCGTTTCTTGAGTTCGTTTGCCGCCTTGTTTATGCGCCACTCAATCTTTTTAAGTTCGTTCGATTCGGGCTTGAGAAGTTTAGCCTTCGCGAGGATTTTTATAATCTCCGCCGTGACTATGTGAACGTCTTCATCAGCATTACGCGCCTGCTCCACCAAGTCCAACATCGAATTTGCTTCGGCTATGTAGTTGGAAAAATTTCTCAGCTCAACCAAAGAAAATTCGCAAGCCGCGCAGTGGTCGGCAGTCGAAGGAATTTTCTTGCCGCATTTCGGACACTCGATAAAGAAACTCTCGCCGCAAATTTTACACTTGGCACGCTCGCCCTCCTCGCGAGTCCGGAACATTTCAAAAGCTCCGCAGTTCGCGCACGTCATGCAAAAAGAATTTTCGCCCGTATCTTCCGTCGCCTCGTAAGGATTTTTCAGCAAGCCTGCCGCCTTATTATACAACGCCGCACTCAACTCGTAAGTCAAAAAATTCGGGAACGTGCGCCGAATCCGATTGATACAGTTATCAGCAAAATAATTGTCGCGCTTAAAAAGTTCGGGCGCGGCTTTTATCTTAGCAAAAAAATCCGTCAGAGATTCAATCTTCAACGAATGGTCGTATTTAAAACGGCTGTCGTCGCTGTTGAAAACTTGTGTCTGAGCGAGGTTCAGCAAAGATTTAATCGCCTGCCATTGCGGAATCGGCGCGGAAAATTTCTTGGCACCCTCACGGAAAATTTCGCGCAATTCATCCGTCGAACGCCGATGATAAAAATCTGCTGACGGCTCGCGTTGCTCCTCCAAATAAAATGCCAACTCGTAAAGGTCATGAACATTCGCCGACCACGAGAAATTTTTTTTATCGGGCACGAGTTGGAACGTTGCGAAATTCCGCCGCAGTTCCTCCATTACCGAATCGGCAAGGAAAAAATTATTCAACGTCGCTAAAATTTTCTGCGCGGTCTTGGCGGGTTTTATTTCAAATCCTTGCTCTTTATACGTCGCCTCAATCGTCGCCAAACTCAGCCGCAACTTGTCGCGTATCTGCCGAATCTGCGCTTGATTAACTTGCAATGTCCCCTGCGTCTCGCCGCGCTGAATGTCTATGTACAGCCGCAATTCCTCAATTCGTTGCCGCTTGAGTGAATCTGCCTCCGTCTGGCGGAGTTTCGGATTGTCTATTATCCGCGCAATGGAGCCGTCCATTTGCAATTCTAATTCCTCGCGAATCTTGGCAAGGCGCGTCGGGTCTACCGTCGTATTTTGCTCGGTCGTGAGCCGCTTCTTCCAGTTATCGTAGGCGGCGCGAATTTTCTTTACATTGTCGGGAGGATCAAATTCCAAGCCGAGCATTTCAAAAATATTTCGTTTCGCCAAACTCAACCCTCCTTAAAATCAATCAAAAATTTTTTTCTTCCACAGTAGCCGCGAAGGCGTCAAACAGATAAATATATTCATCTCTTCCCCCGTCACAACGATTGATAAAGTTCGTCAAATTTTTTTAATCGGTCATACATCGTGAGGAAGGCGACACGCATTTGGTCTTCCGTCATATTTTTTGGGAAGTCATAAGCCTCCATGACTGCGCGGTCGTTTTCTTCGTGAGCTTTTCTTAAATCCTTTGGCATAATCAGCGGGTCGTACAAATCTGCATAACTGGCGTCGGGATATTTGTTACGCGTCACGAGAATATTCGCCGCTGTGCGCTCCACTTCCCTGTTAAACGGCGGCCACACAAAATTATTATAAACCACGTCCGCCGAATACCGATAACTTATTCCTAATCGCCCGCAAGTAAGACGCATCCAAACCATGTGTGGAAAACTCGTCAAAACTCCGAAATGCCAATACTTAGCGTCGGGTATCATAAAAACAGCGTTGCTCGCAATAACATCTGCGTCCATGTAACCAATCGGAATGTATTCGCGACGCTCTCCGCTGACAGCAGGAATCAATAAGTAATTTGTCTTTGCTTGGCGTCTCTCTTGGAAAAGATACGGAGTCGCGGCTGATTTACGAGTTGCGGCTTTTTTACTTGCTAAACGAAACTCGCGGACTTTTTCGACGCGCTGATAGACGGGCGGCATTTTACGAAAGTCATTCGGCGGACAATCTTCAAGCCACAAACAGTAGCGCAACTTGTTATGGATAAATTCTTCAGAACCGATGTAACGTCGAATCCATTTCTGCGCGGCAGGATTTCTAGCAATAAGTTCGTCTTTTTCTTCGGGCGATAAAATCAAGTTGCCGCCGTCAGTCGGCTTACTTCCCCAAATTATTTCCGGCACAGTATAAATCGGCTCCGACAACCAACGCGTGTAAGAATCCTTGCCGATTTTCGCGAAGAACTGAGGATAATCGTTGGAATAAAAATCGGCGACTTCAACCTCAATATATCCTTCCAAATTTTCGTCGTAAAGTTTAGCCATGAATCATTTATCTCCGTAATGACCCTTGCAAGATGAGCCAGCCGTCATCCTCGAACGAAACTTTACTCATCGACGATGCCTCCGAGTTCCTCAATCGAAGTTCCATTAGCCATAGCTTCTAACTCATCCATTGAAACTGAAACCAAATACTCTGAAGCATTCGATTCATCAAGCTTGGCAAGATATTTCGCGTTGTTAATGCATAGCTCGAACTTGTCAATGCCGCGCAGTTTTACTTCTTCGACAAAATAATCCCATTCCAGCGGCGAAAAAGTTATCGGTTCTTTGACAAGCTTAGGTTCAGGCAGAGGTTTACGCCATTTATTTTTAATCCGTTTCATCTCAAAATACCTTTCACTCGGAGGAAATGCGGAGTTGATGAACAGCACTGCGCTCAACGTCAATATCAGATTCGGTGCG
Organism: uncultured Selenomonadaceae bacterium; assembly: GCA_905234235.1. Taxonomy (GTDB): domain Bacteria; phylum Bacillota; class Negativicutes; order Selenomonadales; family Selenomonadaceae; genus Quinella. The sequence goes on from CAJOHN010000003.1 coordinate 106,265, forward strand.
TAGGAACGTTTCAAAAGTCTCGTTAGTCTTTGTATTAACAGCCTCGACGTGCACGCCCGACGCATCAACTTTGAACGTAACTTTAATCGGCGTGTCGCGACTGGTACCAGGCGGCAAATTAACAACAAGTTCGCCCAAAAGTTTAACGTTATGCGCGGGGTCGGTGGCTTGCGGGTTGCCGTCTTCGTCGACGCAGGGAATAAGCGTATCATCGGTAGACATATTTTCAAAGGCGCGCAGGCGAACGAGTTCCTGATTATCTTCAAGCGGGTAATAAGTTTTGGAGAAAACGGCGGGCATTTTTTCGCCAATCTTGATGAAGTTTTCCAAGACGTATTTTTGTTTGGAGCCGTTCATATCGACGACGCCCGGACCGAAGGAGCGCGGAGTTTGATCTTCAACCGTGAATTTCGACGTAAGTTGTTCGGCGTGATTATTTTCGTCGCTTGAAATTTCTCCGTCCTGCGCGGAAGGCGAGCCGACTTCCTCAACCAACATGCTAGCATAAATCGCCGCGCCTTTGGCAACTGCTTGGTCTGGGTCGTGCTGTTGAACTTTGCCGGGGAATTTTGCTTCGACGGCGTTAATTATCATCGGCATATACGTCGAGCCGCCAACGAGTAAAACCGTATCAATCGACTCGGCAGGAACTTTCTCAAGCGTCGCGTCAACAAAGTTCATCGTCTTAGCGACAATGTCCGAAGTCATTTGCTCAAAATCCGAACGCTTAATCGTAATTTCAGTGCGCGAGCCGTTTACATCAATCCGAACTTTAGTTGATTGTTTCTTACTGAGCTTGCGCTTTGCCTCTTCGACTTTGCCGCGAATGTCTTGCCGAGTTTCCGCCTCGACTTCATCGGGAGTTAAACCGTTTTCATCACAGCACGCGTGCAAAATGTAATTGTAAAGCCTGTCGTCCCAATCTTTGCCGCCGAGCCTGTCATCGCCGCCCGTCGCTAACACCGTAATTTTCTGAACGTCGCGCCCCGCATCGTTTTGCGCCATCGACATTTTAACAACTGTAACGTCGAACGTGCCGCCGCCTAAGTCGTAAACTAAAATCGTTCTGTCCTCTTGGAATTGGCGAGCACAATAACTTAACGCCGCCGCCGTCGGTTCGTTAATCAAGCTCAACACGTGAAGTCCCGCCAATTCGCCAGCCTGACGTGTCGCCGAACGCTCTTCCAATCCAAAATACGCCGGAACTGTTATAACTACGTCATCAATCGTTCCGCCTTGCGCCTCGACTAAATTTTTAAGCCGCGTCAAAATCAATGCGCTAATCTCAACGGGCGTGTAAGTTTTGCCGTCAAATTCGTAGGTGCGAGATTCACGCTTGCCGATTTCACGCTTAACAAATTGAACGACGCGGTCGCCGTCCGTCTCAATATTTTCCTTAGCCGCCTGCCCGACGATAACATTATTCTCATTCTCAAAAAAAACTACGCTCGCAACGGTATTGCTGTCGTTTTCATTGTCGCGAATAACTTCGGGGTTGCCGTGTTCATTCAAATATGCGATACAACTGTAAGTCGTGCCCAAATCGATAGCAAAAGTATTATGCATTTTATCTTGTCTCCTTTACTCACTGCGAACAGCTTCAGATTTTTTGCCGCCCGCATTTTTATCATAAACATAAACATCGACGAACTCGCGGTAGAGCGGACGCCCGTTGCGTATGACGCCGGGTCTTCTGCTTCGGGCAATGGTATTGTGTAAATTTTTATCAGCCGTCGCGACGGTGTTAATGACTTTTGTTAAGAGAGGGCGTCGCGCCTCGCCTGTTGCCGAATTGAAAACTTCCGCATCGTATTCCGCCAAAATATCTTCCAGCTCGTCGAACATCAGCTTAAGCGTCCGCCGTACTCGTCGCGGGATTGTTTCGTCCGTCAACATTTTCTGATACTCAACAAAGATCGTCGCGACTGATTTAAGTATCGGTGTAAATTGCTCGCCGCGTTGTTGCTCGCGCAATGCTTCCAACTCTTTTTGCATTCCCTGCCGTACTTGGCTTTTGAAAAGAAATTCCTCGCGCAAGCTCTGCTCCAGTTGCCGAGAATTTTTACTTTGAAGCTCCAAGATTTTATCCAGCGTCTCATCGAACGAATTTTGCTCCAAAGAATTTTCCTCCGCGATTATTTCCGATTGCATTTCCAAAGTTATCAACCTCCTTTCACGCTCAAAGATATTATCAGAAAATCTTCAGATAAACAAGTTGCAAATGAAAAAAGCGCGGCTCTCGATAAGTCGCGCCCAAATGAAAAATTATTTTCGCCAAGCCGCAACGAGTTCACGCGCCGCTAACTTTGGATTATCCGCGCCCGCCACCGCACTGACTACAAAAAATCCTTGAACACCCGTCGCGACAAGAGCCGGAATATCTTTAAGCTTGACGCCGCCGCCGATTACTACCGGTACAGGGCTGGCTTTAACAATAGTAGCGAGTTCGTCCAACGTGATAGCTGAATTTGCGTCGCGCTTGGTGTCCGTAGGATGCAAAACGCCCACGCCGATATAATCTACAACCGCAGGATTTACGCCGGATAAATCACGCGCACTAAGTCCGACGATTGAATCTTCGCCCAAAAATTTTCTGCAAACGTCAACGGGAATATCGCTCTGCCCGACGTGCACGCCGTCAACTTTAATTCCAAACTCACGCGCCGCCAATACAACGTCAAGCCTGTCATCGACGAGCAACGCTACCGAATCACTTTTGCCAAGTTCACTAATCGCCCGCGCAGATTTTTCTAAGGTGCCAATCATCTCCCGCGCAGTTGCAACTTTGGAGCGGATTTGAATGCAAGTAAAACCTTCCGAGACTGCCGCCGCTACGACTTCCTCGACGGGGCGCGAAGTATTCTCCTGCCCGATAACCAGATAAGCAGAAATATCTAATCGTTCGCGAATGCTCATCTTCTGCCCCCGAAGCGTCTCAAAGTATTTCTTACCTTGTCCTCGACCGACGACGACGGCTGTTGAATTTCTTCGACTGCTTCATCAAGGCGTTCAATTTTGCCTTCCATCATGTTTTCGACGCCGGGACGAATATCCGCCTTCAACACAACTTCCGTGCGAATGCCCTTTTCCGCCAATACAAAAGTCGCGCGTTTCACGACCGCCATAACCGAATCCCAATCGCCTTCAATCTCCGTGAACATAGAATAAGTTTTATTCGGCAAGCCCGACTCGCGAATAACTTTCACGACTTCGGCGACATATTTACTGAGCTCCTCGCCGACCCCAACCGGCGCAATCGCTACTGCTATCAATGTGTTCATTTCAATCACCCCAAAATATTTTTCAGCTCAGTTGTCTGCATCGAAAAATCGAACATGTTTTCAAACGAGCCGACCACACGGAAATTGTCAGCGACCTCTTGAGCCGTCAATTCGTAAAGATTATCCAAGAAATATATCTTGAACCGCGCAGGAGTTTCAACATTCGCCGCCGCTTTTGTACCCGCTTGATTAAAAATCGTCGTCGCCGTCAATGCCGCGATAAATGGAGTTGCAACCGTCAGATAAATCGCCATGACGCCGCCGAGTGCACAGCCGCTACCCGTGATTTTCGTAAATAGTTCCGAGCCGCCCGCGCAGGCGATTGAATTTTTGCCGTCGGTTACTAAATCTTCCTCGCCCGAAACTGCAACCGCGCCGCCCGTAAATTTTGCTAACTTTATCGCCGCAGGTTTCGCCGCTGAAACTTTCTCCGTCGAGTCGACACCGCGCACTTGTCCGCCCGTATCTTCAAGCAGTCCCCAAAGTTTTGCCAGCGCGATTATTTCCGACGCATTCCCGCGAATTATTGACGGCTTATAACTTTTGAACTGCCTTAAAATTCCCGTGCGCAATGTCGATAAGCCGATACCGACGGGGTCGAGCACCCAAGACTTTTTATTTTCTTGCAGAGCCCGCGCAGTTTTCGGCAACGTGTCCGCGTAGAAAGGCATTGCCGTTCCCATGTTGATGTAAAATGCCGACGCGACCTTAGCGATTGCCTCGCACTCATCAGCGAGATAGAGCATTGCCGCCGAGCCGCCGACTGCCAGTTGCGCGTTCGCCACAAAGTCTTGAGTGACGGTGTTAGTTATCGACGGGGCAAGCGGATTTTTCTCGCGTACGTCGTTGACAGCTTTGGCAATAGCCTCGCGAATTTTTGATTCCGTCAAGTTAATCCCTCCTTAAACCCAAAAGGACGCTGCCGCACGCAACGCCCTTTGTTATTTACAATTTATGGTGACGCCTAAGGGATTCGAACCCTTGAACCCGCCGTGAGAGGGCGGTGTCTTAACCACTTGACGAAGGCGCCGAATCACTGCGCCGCATATTAACACACTTACAACTTTTCGTCAAGCTGAATCAGAAATTTAAGCGTGGAAAAATTTGCTTGGGGAAATTGACAAAAAAAAAAAACAACTATTATACTTAGCATATGGTACTAAAAAATTTATGGGGAGATGATTTTATGAAAGGATTTGTATTCGACCTCCAAAGATTCGCCGCCATTATAATGGGTGGTGATGACGATACGCTGGTTAAGGGCACAAACGGACCGGATCAAATCAGCTATTCCGGCAATAGGGTAACTATCAGGGCGGGCGACGCCAGTGATAAAATTGAAAATTCGGGAAAAAATTGCTCCATAAACGGTGGAGCGGGCGGCGATGTCATTACCAACGAAGGCGATGAGGCTACAATCGAAGGCGGCGCGGGCAACGACAGCATTACAAATTACGACGGGGATAAAAGTTCCTTGAACGGCGGCGCAGATAGTGACACAATCGACAACACAGGAAATTTGGTAACTATAATTGGCGGCGAAGGTGCCGATTCCATTATGAACGACGGACAAAAAGTCTTAATCATGGGCGGCGCGGGTAGAGATGTAATTTACAACGACGTTTACATCAGCGGCGGTGCGGCTTCGGAAGTTACAATCGACGGCGGAGATGATGACGATTACATTCAAACCTACGAAGAAGGCGAGAACGTTTCAATTAACGGCGGAAAAGGAAGCGATACCGTTGTTAATGGCAGTCAAAGTTACGGCGGCGGCAAAAACGCTACGCTCGTCGGCGGCAAGGGTGACGATTTAATTGTCAACTACGACGGCGAAAATACCACGTTCAAATACGCGTCAGGCGACGGCAACGATACGATTCAAGGTTTTAACTCCACGTCGATTCTGCAAGTCGGCAACGGTAAAGCCACCTACTCAAAAGAAACTGTCGACAATGATATAATCATCACAGTTGGCGACGGCTCCGTCCTTTTGGTCGGCGCGGATAGTTTGGCGAGCGTAAACATCTTTGGCGTAGAGGTTAATGAAAATTCTTGGGTACTGAACGGAACCACAGCAACTTACGGCACAGCAACCAATACGTTGATAACGGTTAAAGGCGTCAAGTCTATAGAGGGGCTTTCGCTTAGAGGCAAAGCCGTTACTGTGTCGGAAAAATCTCTCGGCACGGGCAAAGTTACAATAAGTGCCGGTTATACGCTCAAATTAGGTGATTCCGTTCCCATATCCAAAACAGAAAAGAAATGGAACTTTGGCGGTACGACGGCTGTTTATAAGCAAAATACCACCAAAGGTTACAGGCTCGCCAACAACGTCATAACCTACTACCAAAAGGAAAACAAAGATTTGGTGACAGTCAGCGGCGTTACGTCGATGCGCGGGATTTCGTTAAAAAATAAGGTCGTGACAGTCAAAGCGTCTTCGCTTGGAACGAGTAAAGTTACAATCAGCGACGGTTATACTCTTAAGCTCGGCTCCAACGTTATCAAATCCACGACGAGCAAGGCTAAATGGGTACTCAATGACTCTGCGACAGCTATTTACAGAAGTTCCACGACGACAGAAGGCTATAAGGTCGTCAACAATCAAATCAGATACGTTGCGGCGGACAACGGCGATTCTTTGGCGGCGATTGATGGTGCCAAGTCAACGAGCGGACTCTCCGTCAAAAACAAAGTCATCACACTCAAAGGAAAGGCTCTCAAGAATAAAGTAACCATCAGCGGCGGATATAAATTCGACTTCGATTCCGATTATAAAAATTCCACTATAACGGGCAGCTCAGATGCCGATACTATTATCAGTCGCGGAAATAAACTTTCAATCAGCGGCGGCGATGGTAAAGATTCAATCGAAGTTTTTGGCTCGTCAACTACGATTAACGGCGGCAAAGGTAATGATACACTTATAAGCAGTGGTAGTAAAAATGTTTTTATTTACAAAGCGGGCGACGGTAATGATGTTATCTTTGATTTTGCGGCTACGGATACACTCAGCATTTCCGGTTCCGTCGCGCAAGGCATAAACAGTGGCTTGGATGTTGTCTTCACTGTCGGCAGTGACAAGATAACGCTTAAAGGTGCCGCTGATAAAAAATTTACCTACTCGGACGACGATGGCGAACATTCTTATCCCGATATTGATGAGCCGGTTTCAATCAGCGATGACGGCAAGTCCGTTACAGTCTCATCAATATACATGAGCGATAATTTTGATGCGGCGAATTACGGCTCCGTACTTCAGACGATAAACGCTTCCGCAGTAGTCCACAACCTTAAAATCAAAGGCAATAAGCTTGCAAATAAAATCACGGGTAGCAGTCAAGACGATTCAATCAACGGCGGCAAAGGCGCGGATACAATTTTCGGCGGCGATGGCAACGATACGTTGGTTGGCGGTAAGGGCAACGATTCTCTTAAAGGCGGCGACGGAGATGATGTTTTTGTTTACAGCGAAGGCGAGGGCAATGACGTTATCACCGACTACACAGAGGAAGATAAAATTAAAATCACAAAAGGGACTCCGAATATTACACAGAGCGGGCGAGATTATATCTTCACGATTGGCACCGGCAAAATTACCGTCAAGGACAGCGCGGACAAAGTTATAACTTACATTGACGCTAAAGGTTTTGTTAATTATCATCCTATGCCGACTGTCAAGCCCGTTGATTTTGATAACGGGAGGGTTATTCTATCCGAAAACTACAGGAACAACAGCTTTAATCTCGCCGATTACGATAGCAGCAACCAGACGGTCGACGCCTCGAAAGTCACGCGAGACATAATTATCACGGGCAACGCGAGGGCGAATTTGATAATCGGCGGCACGAAGAAAAATACGATAATCGGAGACGCGGGCGATGATACTCTTTACGGCGGCAAGGGCAATAATGTTTTCGTTTACTACGAGGGCGACGGCGACGATGTAATTCTCGATTATGGCGCGGGCGACAGAATAAGTTTAGGATCTGGTTCTATAAGTTCCGATTCGGCTAAAGGCAATGATTACGTTTTCAAGATTGGCAAGGGGAAAATCACGCTCCAAAACGCCGCGAACAAAGAAATTGTAGTAGTCGACTCGAAAGGCGTGGAGACATCTTACAATTCGTCATCTAATGTCGCTTGGTTTATGGAGGACGATAATAACTTTTCCGATAACCAACTCAGCGAACTTGTCGAGACGAAAACTTATCTCCCTCCCGCGCAACTCGATTCTGATTTTGATTTTGTTAAGGAAAATAATTTCATCACATACAGTAAGAAATAAAATCTGCGCGGACAAAAAAAATGAAGCCTCAGAAAATTTCTGGGGCTTTTGAATTTTTATGGTTACATAGGCGGCGGTCCTCCCATACGTCTTCCTCCGCCCATGCCGCTTTGATTGGAAGTTTTCTTGGCGTCAGCCTCGTAAGTCGTCGAAACATCATCGCCCGCCTCCAAATCGCCGCTTGTTACTTCAACTGATTCCTCGCCGTAAAGTCCAACTTTAATATAAACTTTCTCGGCAGTCTGTTTATTTTTATTGTCCGTAATAATTTTTTCAACGTAAGAACCTTGCGCGTCAGTTTTGAGGGCGGCAATCGGCACGCACAACGCATCACGAACTTGCCCGACAACAATATCCAAACGCGCAGTCATAGCGGGGAGCAAAAGATTTTCTTCATCGGGCGCGGCGAACGTCACATAGTAATAAATGACAGCGTTGCTCGAACTTGAACTGGTCGAATTATTTGTATCCCAAGAGTTGGCGACGTCAGTCTGAGAAATTTTGGTAACTTCTGCGCGGAAAGTTTTATCGGGGTAAGCGTCGACGGTAAAAGTTGCGTGCTCGCCGACTTTGACGCTGCCAATATCCGTCTCGTCGACTTTAGCCTTAACAAGTTTCTCGCTGAGGTCGGCAATGCGCATGATAACTGTTGGATTCGTCGAACCTTGAACAGCCATAGTGCCGGGCGTTTTGGGCTCGCCGACGACAACTCCATCCATTGGCGCGGTTATGACTGTCTGATTGACATCGTCCTCCGCTAGTTCCACAGAAGATTTAGCCCTGTCGTATTCGTATTGCGCGTCCTGTAATTCCTGCAAAGACTTCGCGCCGATTTTATAAAGCCGCTCCGTCCGCTCCAATTTTTGTCGGGCGTTCGTCAATGTGAAGTTGGCTTGGTCAAGCTTCGCCTCGTAATCTTTGCCGTCGAGAATCGCTACGACTTGCCCCGCCGTGACGTGATCATTTTCCTCGACTAAAATTTCTTTGATTCGCGCAGTTACTTTGCCGCTGACTTCGACGCTGTCGCGAGGCTGAACGGTGCCCGTCGCCGATACGGTTTTGATTAAGTCCATGCGCATAACTTTTGCCGTCTCGTAAGTCTTGGTTGTTTCGGCTATCACTTGTTCATTGTAAAATTTATAACCAACCGCCGCGCCGATTATCAAAGTCACTACGACTAAAATTTTCCATTTCATAAGAAAAACTCCTTAAGCCTTGCCCAAAGCCCGCAACGTATCGCCAATGGCATGAGCCAAATCGAAACTGTATCGCGCTACGTCGTATCTCGCGCTGACATTATTTTTTTTCGCCGTCGCCAACGAAACTTCCGCGTCCAGAATATCCAAAAGAATGCCCTCGCCCGCGTTGTAACGTTCTGTGGCAATGTAGCGTTCCTCTTCAGCAAGTTCAACCGCCTTTTGCGTCGTCGTCAATCTCAAGAGCGCAATCTTCAAATTTTTATGCGCCGTCACAACCGACTCGTGCACGCTGTCCAAATCTGAATCCATTGCCAATTTCAAACGCTCGACTTCAACCTTAGCAGAATCAACCGCCGCACGCGTAACGCCGCTGTCGAAAATATTCCAAGAGGCACTAATCCCCGCCGAAGCATCGGGCGTAATGTGCCACCTGTCCGACGCCGCATTTAAATCCGTGCCGACGTTCGCATTAACATTCGGCAACCAACCCGACTTCGCGCTCTCAACGTCAAGCTCGCCGCGTTCAATCCTCAGCGCGTCCGCTTGCAAATCGTAACGACTTTCCTCCGCCAACGTTAAATATTTTTCTACGTCTTCAAGGTTAAGGCGCGTTTCAAAATCCTCGACCGTCAAACTCACGATTGAATCCGTCGACATCAGCGCGGCTAAATTCGTCAGCGCGACTTCATAAGCGGCATGTGAACGGGCGGCTGTTTGCAACGCGTTACTCGTTTCGACTTGGGCGCGGAGTAAATCAATCTTGGCTTTGGCTCCCGCGTTGAACTGCGCGGCTATCATTTTTTCGTGCTCCGATAAATTTTTTTCCGTCTCCAAATCAACTCGCGACGTTGCTAAATTTTCCAACGCGTCCACGTAAGCCGTTACCACTTGATAAATTAAATCGTCCTGCGCCTGCGCGAATTCTAACTTTGAAACTTCAATCCCAAGCTCCGCAGATTTTATCGCCGCTTCCAATCTTCCGCCCGAATACAACGGCAACGACGCACTCAAGCCCGACGAGGCTCGCTCCGATAAGTCGACGCCTTCAGATTTGGACGCATTGACATTGCCCGACGCACTCACTGAAACGCCTTTTTTGCCCCGCGCAGATTTTAAAGATTCTTCCGCGACTTTGATTGATTGTTCTGTTCGCTGAAGGTTAGGATTGTTTATCAACGCCGTTTGAACTGCTTCCTGCACTGGCAACGCTTGGGCGGGCGTCGACAGCAGGAACGTCGTTAGGATTGTCGTTAGAAATTTTTTCATTGCTACTCTCCTTGACAAGCGGTTTTTCCTTAGCAGAGTTTATAACATCGTCGGCAGTCACAGATTTTTTCTCCGACGAAATTTTTTTAGGCGGCTCATCGGGTTCGTTAAGGGTCGCGGATAATGCCGCTTGCGCCTTCCTGAATTCCCGTAAACATTTGCCGAGTGCCCGCCCTACTTCGGGGAGTTTGCTCGGTCCGAAGACTATCAGCCCTACGATTAATATCACTATGAACTCGCCCGCGCCTATTCCAAACATATTTATCCTCCCAAAAATTTTTTCCATTATAACACGCGCAAGGCTTTATTCAAATATTTTTCATAAAAAAAGCTCCCGAAGGAGCCGCAAAATTTTTCAGAGTAGTTGGCGGTAAATTTTATCGTCAAGTTCTTTAAAGACGTTGAAAATAATTTTGAGGTCATGCGTCGCCAAAAATTTTTTCACGGTCGCGATTGCAATTTCAGCGGCACGTTGATTGGGGAAATGAAATTCTCCCGTCGAGATACAACAGAACGCGACACTTTTTAAGTTGTTGGCGGCGGCGAGTTCAAGGCAAGATTCGTAGCAGTCAGCGAGCAAATTTTCTTCGGCGGAAGTCGGCTTGCGTCCGAACGGGATAATTGGTCCGACGGTGTGCAAAATAAATTTACTCGGCAAATTAAAAGCGGGCGTAATATGCGCGGAGCCGGTTGGTTCGTCGTGCCCCTGCGCCTCCATAATTTTATTGCAAGCGTCGCGGAGTTGAAGACCCGCCGCCGAGTGAATCGCGTTATCAATGCAACCGTGCAGAGGAATAAAACAGCCCAAAAGTTTTGTGTTCGCCGCGTTGACAATCGCATCGACTTCAAGGCGCGTGATGTCTCCCCGCCAAATTTTTATGTTCGGCGCGACGTTGGGAATGTCGGAAATTTTTATGACGCCGCGTTCCAAAACTTCAGCCGATAACAATTCATCTTGGAGCTTTAAAAAATTTTTATCGAGCGGCATCGGCGGACGAACATTCATTAACGCCCGCAAAAGTTTTCGTTGCGCAGACAAATCGTCGGGAATTTTTTCAATTTCAAGCTCCGGCATTTCCCGTATCAAGTGCGCGTTCAAGTATTTTATCAGCGTCAATCTGTTCATAAACTTTTTAACACCTCCGCAATGTCGGCGTCGATAACGAGACTCTGCGCGGCAATTTCTTCGGGAACGAAGGCTTGCCCCTTGTTAATGCAAACGTAGCGGGCGCGAGGATTAGCCGCCGTGAATCGCCAGAAAGGATATTTGATAATGCCGGGCGTGTTGCCGCCGACGCCTAACTCCAAATAAACAATGTCGCCCGCCGCATATGTCTTCAAAAATTTTTCGTAGCGATAAGCCGCCGCGTGCCAACCCGAATCCTCGACAAATTTATCATCGGAACGCAAATTGAGCGTCATGACTTCGCCGCACTTCGGACAACGCGGAAAGTATTTTTCGGGGACGCGCAGATTTTTTTGAACGGCAATCATCTCGCGGACAATTTTTTCGTTGTCGTAAGTTTTGTTGTGGCACGGCGTCGAACATTGAAATAAACCATAATCGCCCTGCGTATAGAAAAGCCGCGTCTTATCGAAACCGTTCAGCTGAAATAAATGATCTACGTTCGTCGTCAGCACAAAATAATTCTTATCGCGAACGAGTTCCAAAAGTTTTTTATGAACTTCACTCGGCGGCAAGTCGTAGCGATTACAAAAAATATTCCGGCACCAAAAGCCCCAAAATTCTTCGGGCGTGGCGTAGGGATAAAATCCGCCGCTGTACATATCATAAAAGCCGTAAGCCTCAGCGAAGTCCGCGAAATATTTTTGGAAGCGTGCGCCGTCATAAGTAAAACCCGCCGCCGTCGATAAACCCGCGCCCGCTCCGATTAAAATATTTTTCACGCCGCGCAGAATTTCTTTAAGCTCAGAAATTTTTTCCATACTAAAACCTCCCGCCAATGATTTTACCATAAACAAAATTAAAATTGCATTGCCCCTGCCGATTTGATACAATGCCTTAAGGTTAAGAGTTCGGATAAAAATTTTTAGCATAAGGAGGAGATTTTATTTGAAGATTGACCAACGAGGCGATAACAAATTAAAAATAATTCCGCTGGGCGGACTCGGCGAAATCGGCAAAAATATGACGATAATCCGCTACGGCGACGAAATGATTATGATCGACGCGGGGTTGATGTTCCCCGAAAATGATATGCTCGGCATTGATTTAGTTATCCCAGATATTTCCTACGTCCTCGAAAATAGACAGTGCCTTAAAGCGATAATCCTCACGCACGGACACGAAGATCACATCGGCGCGCTACCTTACATACTTAAAAATCTGACAGTTCCCGTCTACGGCACAAGGCTCACGCTCGGAATATTAGCGGGGCGACTTAAAGAGGACGGCGTCGAATGTAAAAATCTGCGCGGAGTATCCGGCGGCGAAATCGTTATGATAGGATGTTTCAGCGTCGGCTTTATTCGCGTGAATCATTCAATCCCCGATTCTGTCGGCTTATCGATTAAAACGCCCGTCGGAATGATTGTGCATACGGGCGACTTCAAACTGGACTACACGCCGATTGACGGTAAGATGACTGACTTCCGACGCTTCGCGGACTTGGGACAACGCGGAGTTTTGTTGCTTATGGCTGATTCGACGAATGCGGAAAAGGAAGGTCACACGCCCAGCGAAAAAACTGTAGGCGCGGCTTTTAATCGTGAATTTCAAAATGCGCCGGGTAGAATAATCGTCGCAACATTTTCCTCGAACGTCCATAGAATCCAGCAGGCGATTGATACGGCGATTCGCTACCGTCGACGCGTGGCGATTTTGGGTCGCTCTATGGTAAACGTCGTAAACATTTCCCTTGAACTCGGCTACATTCACGCGCCCGAAGGTGCAATTATCGACATTGAAGACATCAGAAATTATCCGGCGAATAAAATTGTGATTATCACGACGGGCAGTCAGGGCGAGCCGATGAGTGCTTTAACTCGAATGGCGATGAGCGACCACAGACAAGTTGACATTATCCCCGGCGACACCGTGATTATCTCCGCGACGCCAATACCCGGCAATGAAAAACTCGTCGCTAAGACTGTTGACAATTTGTTGCGGCTCGGAGCAAATGTCGTTCACCGCCGAGAGGAAGGCATTCACGTATCGGGACACGCCGCCCGCGATGAACTTCGTTTGATTCACAACTTGGTTAAGCCGAAATTTTTTATGCCCGTGCACGGCGAACTTCATCATTTATTTGCGCACGCCAAACTTGCTGAGGAAATGGGCATGAATCGCGAAAATATAATCGTCGCTGAAAATGGCGCGGTTATCGAACTTACTCGCGACAGTGCCAAGAGTACGGGTCATGTTAATGCGGGCGTGATTATGGTTGATGGGTTGGGCGTCGGCGACGTTGGCAATATTGTTCTGCGCGACCGTCGGCAACTTTCGCAGGACGGAATTTTAATCGTCGTAGTGACAATGAATCGTCTTACCGGCAAAATTATTTCCGGTCCCGATATTGTCTCGCGTGGTTTTGTTTACGTCCGTGAATCTGAACAGCTTATGGACGAGGCGCGGAGTCGCGTCTTCAACGTTTTGCGCCGTTGCAGAGACGAACAAATTTCCGATTGGATGACGATTAAGCTGAACATTCGCGACGCGTTGGTGCAATTTTTATTTGAACAAACTCGCCGCCGCCCGATGATTTTGCCGATTATCGTTGAGGTCTAGAATTTTTTAAACGAAAACTCCCCGCTCGCTTTGAACGGGGAATTTTCATTTGGGGAGGGATTTTTAAAGCTCTATGTCAATTATCAAAAGATGTTGTCGAAGCTGTAGAAGAAAATTAAACCGATAACCAATGCCGCGCCAAAAATTCCTGCGCTGAATAACAGAATTGCCATGTCCATTGAAAGTTTGTTCTTCGTCGATAAAAGTTTTTTCATTTTTATTACCTCCTGTCATTGCGTCGTTCAATTCCCTTGAACTGCCGCGAAGTATACCACAGGAAAAATTTTTGGCAATGCGCAATCGTTATTGATTCAATTCGTGTTTGTTATTGTTCATCCTCCTTTTGATTGTGTTTGCGGACAAAAAACTTTAGCGGCGTCCCTTCAAAGCCAAAACTCTCGCGCAGTCGATTTTCTATGAACCGCAGATAAGAAAAATGCAAAAGCTCCGGCTCGTTCACGAACAAAATAAATTTCGGCGGGCAGATGTCGGTTTGTGTCGCGAAGAATATTTTTGCGGACTTGCCCTTTTTACTTGGCGGCGGATTGACGGCAACGGCGTCGCGAATCAATTCATTTAATACGCTCGTTTGAATCCTCATCGATTGTTGTTCCGCGACAAATTTAACAAGCTCTGTGACGCGCTCAACTCTTTGCCCCGTCAAAGCACTGGCATAAACTACCGGCGCATATTGCAAAAAGCCCAAACGATTTCTAAGCTCATCGGTAAAGCGGTTTGTCGAACGGTCGTGCTTATTCGGGAAAATATCCCACTTGTTGACGACGATAACGCAACCTTTGCCCGAATCATGCGCGTAGCCCGCAATTTTTTTATCCTGCTCAGTCACGCCAACTGGAGCCTCAATCAACATCAGCACAACATCTGCGCGGTCAATCGCCCTAAGCGAACGAATCACGCTATATCTTTCGACTGGCTCATCTATCTTAGATTTCTTGCGCATGCCCGCCGTATCAATCAGCGTGAACTTTGTACCATCCAAGAAAAAATGCGTGTCGATAGCGTCGCGAGTGGTGCCGGGCACGTCGCTTACGATAACGCGCTCCTCGCCGAGTAATGCATTAACCAACGACGACTTGCCGACGTTCGGACGCCCGATAACCGCAATTCTTATCTCGTCATCGTCGCGAACTTCTTCCCTAGTTTCCGGAAAAGTTTTTATCACCGCGTCCAATAAATCGCCCAAATTCAGCGCGTTACTGGCAGAAATTCCTATCGGCTCGCCCAATCCCAATTTATAAAATTCATAAGCCTCGCTTTCCAAATTTACCGTGTCGATTTTGTTTACCGCTAAGATTATCGGCTTCGACGCGCCGCGCAGAAATTTTGCAACCTCATAATCCTCCGAAGTCAAACCTGCTCGCCCGTCCACGACAAAAATTATTGAATCCGCCTCTTCTATCGCGATTTTTGCTTGGATTTTTATCGCCGTCAACATTTTGTCCGCTGTTTTTATTTCTATGCCGCCCGTGTCTATCAGCGTGAACTCTTTATCGAGCCAAGTCGCGTCCATGTAAATTCTGTCACGCGTCACGCCCGCCATGTCGTCCACGATTGACAATTTTTTTTTGCCTATCTGATTGAACAGCGTCGATTTGCCGACGTTCGGACGCCCGACCACTGCCACTATCGGTTTGCTCATTTAAAATTTCCCCTCCAAAACTCTGCGAAATTCGCCGCCGTCATGTATCGGCAAAATCTGCGCGGGATAAAATATTTCTCGTAACTTTTCAAGAGGCACGTCGTCTAAAAATATATCGTCGCCCGTTTTTAATGCCGTCGCCGGAATCAGTATCAAATCACGCACGCCGCCGCGCAGGGCTTCGATAATATCGCCGCCCGTCAACAAACCGGACACATTAACTTTTGAACCGAAAAATTTATTCTCGACGGGTAAAATTTTTATATTCGGCGCGACGACCAAATTTTTTAAGACTTTGGCGAAGGAAGTGCCGCTCACAACGTCGATTGAAATATTTTCATTGATTGTTAAAGCCGCAGTTCCAAATTCTTCAACAAAGTTGCGCGTCATGCCAATTCCGTTTTCTATCTGCGGGAAGTCGTCGTAATACTCGGCGGGCGGCAAATTTTTTTCTGCCAATAAATAAAATTCGTCGCCCAAATATATAAAAGTTTTTCCGAAATCTGCGCGGAGTTTTTCTTGATAAGTTTCGACTTGTTCAATAACCTGCGCGGCTGATTCTTTATCGAATTGATTCAGCTGGAACTTATCGCGGCGATACTTAGTCACTCCGACCGGCACTATCGCCAAGCTCAAAATATTTTTCCGCTTCAAAAGTTCGGTGATTGTAAAATCTAATTCTGCGCCGTCATTCAAGCCCTTGCATAAAACAATCTGCGTATGATATTCAACGCCTGCCGCCTCCAAAGCGTCGAGCTGTTGATTTATATTTGCGCCGAGCGGCGTCCTCAGCATTTTTGCGCGAAGTTCCGGATTCATCGCGTGAATCGACACGAACAGCGGCGACAGATGATATTTCTTTATCCGCCGAAAATCTTTTGCCGTCAAATTCGTCAGCGTAATAAAATTCCCAAATAAAAACGACAGGCGATAATCATCATCCTTAATCGATAAAGTCTTGCGCATGTGCGGAGCAATCATATCGATAAAACAAAACACGCAATGATTTTTGCAGGGACGAATTTTATCGAAGACAGCCGACTCAAATTCCGCGCCGAGTTCCTCGTCAATGTCCTTTTCAAAAGCGATAAGCTCACGTTCGCCGTCAGCGTGTTCAATTAAAAGTTCAATCTCCTCTTCCGCCATGAAAAAACTTAAATCGATTATGTCAAGCGGCTTTTGCCCGTTGATTTCTAAAATTTTATCGCCCGCTTTTAATTCCAATTCCTCCGCGAGACTGCCCGCTTCTATTCTGCTTATCAAAAATTTTCCTCCATCAACCGAACGCCGGCGGGTCTTTAGCGAGTTCCCAATATTTTTCCGCCTCGTCACGATTCCCCAACATTCCGTAACAATCGCCGATAAGTTGATACGCATCGCCGCAACCTAAATCCAACGCCGCCTGCGCATCGGCAAGAGCCGCCTCGTAATTGTGCATGATGTAAAGCGCGCGTCCCCGACTGTACAAAGCCCGCCAATTCCTGTTATCAAATTCGAGGGCACGGTCGGCATATTCTATCGCCTTCAACGGTTCGCTCAACGTGTAAATGTAAGCAAGTTCGCCGTAAGCCGCCGACATTTGCGGATTCAAACTTATCGCTCGTTCAAAATCTGCCTTAGCAAGTTTAATGTCTTCAAGATTCAAGTAGCATAAGCCGCGATAAAAATAATTCTCGCCGCTCGGACGAAGATTTATCGCTTGAATATAATCGTTGAGACTCGCGGAATAATCTTGAATGTAATAAAGATAATAATAACCGCGTGCCTCGTAAGCCAAAGCATTCTGCGGATTAAGTTCAATCGCCTCGCTCCAACAATTTACCGCCTGTTCATAAGCCCAATCGACGTTAAGCAAGACATAGCGGTTGCCTTCCTCCAGTTTTATATTCGACATGAAAATTTTATCGGCGTTGCTGAATTCGCCTTTAAGTTTTTCCTGCGCTTCGGGAGATTTTTTATTTGCCGCCTCCGCCTTGAGTTTCTCGATAAGTTTTTCCTGCTCGGCGATTTGATTCTGAAGTTCAATATTTTTCTGGACAAGAGATTCGCGCTCGCTGATACCTTTGGAAATCCATTCGTCGACGTTATCGGTATCAATGCTCGCCAAAATCGTTGCGCGATACATAATCCCGCCGTATTCTTCCATCGGAACGACTTTATAATCGACGCTGAGAACTTTAAGAATGCCGCTCGTCATCGTGATAATTTCGTCGTCGACAAGTTCAAAATTTTTTGTGCGCGAGAAACTTTTAACGAAGACTCCGGCTTTCTCCTGCGCGTTGCGTTCAGCGTAGAGTTTAGCGCGTTGTTTGGCGACGTCGGGCGTTTCAAAATCGCTCATAATGTATTCGCCGACGCCGTTATAATTTCTGACTTCGGCACTCGTCGGACTCGGTAAAAATAAACTCCCAGCCGCGATTGCCGCCGCCAATACTTTGAAAATTTTTCGTCGCATGATAATCACCTCTCAAGCGGCAGGATACAGAAAATTTTCCACAGCGTCAAGATTGAGCGCGGCTTTACTTTAGTTTTGTTTCGTGTATAATTGCTTAGAAATAAATCAAAGGAGAGCGGTGCCCCTTATATGGATAACACTACAGATAAAAATAAATTGAAGCCTTACTTGTCGCCGCTGAATGTTTGGGCATTATCATTCGGCTGTGCGGTCGGCTGGGGCGCGTTCGTTATGCCGGGTACAACTTTCCTGCCGATAGGCGGTGTGTTGGGTACTACGCTCGGTATGCTTATCGGCGGCGTTATCATGTTGATTATCGGCTACAATTATCATTTCATGATGAACAAATACCCCGACGCCGGCGGTACTTACGCCTACGCAAAAAAAGTTCTCGGCTACGACCACGGCTTCTTGAGTTCGTGGTTTTTGATTCTGGTTTACATCGCAATCACTTGGGCGAATGCTACTGCCCTTCCGATTATCGCTCGAAAACTTTTGGGAGACACTTTCCAATTCGGTTTCCACTACACGGTTGCGGGCTTTGATGTTTATTTCGGCGAGGCTATGTTGAGTTTAGGCGCGTTATGGATTTTCGGCGCGATCTGTATGCGAGGGGGGAAATTAACTGCTTGGGTTCAAACCATCGCGGCGATAATTTTATTCGGCGGTGTGCTTATCAGTATGGGCGCAGTCGTCGCGAGTGGCATAAATCCTTTTGACATTGCGCCCGCTTATCCTCCCGATAACAATAACTCGTTCGCCGCGATTTTCGGAATTATCGTGCTTGCTCCTTGGGCATTCGTCGGCTTTGAATCAATTTCGCAATCGGCGGAGGGCTTCACATTTTCCATAAAGAAAACCTTCCTAGTTTTATTTTGTGCAGTCGTATCTGCTGCTATCGTTTATATTTTCCTTGCGATACTTGCCGTATCAGTTTTGCCGACGGGTTACTCAAATTGGGCTGAATATATTAACGATCTCGACAGCCTCGAAGGGCTTAAAGGCTTGCCGACTTTCCACGCGGTGTATTCGCTTATGGGCGACACCGGTTTGATAATTTTAGGAATGTCAGTGCTGGGCGGCGTTATAACCGGACTCGTCGGCAACTTCATAGCGGTTAGCCGTCTTATCTACGCCTTGACCCGCGACGATTTACTTCCCGCTTGGTTCGGCAAGCTCAACAACAATCGTTCGCCTATGAACGCCGTACTTTTTATTATGCTCCTGTCGCTCCCGATACCATTTCTCGGACGCACGGCTATTGCGTGGATTATCGACGTGAACACAATCGGCGCGACTATCGATTATACGTATACTTCGCTCATTACGATTATCACTGCGCGGGCTATGGGAAAAAATCTCGCGCAAGGCACGGGGATTATCGGCTGTGTCGTCTCGCTGATGTTTTTCCTGTACTTCATGGTGCCGAACGTCTGGACTGTCAGCGCGATGACGACCGAGAGTTATTTGATTCTGATTGTTTGGAGCATTCTGGGTTTCGTCTTTTTCCGATATATTTTCCAACGCGATAATGAACGTCGCTTCGGGCAGTCGACAATTTCTTGGATAGCGTTGCTGTTTTTAATTTTCTTTACGTCGATGCTTTGGGTTAGGGAGGCTACCAACGACGCCGCGCAGACTGTTCTCGGCAACTTGAATCAATATTACAGCGAAGAATTTACCGAGCATGGCATTCCGCAATCCGACCGCGAGAAAGCCGATTCGCAATATTACCTGCAAAACCAAATGGATCTCGTCAGCGAATCTTTGACACGCCATAACTTTATGCAGATGACTTTGATAACAATCGCGCTGTTCATCATGTTCAATATTTACAACTTGATGGTCAAGCGCGAGAAAAATCTTGAGCAAGAAAAATTCCAAGCGGAACGCAGTAACAAGGCGAAGTCAACTTTCTTATCGAACATGAGCCACGACATCCGCACGCCCATGAATGCAATTATCGGCTATACAAATCTTATCAAAAAGGAGCCGGGGCTTCCGCAGAAAACTAAAGATTATCTGGATAAGATTGAGGCGTCGAATAATCACTTGCTCGCGCTGATAAATGACATTCTCGACATGAGCCGAATCGAAAGCGGCAAAATGGAACTCGACCCGCAAAAGGCTAACATCGTAAAAGCTCTCGGCGAAGTCAGAGATTTATTCGCGACGCAAATGGAGAATAAGGGCTTGAAGTTCGCCGTCAATATCGAACACGTCATGAATAAAATCGTTATGTGCGACACGCCGCGCCTTAATCGTGTGCTGTTGAATCTTATCAGCAATGCGTTCAAGTTCACGCCCGAAGGCGGCTCCGTCACTGTGACGTTGCGGCAAACCGGCGGCACCGAATCGACGGGCTCTTACGAGTTGCGCGTTAAAGATACGGGAATGGGCATGACGCCCGAATTTGCCAAAAAAGTTTTCGCCGCTTACGAACGCGACCGCACTGTCAGCAACATTCAAGGCACGGGCTTAGGCATGTCAATCACAAAAAGTATCGTCGAGTTGATGGGCGGTACTATCGAAGTTCAAACGGAATTGGGCAAGGGCACAGAGTTTATTGTTAAGGTTGATTTTCCTGTCGTCGACGAGCCCGAAGAAATTGAAGTCGAACAGACCGAAGCCGCGCCCGAAATTGATTTCAGTAAGATTAAACTGCTTTTGGTTGAGGATAATGAAGTCAATCGCGAAATTGCCTCGCTGATTCTTACCGAATTTGGCTTCCAACTCGACACGGCGGAGAATGGTAAAGTTGCTTACGAAAAAATTGCGGCGTCTAAGCCCGGCGATTTCGACGCGGTGTTAATGGATGTTCAAATGCCGGTCATGAACGGTTACGAGGCTACCAAAAAAATTCGCGAGCTTTCAAATAAAAAATTGGCGCAGATACCGATAATCGCGATGACGGCGAACGCGTTCACAGAAGACATACAGGCGGCAAGAGATGCGGGCATGAACAGCCACATTGCCAAGCCGCTCGATATTCCAAAGATGATTGAAACGTTGACTGAGGTTTTGAAATGATTACCTTGAAAAAAATTTTGACTGTCGCGCTGATGATTTTGTTAATGTCAATCTGCGCGGGTTGCGGCGAAAAAATTACTTACAAGAGCATATCGGCGGTCGAGGGGCAAAAGATCTTGGCTGAAAATCCCAACGTGATTCTCGTCGACGTGCGCACGCCCCAAGAGTTCAAAGGCAAACACATTGCGAATTCTATCTTGGTTCCGCTTGAAGATTTACGCAATGGCGATTTCGCCAAAATTCCCAATAAGGACGCGACGTTTATAGTTTACTGCTGGTCGGGTCCGCGTTCAAAAGATGCGGCAGAAATTTTAATCAACAAAGGTTACAAACACGTTTACGAGATGGCGGGTATCACCGAGTGGACGGGCTCGCTTGAAGGTACCAGAGTAAACGCTAACGATTAAAGAGGAGTTGGTTGCTTTGAAAAAATTTTTAACAGCGGCGTTGATGATTTTGTTCGTGGCAATGTGCGCGGGTTGCGGCGAAGAAAAAATTAACACCGAGCCTCAGAAAATCTCTCAAGAAAAGGCAATGGAAATGCTCGCGGCTGACCCGAATGCAAAACTTTTAGATTGTCGTTTCGCCAAAGACTACGACGCACGACACATTCCAAACGCTGTTCATTTTCCGTTGGAAGCCGCTGTAGGGGAAAATTTCGAGAAAATTCCTAACAAAAACGACACGCTCATAACTTACTGCGGCGACGGCAATCGCGGGCGACTAACCGGTAAAGTTCTCCTCGAAAAGGGTTACAAGAATGTTTACACAATGGGCGGCATTATCGATTGGAAAGGCGATGTCGAAGGCACGGAAGTTGAAACTGCAGAAAATCAAAACGCAGAGTCTAAAGACGTAGAAGCGCAGGCGGCAGAAATTCAGTAAAAAAATTAGCGGCGAGAAATTATCCCGTCGCTTTTTTTGTTGCCAATTTTATCTCAGTAAGTTTGTGCGCGTGTCGAAATTTTTTCTTGAACGTAAGCGATAAACTCGTCGACGCTCATATTGACGCTGTCCTTCGCGCTGTACTTTCTAATCGGCAGGACGCCCGTCTCAACTTCCTTGTCGCCGATAACGATTGTGTAAGGAATTTTGCGGACTTGGCTGTCGCGAATTTTTTTATTGATTTTCTCGTTGCGGTCGTCGATTTCTGCGCGGAAGTTGAGCTTGAAAAATTTCTCGGAAAGTTCTTTGACGTAATTAAAATGGGCGTCAGTTATCGGCAAAAGTTTAATCTGAACGGGAGCCACCCATACAGGGAACGCGCCCGCGTAATTCTCGATAAGAATGCCGATGAAACGCTCGATTGAACCGTAAACGACGCGATGAACCATTATCGGACGATGCTTTTCGCCGTCTTCGCCGATATAATTCAAGTCAAATTTCTCCGGAAGCAACATATCAAGTTGAATCGTGCCGCATTGCCACGTTCTGCCGATTGAATCCTTTAAATGGAAGTCGATTTTGGGTCCGTAAAAGGCTCCGTCGCCCTCGTTGATGACATATTCAAGCCCACGATGCTCCAAAGCCTTTTTGAGCGCGTCGGTTGCCAATTCCCAAGTCGCATCGTCGCCCATTGAGTTTTCGGGACGCGTAGAAAGTTCCGCTTTATAAGTCAAACCGAACGTTTTATAAATTTCGTCGAATAAATCAATCGTCTTTTGTATTTCAGGCTCTACCTGCGCGGGCGTCATGAAAATATGCGCGTCGTCTTGAGTGAAATTTCTTACCCTAAACAGCCCATGAAGGACGCCGCTCTTCTCGTGGCGGTGAACCAAGCCCAATTCGCCCAAACGCAACGGCAAATCGCGGTAGCTGTGCACATGCGTATTGTAAACCAACATTCCGCCGGGACAATTCATGGGTTTTACCGCGTAATCTTCCCCATCAATCTGCGTGAAGTACATATTTTCTTTGTAATGATCCCAATGCCCCGAAGTCTCCCACAATTTACGATTTAAAATTATCGGCGTCTTAATCTCTTGATAACCGTAGCGGCGATGAACTTCCCGCCAATAATTTATCAGCTCGTTGCGAATTATCATTCCGTTCGGGTGGAAAAACGGAAATCCGGGACCTTCGTCGTGCAAACTGAATAAATCAAGCTCTTTTCCAAGTTTCCTGTGGTCTCGACGCGCCGCCTCTTCGAGCATGTGCAGATAATCTTTGAGTTCGTCCTTAGTTTCAAACGCCGTGCCGTAAATCCTCTGCAACATCTTGTTATGTTCGTCGCCGCGCCAATATGCGCCCGCTATCGACATTAATTTGAACGCTTTAACTTTGCCCGTCGATTGAACGTGAGGACCGGCGCATAAATCCGTAAAATCGCCCTGCGTAAACAGAGAAATCTCCGCGTCTTCGGGCAATGCCTCGATTAACTCTACTTTATACGTTTCGCCCTCGTCGGAGAATTTTTTCAGCGCGTCGGCTCTCGAAAGTGTCGAACGTTCCAGTTTCAAGTTCTGTTTGACGATATTTTTCATCTCGCGTTCTATTTCGGCAAGATCTTCGTCGGTAATTTTCTTTTCCATGTCAATATCGTAGTAAAATCCCGTGTCGATAGCCGGTCCGATTGCCAGTTTAACGTTTTTGCCGTCCGCGCCGCCGTATAAATGCTTTATCGCCTGCGCCATTATGTGCGACGCCGTATGTCTGAGCGAATGCAACGCCTCTGCGCCTTCAACTTCAGCCAAACTTCCGTCTTTCGTTATGATTGTCATTTTAATTGCCTCCTTGCCGATTTTTATTCTTCAAACTAAATTTTTTTCCTTGCCTTGATAAAATTTTTTCTGTAAAATAAATTTGCGGCGAAACCCTCCCGCAGGAGGAGGTGATTACCGTGTTGAGTATGTTCTTCGTGACGGTCGCGGCGAATGTCGTATCGGGCGTATGTCTGTACTTCATTTATAAGCGGCTCGACAAGCGGAAGAGTTAATCCCGCTGGTTATCGTTAATCCTCAAAACGTACGAAAACCCCCAATGTACAGTCGGGGGTTTTCTTTTGCGGCTATACCGTGTTAAGCATGTGTAAGTTCTTCGTTCTTACGCACAAAATATATCACGACGACTAAAATTTTGCAAGCCTTATCGAAAATATTTCCGAACAAGCTCCTCGCGCTCCGATTTCAATTCTTCCAGCCTCGCCAGCGCAGATTTTTTCTCAGCCTCGCAATTTTCCACATACAGAGCAAATTCTTCCTGTAATTCTAGCGGCGGCAACGTAATTTCGGCGCGTCCAATGCTTTGCTTATTCAAAGTCAGACCTTTAACGGCTTTCATCTGTCCGCGACTCCAATCGTGCTGTTGGAGATAAATTCGCAGATAATCTTCGCTGAAAAGATATTTCGTCTTGCTGATAAACGCTACAATCGCCTCGTTCGTGTAAATTTCTTCGGACGTTATCGCCGTTCGCCCGATTGTAAGCTTGAAACTCATTATAACAGTATTTTTCGGAACAATTTTTATTCCGGTTTCGTCAACAGCCGCTTGAGAAATTTTTTCCGTCGTTTCGCCCGTAAATCTGTCGTATCTGCCCATATCTCCGACCGAAATCCATTTGTGAATGCCGTTGCTCCAATAATTTTGATTGTCCCGCGCAGGTGTCTTGCCGATTTGCAAATCGAAAAGCTCTTCAATCTTTCGCGTCTCAAAATTTTTCCTGATGAACAGCTCGGCAAACTTATTTTGAATATCAGCGTCGAGATTTTGAATATTTTTTTCGACTTGAGCAATCTGCGCGGCAAGATTTTTGAACTCGTCAACAATTTTACTCTGAACTTCGACGGGCGGCAACGGAAATTTGTAAATTTGAATTTTATCTTTGTCGCCGCACGGCATCTTTAAGCCTTTGGCGGTGGCGTTCATGAAATCGAAAAAAGCATCGTCATTCAAGACCTCGAACAGATATTCGGGAAGCAAAATTTTTTCGTCGCGACTGCGGAAGACGAGCACATTAGTCGAACAGCCGCCTGCGCGGTCGGCAAGCCAAATTTTTTTGAGATACGGGCGGATATTCGAGATAAGTACGTCGTTCTTGCGAAATTTTGTAGCGGCTTTGGTTTGCGGAGGAGTCGCGTCGTAAAGTTTTATCCCGCGCTTATCTTTAAGCATGTTATCGGTTGTGACGTAATCATTTAAATTAATTTCGTCAAGCGTCGTGCGTTCAGTGACAAACGGAGCAATTTCGCCGAGCTTAACCGTTTCAAAGTTGCCGCTGTACTCGACGGGCGCATAATCGGACTTGACAAGTTTAATCATCGTGTTGAAGTCGTCGGCATCGAAATCAAGGAGGTCTGAAGTTTTGACGTAGCGATAATATTTTTCGAGTCCGCGCAGATTAATTTGTTCTCCGCTGAAAACTTTGCGAATCACGGCGGCAAGTGTATCATCAGCGGCGCGGTTGTCGTTGTCGAATAAAAGCCCGCCGCGTTTTTTATGAACAATGCCCTCTCGTCCTTTGGCGTTGCTCCAACCGTAGCCCAAAAATTTTTCCTGTTCGTCGTTTTTGTCGGGTGCGGAAATAATCAGCGTCGTTTGCCGATAAGTCAATCCGAAGCAAATAATTTTCTCGCGGTCGTGTTCGGTCAAGTCTGCGGTAGTCTTGGAAGTTTTTTTCAAGTAGGCGGCTAAAATTTTTTCTTCCTCGTCGCCGGAAAGAATCTTGCCGCTCAAAATAATTTCCGCGCTGTCCTTGAGGAGGTTGGCACGTTCGGGCGGGTCGAAAATTTTTTGCAGGAAAAGAATCACGGTACTGACGGAAGTCGCGCTGAACGTTTTATTGCCAAGCTGAACGATTGCGCGGATATAAAAATCTTTCAGCAGAGATTCGCGAGCGGCGATGAAACTTCTGCCGTCTTTGTTGAGAATTGAGCTTGGCAAGATGACGGCGGCAATACCTTTTGGCTTGACGAGCTGAGAAATTCTTTCGACAAAGAGCGTTTCAATTTCGGAACCGTCGTTGGAAATTTTATCGAAGACTTGAAAATTTTTATTGGCAAGTTTGAGGTGCGCCTTGAAGCCCTTGACGGAATAGGGCGGGTTGGCAACGAGGATGTCAAAAGTTTGCGGCGTGATATTTTCGTCGGGATAATTTTCGAGCCCGTCGCCGAATTTAATTTTGCCTTCGTTCGCGCCGTGCATAAACAAAGAAATTTTCGAGACGCGGGCAAGTCGGTCGTCCTTCTCCACGCCGAAAAGTTTATCACGTTCCCACATGACGGGCGGCGGCAAATTTTTACGTCTGTAGCAATCGTTGACAGCTTTAAAACCTTCCGTCAAGAAATGCCCCGCGCCGCAAGCGTAATCGATAATTTTGGGCGGCGTATCAAAAATAATTTCGTCGAGCGGCAAGCTGTCCCAAATAAAACGCGTAATCGGCAACGGCGTAAAGAATTGTCCTTCGTTTTGTTTGAAGCCCTTATCAAGCAACTGTTCAAATAAATCTCCGAGCGTCTGCAAATCTTCCGAGCCGATAATTTTATAATCCTTCAAGATGTCGACGACTTCGGCGAGGATTTTCGCGTTGATATAAAAAAGTTTTTCGTTGTGCACGTCGATAAATGCAAAGGCGTTGTTGTTGAAGAACTTAAGCTTGCGATAATCGTTTTTGAACGCGGCAGATAATTCCTCGCGCTGAACTTCGCCGATTTGACTCAAGAGTTCATCGACGCGGGCAAGGGCGACGTAAGTTATCGGCTCCTTCATGAATTTTTCCATGCCTTCGGCGTAAAGTTTTTGCAGGCGGTCTTGAAAAGTTTCGTTGGTATCAACGCCATCCCTGAATTGAAAAGAAACTTCGCCGTCGTCGGGCGTCAAAGTTTCGTCGACTAGTTTGCAGATAAAAAGCGCGATAAGCCGATTAAAGGCGGTCTCCTTGTTTGAAACTTGATTGTGGCGAAGAATTTCCTCGAACTTGTTGACGACGGATTTATTCTCGCTGAAATTTTTCAAGTCGCGTTTGCGCAGAGGCTTGACGCCGATTTTATAAGCAATCGTCTCGTCGTGAAAGATAACGTCGCCCAAAAATTTTTTCTCGTAGCGTTCGCTCCAAACTTTGAAACGTTCTTCGACGGTGTGAGCTTCGCGATAAAATTTTTCACCGCAAGGGATGCTAAGCGCGGAGAATTTCAATTCCGAATCAAAATCGGAGGCGTAAAGCACCAGCCATTGACAATTTTGTTCCTGTTGCCAATAGGAAAAAAGTTGTCCGCCGTCTGCAAGCATATTATTTTTTTCGTGATTAAATTCCGCGCCGTAGGTTTTACATTCGATGATGAAAAGTGTTTTGCCGTCGGGCGAAACGCAAATATCGGCGCGCCCGCTCTTTTGAGAGTGTCCGAGTTGCCAATTTTTTTCCAGCCAAATATCTTTGGGATTGTAGCCTTTATCGAGGAGGCGATTGACGCACTCAAAAACGACGAGATTTTCATTTGAATCCTTGAATGAGCTGTTACGTTCGTGATTTTTAATCTGCGCGGGATAAAAAAGTTTCTTACCGGTGAGGTTGGCTTTCATTGTCACGCCGTCGGCAAAAGTCTTTTCAAAAAAATTGCCGCGCTCGGTAAAGTTCATGGCTTTGAGTGCGGCAGAAAAATTTTTTTCGGTGAGCAAAGGAGTTCCTCCTCAGTTCGGGTCGAAAGTAATTGTCTCAAGAATTTTATCGCGGCATTGCTTAGATTTACTAAAATAATCGTGGACGGCTTGCCTGTCGTGATTTTCAATGGCGTTGATGACGTTGCCGAGAATATTTTGGAGGTCGCGCAGATGAGTTGCGATAGCCTCGCCGTTAGTCATGCAAATATCAGCCCACATATCGGCGTTTGAACTGGCAATGCGGGTTGTGTCCTTGAAACCGCCGCCGACAAGCTTTAAACAAGAATCTAAATCGTCGCCCGCGTCGTTTAACAAAGTAACAAGAGCCGCCGCCGTCAAATGTGGTACGTGGCTGATGATTGAGGCGCAACGGTCGTGCTTGGCAATGTCGATTTTCAAAAAGTTTGCTTCCGTCAAGCGCAGAATGTTCATCAATTTTTCGAGGGCTTCGGCGGGCACGTTTTTATCTTCAACGATAACGTAAGCCTTGCCCTTGAAAAGATTTTTATCAGCCGCTTCGACGCCGGATTTTTCGCGCCCCGTCATTGGATGCCCCGCGATATAAAAAACGTCGTTCGGGAGGATTTTTTTAAGTTCCTGCCAGATAAACTGCTTGGTACTGCCCGCGTCGGTGATAATCGCGCCGCTTTTAATGAACGGCAAAATTTTTTTTACCATCGGGACGATTTGGAGGACGGGCGGGCTTAAAAAGATAAAATCCGCGTCCTCGACAACTTTTTTAATATCGGAAGAGGCAAAATCGACTGCGCCGAGTTCGACGGCACGTTTCATAGATTTTTCCGTCCGACACAAGCCAGTTATAAAAATTTTATCGCCAAGTTTATCTTTAAGGCACAAACCGAGTGAGCCACCGATTAATCCGACGCCGATAATTGCGAGTTTCATATTGTGCGCCCCATAACTTTTGCGATTCCGCCCAAATTCCCCATGAGTTCCTTGAAAGCTTCGGGCGTTAATGATTGGTCGCCGTCGGACAAAGCTTTTTCGGGGTGAGGGTGAACTTCGATAATCAAGCCGTCGGCTCCTGCGGCGATAGCGGCTCTTGCCATAGGCGCAACCATTTTCCAACGTCCTGTGCCGTGCGACGGGTCGACGACGATTGGCAAATGTGACAATTCCTTAACCGCCGCGACAGCCGACAAGTCCAGCGTATTTCTTGTGAAAGTTTCATAAGTACGGATGCCGCGTTCGCAGAAGATAACTTGTTCGTTGCCGCCGCTCATAATGTATTCCGCCGCGTTGAGCCACTCTGAAATCGTAGCGGACAGTCCGCGCTTTAAAAGTATCGGCTTTGAACATTTGCCGAGAGCCTTAAGCATTTGGAAGTTTTGCATATTGCGAGCGCCGACTTGAAGAATGTCAGTGTATTGGCAGAAAATTTCTATGTCGTCCTTGTCAACAATCTCCGTGACGACGCGCAGATCAAATTCATCAGCGACTTGCCGCAAAAGTTTCAAACCGTCCTCGCCAAGCCCTTGAAAGTCGTAGGGAGAAGTTCTGGGCTTGAACGCACCGCCGCGCAGGAATTTTGCTCCGCAAGCTTTGACTGCTTGAGCCGCCTCGCGAAGTTGCTCCAAACTTTCGACCGCGCAGGGACCCGCCATTACGATAACTTCTTTGCCGCCGATTTTAACGCCGCCCGCGTCGATAATTGTATCTTCGGGGTGGAAGTCGCGGCTTACGAGTTTATATTTTTCGGTAATGCGAACAGTCTTATCGACGCCCGCTAACATTTGCAATTCGAGATTGGCAATAATTTTTTTGTCGCCGATGACGCCTACGATTGTAACTTCTTCGCCTTTGGAAAGATGCGTGCGAAGTCCCGCCGCTTCAATCTTGTTGACGACTGCCGCTAAATTCTCTTGGGTCGAGCCCGGCTTCATTACTACTATCATAAAAAAAACCTTCCTCCTAAAAAAAATCATAGAGCGTATTTTACATTGCGAAGTTTTTAAAGTCAAATATATCCGGCGGTTTAACATTCCGTAAAATACTTGTGGATTTTTTTTTTGTATCTGGTATAATGCGCGGCGTAGTAATTTTAAGGAGGCAACTTTTTATGAAGAGAAAATTTTTTGCCGCACTGACTTTGGCGGCGACGCTTTTAATGACGGCTTGCGGTGGTGGCGGCGGTGAAGAAAAACCTGCCGCAACTTCCGAGACGACACTCAAAATCGGCGCGACTCCCGTACCGCACGCGGAAATTTTGGAGGAGATAAAGCCCGACCTCAAGGAACAGGGAATCAATCTGGAAATCGTCGAGTTCAATGATTATGTTCAGCCGAATATCGCGCTTAACGACAAGGAACTTGACGCGAACTTCTTCCAGCACGAGCCTTATCTCAACGACTTCATCAAAGAACATAAAGACGTTAAGCTGACGAATGCGGGCGGCGTCCATATCGAGCCGATGGGAATTTATTCCAAGAAAATTAAAGACCTCGCTGAACTCGCTGACGGCGCGGCAGTTTCAATCCCCAACGACCCGACTAACGGCGGACGCGCTTTGCTCCTGCTCCAAAAGGCTGAACTTCTTAAGTTAAAAGACGGCGTAAGCGAAACCGCCACCGTTCAAGACATCGCCGAGAATCCTAAAAACCTCGTGATTCAAGAAGTCGAAGCCGCGCAACTCCCGCGCACGCTTGAGGACGTTGACATTTCCATTATCAACACAAACTTTGCCATGAACGCCGAACTTAATCCCATGAACGACGCGCTCTTTATCGAGGATAAAACTTCGCCTTACGTCAATATCATTGCTGTTCGCGACGGCGACGAGAATAACGAAAACATTAAGAAACTCTTGGCGGCGATTAAGTCCGATAAAGTTAAGAAATTCATCGAAGATAAATATAAAGGCGCGATTGTCCCCGCGTTCTGAGAAATTGACAAAAACTTTTCCGCGTGATAAACTTTCCGCACTTTGAACAAAGGGGATGTAATGGTTTCGACAGGGATGGATGGGGTTCGATAAGCGAGCATCGGCTCCGCAACCGATTGACAAGCGGAAAACTTAAACAATAACTGCGGACAGAGAATTCGCACTGGCGGCTTAACGCCACCCTTGCCTGACTGATTCCTCCCGTCAGGTCAGAACAGGGGTCAATAACGGGATACCAAGCCTGAGCGTACTGTAAGGCGCGGGAATTTCTAAAGTACTTGGCTTTGCTAAGGTTGTTGTCGAACTTTGTAAGGCTGAAATTAATCGGCAACTGCGCTCGGAGAAAGTTGAGCAACAACATTTTTGGACAGGAGTTCGATTCTCCTCATCTCCACCAAATAAAAAAATAACAGCCCGACGGTTTAAGCCATCGGGCTTTAACTTTTCTACGTTATGATTATCTCATTGGACGCTGATAGAAAAACGGCTTGTAAGTTTCGTAGCCGATTTGCCGCGAATTTAAAATGGACTCGGTGCCGCCGACGAATAAAATCCCGCCGGGTTTGAGTGCCTTGAAAAAATTCTTATAAAGCTCCGCCTTAGCCTCTTCCGTAAAATAGATGACGACGTTGCGGCAGAGAATCAAATCGAAATTGGTATCGAAGCGGTCTTTTAAAAGATTGTGGCGGCGGAATTCAACCATCGATTTTATCTCCGGCTTAATGGCGAATTTGCCGTCGGGCGTCTTGGTGAAGTATTTAACCTTGCGGTCGGCGCGCATAGCCTTAATCTCGTCGGCGGTGTAAATGCCTTGCTTGGCTTTGCCGATGATTTCAATGTCGAGGTCGCTGGCGAGAATGCGAGGACGTTTGCTGGGCGTAAGTTCTTTCATGATAATCGCCAACGAATACGGCTCCGCGCCGATTGAACAGCCCGCGCTCCAGATATTCAGCGAACCGCTAGTGCTGTTTTTCAAAAGATAGGGAATAACGTCGCTCTCAAGCAAACCAAACTTATCGGCATTGCGGAAGAACTCCGAGACGTTGATTGTCAGATACTCGATGAAGTCGGCGAATTTCTGCTTATTCTTGACCGCGTCGGCGAAAAATGTGGTGTAAGATTTGAACTCCGTCTTTTGAATGAGATTGTTAATACGGCGGCGCATTTGCTGTTCTTTGTAGAGTTGCAGGTCGATACCGGTTTTGCGATTCAACTGCTGCTTAAAAAGTTCCCAATCCTTGTCGTCCATAAAATTTCCCCCCAGAAAAAAGTTTTACCGGCATTTTATCAGAGGGCGCGAATAATTTCAACACGAAAAGCCGCATCATCTGATACGGCTTTGAAATTTCTTTATTTGGTCGGAGCAACAGGATTTGAACCTGCGACCCCCTCGTCCCAAGCGAGGTGCGCTACCGAACTGCGCTATGCCCCGACGTTGAAAATTTTACACAATCGCCGCCACGCTGTCAAGGAGTGATTTCCAAACTCATAAGCACTTCGCCGCTATCGAGGTCGAAGATTTGAATTTTATCATCAGTGATAAGCGCGACGCTTGTTTTTTTATCGGGCTGATTGGTAAGATACGGGCTGACGGTGCCGGGATTAAGGAAAATAGTTTCGCCGCGTTTTTCAAGAACAGGTTTATGAATATGCCCCGTGATAAAAATATCTGCGCGGAAAGTTTTAGCCATTTTATCTTTATCGGCGTCGGACGGCAGGAGGTGCCCGTGATTAACGACAATCCTTTTACCGTTCGTGAAAACGTGAGCATACGGGATTAAAACGGGCGTTTCGAGGACAAGTTGGTCAACTTCAGAATCGCCGTTGCCGCGCGCAATCACGAATGGAATTTTCGAGGCGTTAATAAAAAGAGCCAACGCTTTGGGATTGTAGCCGTCTTCTACGCTGTAATGAGGATTATTTATTCCATGATAGCAAACGTCGCCCGCGTGCAGAATCAAATCCGCGTCAGCGAAAAATTTTTCCATTGCAAGTTGGACTCGCGGAAAGTAGCCGTGAGTATCTGACATAACTCCGATTTTCATTTTGAACACTCCTTACTTGTTTTCGAGAGCCATAATTTTATTGACGCGCCGCTCATGACGCCCGCCCGCAAATTCTGTTGTCAACCAAGCGCGAACAATCTTACCCGCAACTCCGACGCCGAGTACGCGCCCGCCCATCGCCAAGACGTTTGCATTGTTATGCTCGCGGCTCATCTGCGCCGAATAAACATCATTGCACAGCGCACAACGTATCCCGTGAATTTTATTCGCCGCCATAGAAATTCCAATGCCCGTGCCGCAAAGGACAATGCCTCTGTCAGCCGCGCCGCTCACAACGTCCGCGCAAACTTTCTCGGCAATATCGGGATAATCAACAGCGTCCGTGCCGAACGTCCCAATATCTTTAAATTCAACGTCGTCAAACTCCGCCAAAACTTTCTTGACTGCCTCCTTTAAATCAACTGCGCCGTGATCGCTGCCAATCGTAATTTTCATGTCGTAACCTCCCGTTATTCCGTCGGTTTTATGTCGTCGAAGACTGCCGGTAATTTTTCTGCCAATATCTTATAAATTTTCAGCGCGACTTCCCGCATTTGAGGATGCGCCGCCTTTGCCGTCCTTAACCTTAAAAAATGCCGCCACTCGCGCAGATTCATCGTCACGAAAATTTCTGTCTTAAGTGAGTTCGGTAAGATTGAACGCGCTTCTTCGGGACGTGCGCCGCCTGCGCGGAGTTTCAAATAATTTTTCTCCAGTTGCGCCATCGTCTCCTGCCAAAGTTTAAAATTTTCATCGTCTTCGCGCCAAAAACACGGCTTAATAAATGTCAACTCGCCGCCAAATTTCCCCGCCGTATAATCACAGAACCTAGTTGATTCTTGGGAGTAACTTGCCAATCTGTGGCGAACGAGTTCATGCGTAACGCCCCTGTCGCAAATTATTTTGAATGAAATCGCCGCGTGTTCGATAACCGATTCATGCCCGCGCTTGATTATCCCGCGAATGAATTTTTCTGCGCTGTCGTCTTTAATGTTGCCCTCCGACTTGTAGCAGACACGCCCCGCCAGTTCCAATTTTTTCATGACAGCCGCCGCGTCGAAGTCGTCAACTAATTCAACGCTCGGCTCAATTATTTTCATCGCAAAGCCTCCTTAGTTCCAAGCTTTATCAATTCTATCACGGCGGCTAAATTAACTCAACGCAGGATTTTTTCATAGGCAAGCGAATTTAATCAGCGCAACGTTTCGGGAGTTCCTTTTAGGACAGAATGGAGTAGTGACGAATGAGCGAAACAATATTAAATGGCGTGCTTGAAGAGTTCGCAAAGCTGGCGGCAATCCCACGCCCTTCCAAGCACGAGGAACAAGTCAGCAATTACTTGAAAAAATTTTTTGAGGAACGCGGCTTAAAAGTCGTGCAGGACAGTTTTAAAAATATTATCGCCGAAGTTCCCGCGAGCGTCGGCAAGGAAAATATTCCGCTGACGATTTTGCAAGCGCATATGGATATGGTTTGCGTGGCGCAGGAAGGATACACTTTTAATCCGACGAGCGACTCGATAAAATTGATACGCGGCGAAAAATTTTTAGAGGCGGAAGGTACAAGTCTCGGCGCGGACGACGGCATCGGCATTGCGGAGATTCTTTATCTGGTTAAGAATCGCGATAAATTTTCTCACGGCAGGCTTAGGATAATTTTCACGACCGACGAGGAACAAGGCATGAGCGGCGCGATTGGGCTCGATAAGAAATTTTTATCCGACGCTCAATATCTTATCAACTGCGACTCGGAAAAGTTCGGAGAATTAGTCGCGGGTTCGGCGGGGAGCGTTCACGTAATTTTTTGGCGCGAACTCCATTACGTCCGACCCGATACCAAGTTGCCGAACAATATGCTGATAAAAATCGGCGGCTTACGCGGCGGGCATTCCGGCGAAGAAATTTCTTCGGGGCGCGTCAATGCGATTAAAGTTGCGGTGTCGATTATGCGGGCAATTACTCAGCGCGGGAAAATTCGTTTGTCGAAACTTAGCGGCGGGCGCAATTTTAACGTCATCCCCGACAGCGCGGAACTCGTTATCGCTACGGATTTAAAGGCTGAACTCGTTGAAAAAATTTGCGACGAAACTGCGCGGCGTCTGAAGAATGTTTACGGCGCGACTGAGCCCAATATAAAAATCGAGGCGCAAGTCATCAGACGCCCCGATAAAGTTTTGCACGCCAAAGATTATGATTTCCTCGCCAATCTCACAACGTTAATTCACAGCGGCGTTTATCTGATGTCGCCCGACAATCCCGCGCAGGTTTTAGCGTCGGCGAATTTAGGCGTCGTGCGCATGAATGATAACATTGTTGAACTTAAAATTTTGCCGCGAGCCAATGCCGATGAATTGGTTGATGAATTTATTGAAGGCTTCGGGCAAGCGGCGCGGCTTTGCGCATTCGAGAGCAAATTTACCGCAATAACGCCCGCGTGGAAATTCAATCCCGATAGCAAACTTTTAAAGCTCGCCAAAGAAATTTTCACGGAGCAAAACGGTTACGCGCCCGAAGTCAAAACGATTCACGCGGGTTTGGAGACGAGTTTTTTTGCCAAGAAAAATCCCGCGCTCGATATAATTTCAATCGGAACGACCAACGAAAACATTCACAGCCCTAACGAACGACTTCATCTTGAAACTGTCGCGCCGCACGTAAAATTTATCATCGGGCTACTGGAAAAAATTTCTGCGACAAAATCTTGACGCCTAAAGTTATCGCGACGATTAAAACGTAAAAAATCAGCGCGTTCGGAGCCGTCATTATCAAATTTAATTTGCCAAACGCTAATGTTAAGTAAGTTATCGCGAACGGATGCGCTAAATATACAAAGTAAGAATTTTTGCCGAGCAAACTTAAAAAATTTTTTATCCGCGCAGGCATTTTTACATTTTCAAACAGCATAAAGAAAAAAATCGACGCGGCGATTGTGTAGAAAATTCCCAGCGGCGAAAGTTGATGAGCCGTGTTGACTGCCGCTTCTGCCGAAAATTTCTCAACGTAAATTAAAAAATAAAACCAACCCAATAACATTGTCAGCGTGATTAAAAACGTCGCGCTGATTATTTTTTTTCGCGCCGAACACCACGTAAAAAATTTTTCCGAGCTTACTCCCAACACTCCGCCCAAAATAAATATGAATACGTAATGCAATACCAACCAGTTTAATCGCCATTTAAAAAATAAATTCTCCGACGTTCCCGCGTTGTAACTCGACCAATAATCAAATAAAATCTGCGCGGCGAGCAATAAAATTAATTTCGCGGGCGTCATTCGCTTGACTAAAAAAATCCACAGCGGCATTAACAGATAAAACCAAATTAATATCACCAAAAAATATAAATGGTACTTCGCCAGCCCAAAAAAATAAATTTCGGCCGCATAATCAAGCTCAGGGAAAAGTTGCCAGCCGTAAAACCAATTATCATGCACTAAATATAACGTCGACCAAATTAAATACGGAATCAGCACCGCTTTGAATCGCCGCCGCAAAAATTTTCCATAATTGAACGGCTCGGCAAGATTCATCCTGTAAAAAAGCCCGAACGCTGATATAAAAAAGAAAATCGGCACGCTGAATCGCGAGACGACTTCAAAAAACGCTACCAAATTGATGTTCGGCGTCGGATTCAGCAAAATATATTGCGAGCCCGTATGAATCGCCACGACGCCAAGCATCGATACGCCGCGTATGTATTCGATTGATTCTAAATAAGGTTTTTTCATCGGTTGAGTTCAAATTCCACGTGAACACTCGCCGAACATTGCAAAGTTCCGCTCTCAATCGGCGTTTCAAAATTCCCGGCGTCTTCCATTGCCATTGAGCGTGCCATTTTATAATTCTGCGGCGTGGAAATGTGGTTTGAGTTGATTGAGACGTTGCGCACGTTCACGATATATTTTCCGAGAGTTGCGGCGGTAATTTCGGCTTTACGTTTGGCGTCTAGAACTGCAAGCCTTAAAGCCTCGTCTTGGTAAGAATTTTTGTTGCGAAGTCC
This sequence comes from uncultured Selenomonadaceae bacterium, assembly GCA_905234235.1. Classification (GTDB taxonomy): domain Bacteria; phylum Bacillota; class Negativicutes; order Selenomonadales; family Selenomonadaceae; genus Quinella. The sequence continues at coordinate 142,730 of CAJOHN010000003.1, forward strand.
GAAGTTTAAGCTGTCAACGCGATTCGCGCCGTGATTTAAAGCCGTGTCGATAATTTTCCCGACCAAATTCAAGTTATCAACAATAATCGTGACGGAATTGCTCGCCTCGTAGCCGTCAAGAATCCTTTTGCCGTTGTCCAAGTGCCGATAAACAGGATTGAAGTTGTAATTGCCCGTCGAAATATTTTTGCGTTCAATGCCAAGCGCGACAATCGAATTGATGACGGAAGTCGCGACGCGAGCATTAGCCGATTGCACTTCGGACGGATTTTTATCGCGTGTAAGCACTCCGACGGAAATTGTAGCGCGGTCGGGCGTCGCCTCAACAATCCCCTCGCCCGTGACTGAAATTATCGGCGGTCGAAGTTCCTCTGCAAAGGTCGTCGCGCACACCATCATAACAATCATCAGCGTTAAACTAAATATTTTCATCTAAAACACCTCCGCGCAGATTTTACCACAAACTTTGCTTGCGCGCTAAATTTTTTCTGATAAACTTGTTGATAAAAGACAAAGAGAGGAGAATTTTCATGGAGGAGATTAGAGGAAAATACAATACGGCGATTTCTTTCGCTAAAGTCATCGAGGATTCGGCTCGCGAACAAATTCGCCGCATGTGTAACTACGAATTTACCAAAGACAGCAAAATCCGCATTATGCCAGACGTGCACGCCGGTAAAGGTTGCACAATCGGTACTACTATGACCGTCACCGATAAAGCCGTCCCTAATATCGTCGGCGTCGACATCGGTTGCGGCATGTACACCGTTAAATTGGACGTTGACGCCTTAGATTTTGAGAAAATCGACGAGGCGGCGCATTATATTCCCTCAAAACGTAATGTTTGGGACTTCAAACAGGAAAAATTCGACTTAACTCAACTAAATTGCTATCGCGAACTAAAAGAAACCCGCAGAATCGAAAGAAGTCTCGGAACTTTGGGCGGCGGCAATCATTTTATCGAAATCGACTGCTCCTCTGACGGAATTTTTTATCTCGTTATCCATACAGGCTCAAGAAATCTCGGTAAACAGGTCGCGGAAATCTATCAACGCCTCGCTATCGACCTCGCCAAGGGTAAAGATAAGTTTTTCGCCCAGAAGGAAGAAATTATCGCCGTTTATAAGTCGCTCGGACGAAAAAAAGACATTCAACCCAAATTAAAGGAGTTGGAACGCGAATATCGCGGTAAACAAGCGTCAATGCCCGAAGATTTATGCTTTGTCTACGGAAAATACTTTCATCAGTACCTTCACGACATGGAAATCTGTCAAAACTTCGCAAAAATCAATCGCGAACTCATTGCTAAGATTTTACTCGGTAAATCGGGCATTTCGGGCGCAGAATCCTTTCATACTACCCATAATTATATTGATACCGCCGATTTAATCATTCGCAAGGGCGCAATTTCCGCTCGCGACGGCGAAAAAGTCCTTATCCCGATAAATATGCGCGACGGCTCCGTTTTGGCGGTCGGAAAAGGTAATCCCGATTGGAATTTCTCCGCTCCTCACGGCGCAGGACGTATTTTATCCCGTTCAGACGCTAAAAATCAGCTAAACATGACCGATTATAAAAATTCTATGGCGGGTATCTATACAACTTCAATCAGCGAAGGCACTCTCGACGAAAGTCCGCAAGCTTATAAGACCCTCGACGATATTTTAGACGTTATCGGCGAAACTGTTGAGATTATCGACGTGATGAAACCCGTTTACAACTTCAAAGCGGAGGGATAAATTTATTTTGTGATGAATAATTCAGACAGAAATGAAATAATTACCGAATGGGCACGCCGTCAACACCTTGATTCTGAACGTGAACAGCGTTTAAGAAAACAAAGACGCCGCAGAGAGGCTCGCAAAGCTAAAAATATTTGACTATAATAAAAAAAGCACTATAATTATCGCGTATATGCTCATAAACACAATAGTATTTGTAGAAGGTGATTATTTTGGAGACAAAACAACTAACTTTAACCGCGATGATGTCCGCATTCGTGTTTATCGCAACTTTCGTGCCCAAAATTCCAATTCCGCTCGGTTATGCGCACTTAGGAGACGCCGCGATCTTCTTATCTGTCATTTTTTGCGGTCGCAAAGTCGGAATTTTAAGCGGAATTATCGGTTCGGCATTGGCTGACTTTTTAAGCGGATTTCCACTCTGGATTTTGCCTACGATTATCATAAAAGCCGCTGAAGCTGAGATTTTTTGGCGTTTGAAGGATAAAAATTTGATTATGAGTCTGATATTAGCAAGCGTTATAATGGCTTTTGGCTATACTTTTGCCGGAGCATTTCTTTATGACAGTTTAAGCGCAGGTTTCGCCTCTACTCCCGGTCTTTTACTCAAAGCCGCCGTTAATATCCTCATCACTCTAATTTTAAGCGGCGCGATTAAACATAAGCTCTGATATATTTTCTACATATATAGAATTTTAATTTTGAGCCACTGAAACGCAAAAATTTTTCCGAATCGCACTTCAAGGCGGTTTTTTTTGTGTTATAATAACTCCAAAACCATTTTGGGAGTTGATTTGATGATTATTTTAGCCTCAGGCTCGCCGCGCAGGCATGAATTGCTTAAAAAACTCTGTCCGAACTTCAAAATCCAAGCCAGCGACGCTATCGAAGTTCAAAACAACCTCGAACCTAAAATTTTGGCTATCGAAAACGCAAAACTCAAGGCTCAGGACATTTTTAACAAAAATCCCGGCGCAATCGTCATCGGAGCCGATACAATCGTCGTTTTGAACGGAAAAATCTTCGGCAAGCCCAAAAATCTTGCCGATGCAGAAAAAATGTTGGCGCAACTCGCAAATAATCGCCACGAAGTCATAACTGGCTTGGCAATCTGCGCGGGCGGCAAAATTTTCACCGATTGCGACGTTACGGAAGTATATTTTGGCGAAATGACGGCTGAGGAAATAAAAAAATACGTCGCGACAGGCGAGCCGCTTGATAAATCGGGTTCATATGCCTTGCAGGGCGGCGCAACTAAATTTATCGAAAAAATTCACGGCGATTGGTCAAATGTCGTAGGACTTCCCGTCTATCGGCTTAAAAAATTGGCTCAAGCGGCAGGAATTGAATTATAAAAAAAAATTTCCCGACATGATTGCCGGGATTTTTTATTGCCGGAAATTTTATTGAACGTTCATGGACAGTTCGATAAATTTGTTTGAAAGCCGTGCGCGTTGAAGGACTTCTTCCGTGACTTCCGCGCCTGCTTCCACGACGATTGTGCCGCTGTCGGCAGCGATAGTTTTGGTTGCGTGCTTACCGAGCAATACTCTGCGGCGGCGGTCGTCAAGTTGTTTATTCTTCTGTTTAGGCGTCGGCGCAGGTTCTTGCGAAGAAACTTTCTGATTCGCCCGCGCCTTTTTGAGTGCCGCTTTTAAATCTTCCGCCTGCTGAGTCATTGCCGCGATTTTTCTATCCTCTTCGGAAGGCTGTTCCATAACGACGGGCTGAGGTTGTTCCTCGATAACGGGCGGCTCTTCGACGACGGGTTGCTCTTCGACGACGGGAAGTTCTTCGACAACAGGCTGTACTTCTTCGACGACGGGCGACTCTTCAACGATAGGCGGTTCCTCAACAACGGCGGGCGGTTCTTCTTCCTCAACAACAGGAACGAAAGGTTCGGCGGGAACTTCAACAGGGTCGGGCGTCATGACTTCTTCCAAAGCCGCTTGCGTTTCTTCCGAAGTTGTATTTTCTTCAACGGGCGGCATTACCAATTCCGGTATCGGCTGAATTTCTTCAACCGGCTCGACATATTCCGTCGGCATTTCGACAACTTCAACGGGTTCAACATTTTCTGTCGGAGTGTCAACAACTTCAACGGGTTCGACATTTTCTGTCGGCGCGTCGAAAGTTTCAAGGGGTTGTTCTTCAACCGGCGGCGTCCAAACTTCCTGCGCGGGTTCTTCATGAAAAGCTTCAAACGCGGGGCGTTCGATTAAATTATTTTTTTTTTCCCCGTCAACGTCTACAACCGTGACTTGCTTGCCGAAGATTGATATTTGTTCCGCTGTTACATCGTTGACAGCTCCGTCGGGGGCGGTGATTTCGCATTTTTCAATCTTGCCGCCCTCGCCGATATAAACCTCAGTGACTTTGCCTTGAATGTGCCCGCTCTTGGTTATCGCTTTGGTGCCGATGACGCGAACATTATCCATTAGCAGGCGTTCATAATCGCCCGCTTCTTCCAACTTCAAAATATTTTCGCTGTGCGTGATAGTCACCGCGTCATCGCCTATGGCAATAATCGCCTCGTAGGGAATGAGTTTAACGCCGCGATACCAATCGTCATCCTCTATCGTTATCGCCGCGACTTTCCCGTTCTTAGCGTCGATTAAAAGCGTTTTACTGACGCCCAGCTCGCGCCCTTCGGTTATGCTGATAATCGGCAAGCCCAGAATTTCTGCACTTTTTTTCATTCTGTTACCTCCAAAAACTTTCATCATTTATATTTACTGCGCGGAGTTGATTTGAGCCTTTTTAAATTCGGCGTCAATCTCCTGCAGAATTTCCTTTGATAATTTGCCAAACGGCGTCGACAGCGCATGATATTTCAAGAGCACGTCGCGGGCGATGCGCATATACGCCAGAGTCGTTGTGAATTCTTTTTTGACAGAATCATTGCGCTTGACGGCGGGCAAGGCTAATGCTTCCTCGTAAGTTTTTATCGCCTTAGAGTAAAGTGCCTGCTCCTTGTAAATGTTACCCAAATCAATCGCCACAAACGGCGCGTACTCGTCGTTGCGGTAGCGTTCCAACGCCTTTTTATAAATTTCAATCGCCTGCCAGATATGCCCTTTATCGCGCTCGTTGTAAGCCTTGTCCAAAAGGTCGTCGAGAGTTTCTGCTGATTCGAGTTCAACTTCCGGCGGCGGAGTTTTTTCTTCCTTAGTAATTTTTTCCAGCTTATCGAGGTTCAAAGTCGACAGTGGGCGGAATACTTCTTGCAACGGGAAATTTTCTGATTGCTTGGGAGTTTCTTTTGTCTCGATTGGTTTATCAGCCTCTTTTGGTTTGACTTCGGCTAACGGCTTGAAGACTTCTTCGAGCGGGAAATTTTCTTCGGGCGCGGATTTTTTTTCGAGCTTGATTGGTTTATCAGCCTCTTTTGGTTTAATGTCGGACAATGGCTTAAAAACTTCTTCGAGTGGAAAATTTTCCGGTGGCTTGTGATTTTCTAATGGTTCGTCGATTTCTTCAACAGGTTGCGAAGTTTCTTCAACAGGTTGCGAAGTTTCTTCAACAGGTTGCGGAGTTTCTCCAACGGGTTGCGAAGTTTCTTCGACAGGTTGCGGAGTTTCTTCGACAGGTTGCGGAATTTCTTCGACGGGTTGTGGAGATTCTTCAACGGGTTGCGAGGTTTCTTCAGGCGAAAAATTTCTTTCCTCTAACGAAGTATCTTCTACGTTCCATTCGATATTATCAACCGGCGCGGAGATTTTTTCGTTAGCGAGTTTCTGCGCGGCACTTTTTCTTTTTTCTTCTTCGTAAGCCGCTTTAACTTCCTCGTCAAAACTTTTTTCGGCGGCGAGTTGTTGCTTTATCAAAAATTTATTAGCCATCGTGAGCAACGACGACGCCATTACAATCATCAACGCCAATCTGAAAAGATATTCACGACCGATTGCGGGCGTTACGAATCCCGTTGCGCCGACGACCATAAACGACAACACCATAACCGCGATAAGCGTTGGATAAAATATTCGCAGACCTAATCGATTTGCCAGCGCGTGCACCAAGATTACGCTGACTATCATGACGCTCGGCACTATCAAAAAAAATGCCAAACTCATCCCTCCACGAAAAGTTACTGGCTTCGGTTTTCGACGCGCTGTTTAAAATTCCTTTCAAAAATCCCTCCCGAATGATATAATCCTCAAAAAAACTTGGAGGACTCTTGTGCATCAATTCTTATTTTACGTCGGCGACTTCCCGATTCGTTCTTACGGAGTGATTCTGTCGTTGTCAATTTTTTTGGCGACGGGCGTCGGCTACTTTATGGCTAAAGTTGACGGGCGCGGCTACGAAAAATTTATAATCGACATCGGATTAATCGGCGGATTTTTCGGTTTGCTCGGTGCGCGGCTTTGGGATGTATTTTTTTTCGACTGGGGTTACTATCAAAATCATCTCGACGAAATTTTGAACGTGTGGCAAGGCGGCATGGCTGTTCAAGGCGGAATTATTTTGGGCGTGACGGCGGGCGGGCTTTACGCTAAAACTAAGGGGCTCGACGTGATTCATCTTGCCGACTTGATGGCTCCGGCGATTGTACTTGGTCAAGCTCTGGGGCGTTGCGCAAATCTTTTGAACGGCGACGCATTCGGGGCTCCGACGGGCGGCAACTTTGGAATAATCTATCCCGACACAACGCTTGCTTATCGGACGTATGGAGCGCAACCGCTTTTCCCCGCCGAAGTTTGGGAGTGTCAGCTTGACGTTGTGATTTTTGCGTTGCTGTTAATTTTCCGTTGCACCAATTACGTTAAGGGGCAATGCTTCGCGCTGTACGTCATGCTTTATGCGGCGGCGAGATTTGCGTTGGAATTTTTACGCGGCGATTATACGGAATTATTTTTTGGTTTATTGAAGTCCGCGCAGGTTACGAGTGTCGTTGCGTTTACGATTGCCGCCGGGATTTTTATTTGGTTATGGAGGAGGAATAAAAATGACTGAACAGGAAGAGGTTATGAAATTAGTTGCGAGCCACAACAATCCGCCGAATAAATTGCGTTCGATACAGGAGATAAATGCGCGCTACTTTCAGTTGCTGGAGCATTACAAGCAGATTTGTTTTATGTCGGGCGACGTTCGAGAGCAAAAAGTTGCGACGCACGCTGCAATTAAGGCACTCGGCTGGGTTTTGGGCAAGCACGATAAAGATGTTATCAAAGACATCAACGAGCATTCCAATCGCCCGAATTTCCCGTTGCAACTCTGATGAACGAGCTAAAAGAATTACAAAAAATGTTGGACGCGGAAACTTCAGAGTTCCGAAAGTTCTCGCGGAAATTTTATTTCATAGCGGTTGCGGTATTCGTATCGCTTGCGATAGCAGTCGTGCTCTATCCTAAAGACGAAACGCCGCCGAGTTGGCACAAAGAAATTATCCCGTCGGACGCACTCAGCTACATAAAAGATAATAAACTTGTCGCGCTCGCTGACGGCGATTATCCGCTTGCCATGCCGCCCGAAGGAACTTTTGTCGGGAAGGTCGCGCCCATGCTTTTGGTTGAAGTCGACGGCGTTTATTATCCGCTCAACATTGCTGACGATTCGATTATCCCGCGTCACGGTAAAACTTTGCCACTGAAAATTTTATTTGGATTTACATCCGCGCACGCCGAGAACACTCTCCGTTACCAAGAAAAAACCGGCAACGATCCTGTCGCCGATTATCGGAAGAAAGCTTTTTATTATTTGCGTGTTGAAAACGGTTTTGGTCGCGTTCAACGTGATTTTGTCATTAAAAATTAGTCGACGGGGCGCGGAGCTTCAGCGGGGCGTGGCTCCTCAGCGGGACGAGGTTTTTCAGCGGGTTTAGGTTTCTCGGCAGGCTTAGGCTTTTCGGCGGGCTTAGGTTTTTCCATTTCCTTAGGCGGATTATTATTCTGCGGCTCGTCGGGATCTGGCATGACTGCATCGCGAAACTTATCCCAGAAATCCAAATAACGCAATTCAACGCTGTCTGTACAGAACGGACAGATTTTTTCTTGAGAATGTGCGGCTTCGACGGTTGCGAGGTCAACGAAAAATATTGCGCTGACTGTTACCGTCGCCAACACTAAAATTTTCGCTAACCTTCTCATACGAGTTCATTCCTTGTTAAAATTTATCTGCGCGGAGCTTGAGGCACGAAACGTTTTGCCTTGCCGCCGCGATTGTCGTAAGTTGTACGTGGCGTATGTGGTTGAAAATGTGGTGTCGGTCTGGCGGGTACACGTGGCGGATATATTTTCATACCTGCCGCTTGAGCTGAACCGGTCAGCAAAATCAGAATAGCGAACGTTGCTAAGATTTTGGCGGCGAATTTCATTCCAATCATGTCCTCCAAACGTGGAAAAACGGAAAGCAAGCGCAGGCTGACTTTCCGAATTCCGTTGTTAATTGCGCGTCGCTTGTCAGCCGGAAGTTCAACGCGGCGCATTATGTCGGAGCCCGATTCAAGCAATTTCCTTTACCAGAAAAATCGCCAGCAAGACGCCGACCAGCTCGTGAGGAACATCCAGCGCGACTCCGATTAGTGCCAATATCAGCGGCATGTCAATCCCTCCTCCGAACTTTTACGTTGCATTAATTCTACATATTTTCTTGGGGTTTGTCATTAAGGAAGGATTAAAAAACGGCATAAATTTATAACGCGGCGATTTTTTTTTGCAAAGTTTTTAGTTCGTTCTGCGCGGCTGAAAATTTTTCTGTATTGCGGGCGGCGGGACTTTTATTCATTTCGGCGAGGACGTACTGAATTTTTTCGAGGCGTTGCGTTAAAAATTTTTTCAACAGCGGCGACGATTCACGCTTAAAAATTTTGGGAGCGCAATTTTTTTCTGCGCAGATAATTTCGTAGATAATGCCCGCAGATTCGGCGAGGTCTTCGTCGGCAATCGTCCAATTATTTTCCGCGAGCCATGCGCGAACTTTTGTAACAGCGTTCATCGGCTGGAGAATCAGTTGCCGCGCAGATTGAACGACATCGGGCGCGTCGTCGAGAATTTTTATTATCAACGCGCCGCCCATTCCCGCAATGCAAATCGTATCGACTTCGCCCGCCGTCAAAATTTTTAATCCGTCGCCGAGCCGCGCCTCAATGTCAAAGCCCGAAATATTTTTAACCAGAGCCTCGAACGGATGAATATTTTTTTCCGTCGCGATAACTTTGCTCGCCCGCCCGCTCCGAATTAATTCAATCGATAAATAACCGTGATCCGCGCCGATGTCAGCAACTCGACTGCCCGTGATCACGAAATTTAAAACCGTTTGCATACGAGAATCCATAAATTTTTCCTCCGGCGGCAAGAATATCTTAATCGCGGCGGCTTGTCAATTCAAAAGGAAATTATTACACAGCAACGAATTAACTACGCAGATTTAAATTAAGGAGCTGAGACGAGTGGTTGAGCTTCAATATCTGATTTTTACGGTGATAATTCTGGCGTTGATTTTCGATTTTATAAACGGCTTCCACGACACCGCCAACGCCATAGCGACTTCTGTGAACACCCGCGCCCTTTATCCGAGTCATGCGATAATGATGGCGGCGGGTTTAAATTTTGTTGGCGCGATGGTTTCGACGGGCGTTGCTAAAACTATCGGCGGCGACATTGTCAGTTCGGCGAGTATCGTTAATGAGAAAATCCTAATCGCCGCGCTTATCGGAGCAATCACTTGGAATTTGCTGACGTGGTACTTCGGTATTCCGTCGAGTTCGTCGCACGCGTTAATCGGCGGGCTTATCGGCGCAGTTTTAATTTCTGTTGGTTTCGGCGGCTTGAATTGGTACGGCATCGGGAAAATTTTTCTCGCGCTGATATTGTCGCCGGCAATCGCATTCGTCACGGGGATTATCATCATGAACATAATCTTTAGGGCGTTTGAAAATTTTTCTCCGCACGTACTCAATGATAAGTTCCGCAAAATGCAAATCCTCTCGGCGGCGGCAATAGCTTTCTCGAACGGCTCGAATGACGCGCAAAAATCTATGGGCATAATCACGTTGGCATTGTTCAGCGGCGGCTTTATCGCGGAGTTTGAAGTCCCGACTTACGTAAAAATTCTCTGCGCTACCGCAATGGCAATCGGGACAGCTTCGGGCGGTTGGCGAATAATAAAAACCGTCGGCGGGAAAATTTTCAAGCTGGAACCTCCGAGCGGTTTTGCGGCAGATTTGAATTCGTCAATGGTTGTGTTCGGCGCGACACTTTTACACTTGCCGGTTTCGACGACGCACGTTGTATCGGGTTCGATAATGGGCGTAGGCACGGCTAAACGAATAAGCGCAGTTCGTTGGGGCACGGCGCGGCAAATGGTTAAAGCTTGGGGGATGACGATACCAATCACGGCGGCAATCGGCGCGTCGGCATTCCTCTTGGTCGAGAGCGTCTTTTGATTTTTATTAATAATTTTAAAGGAACAGGTACGGAAAGTTGAATCGACAATTTTACGACAATGAGCGCGAGATTGACCTCGCCGAACAAAAAACTTTACATCAACGCGAGAAAAAAGTAATCGCCGCCCGTTCGATAACATTCATTGCGGCGGTCGGGAGCTTTGCAATCGGTTGGGATATGGAAATTCATTATCCTTATATCGTATCGCTTTTGTTGGCGATGATTTTTATCCGGCTGATGAATTATCATGACGACCTTAAGCGGCGCAGGAGATTTTTAAAGAGCCGGATGACGGTTGTTAATTCGTACATAGCGCGGGCGCGGGGCACGTGGCGCAATCGTTCCAACGACGGCAGTGTTTATCTTAAAAATAATCGCCCGCAAGACGTTGACTTACATATTTTCGGCGAGGGTTCAATCTTCCAATACATCTGCGCGGCGCGGACGAAACGTGGCAGAGATTTACTTGCCGCCGCATTTAGTCCAGAGCCTCCCGACTTCAATGAAGTTCGCAATCGTCAACGCGGTGTCGCCGAACTTTTGCAACGCCCAAGACTTTCGCTTGACCTTGAAGCTTATGCGCGGCTCATGCCGAATAATCACGATACCAGCGAGTTAATTGTCAGCGTCGAAGAGGAATTGCCGCCGCTCGGAAAAATTTATTGCTTGCGTTTCGTCATGCCGATAATTTTAATCGCGTCGTGCGTCTTGGCTTGGCACGGGCTTATCAACGAATTCGCGCCGCTGTTTGTTATGGCGTTCTCGCTGATAATCGCCGTCGCCGCAATTCCGGCTATCAACGAATTACTCGCGCCGCTAAAAATAATTTCCAAAGAGCTCCGCCTTTACCGTGCGATATTTGAACGGCTCGAATCAACCAATTTCAGCTCGACAAGATTAAACGCCATCCGAGATATTTTAACCGATGAAGTTTCCGCCGCGCAGAAGTTAAGAGAGTTATCGCTGTTGGTGGACGCGAAGAATGCCCGTTACAATCCACTGTTTTTTATCTTGGGCAACGGGATTTTTTTAGCGGATTTTTTCTTAGTGGCGGCGTTTATGAAGTGGCGAATCGACGCGGCGAATCATTTACGGACATGGTTGGACGCCTTCGCTGAGGTTGAAGTTTTAATCTCGCTGGCGTCAATCGGGCAGACGCGAACGACTTATTGCTTCCCGAACTTTTACGCGGGCGAAGAGCCGCATTTAATGGTTGAAGGCTTAACGAGTTTGCTTGTCGCCGACGCTAAAGGTGTTCCCAATGACGTTGAACTTTACGCGGGCACGACGATAATAACGGGCGCGAACATGTCCGGTAAGACGACGTGGATTAGGACGCTCGCCGCCGCCGTGATTGTTGCTTATTCGGGGGCTCCGGTTTGTGCGAAAAATTTTGCAGTAAGTCGCCTCGCCGTGCTGACTTCGATTAGAGTTAATGACGACATCAGTCAAGGCGTTTCGACTTTTTACGCGGAACTTTTGCGCATTAAATCTATGATTGAATATACCGAAAAGAAATTGCCGATGCTCGCTTGCATTGACGAAATTTTTAAAGGTACGAACGTCAACGACAGAGTTATCGGCGCGAAGGAGGCGATTCGTCGGCTCACCAACGACAAAAGTATTACGCTTGTCACGACGCACGACTTCCAACTTTGCGACATGGTCGACGAGAATAGAAACATTTCCAACGCGCACTTTGAGGAGTATTATGAGAACGACGAGATTAAATTTGATTTCAAGTTGCGCAAGGGACGGACTCACACGACGAACGCGAAATATCTTTTACGGATGGCGGGGATTTTGCCGCCCGAAGAAAATACAATTTCTGTTGCGGGAGGCGTTAAAAAGTAGTATACTGCGCGAACCAAAGGAGGAAGTAATATGCAGAAATTTGAGAAGTGGCAAGGTTGCGGGAATGACTTTATAATAATCGACCGCGCAGACAACGAGATTGAAAGTCCGGAAAAGATTCGCCAGTTGTGCGACAGACATTTTGGAATTGGTGCGGACGGCGTGATTTACGTTCAAAGTTCGACGAAAGCCGCCACTCGCATGAGAATTTTCAACGCGGACGGATCTGAGCCCGAAATGTGCGGCAACGGCATTCGTTGTTTTGCGCGTTATCTTTTGAGCGGCGATAAATTTTTCGGCAACGATGATTTGACTGTCGAAACGGGCGCGGGCGTGCTTACCGTCAGCATGAAACAGAATTTAGTTACCGTCGACATGGGCGAGCCGATTTTTAACGCCGATTTAATTCCTGTCGCGGGCTTTGGGAGTAAAAAACTCGTCGCGGAGCCGATTGAAGTTGACGGCGTGACTTACAAAATGACTTGCGTCAGCATGGGCAACCCGCATTGCGTCGTTTTCGTCGACGATATTAATAAGATCGATTTGGAACACATTGGAAGCAAATTTGAGACGCATAAAATTTTCCCGCGCAAGACTAATACCGAATTTGCACAGGTTATCGGCGAAAATAAGTTGCGTATGAGAGTTTGGGAGCGCGGAAGCGGAATAACGTTGGCTTGCGGCACTGGGACTTGTGCTACGGCAGTTGCGGCGAATCTCAACGGCTTGGCTGGGAGAAAATCGACCGTTATCCTCGACGGCGGCGAACTTCAAATCGATTGGCGCGATAATAATCATATTTTCATGACAGGACCCGCTGAAAAAGTTTTCGAGGGCGAATTTTAATGCGTAAAGGTCTATTGATAGTGATTTCGGGCGCGAGCGGCACGGGTAAGGGCACCGTTTGTAAAAAATTGTTGGCTGAATTGCCCGAAGTTGTTTATTCAATTTCTGCGACGACCAGAAAACCTCGTCCGGGCGAAGTTAACGGCAAGGAATATTATTTTTTGAGCGTCGACGAGTTCAAAACTTGGATTGCTGAAGAAAAATTCCTCGAATACGCCGAAGTCTACGGAAATTTTTACGGAACGCCGTTAAATAAGATTGAAGAGCGGCTGAATCGCGGCGATGATATGCTTTTGGAGATTGATGTTCAAGGCGCGTTAAAAGTCAAGAAAAAATGTCCCGACGGAATTTATATTTTCCTGTTGCCGCCGAGTTTGGAAGAGCTTAAAAACCGAATCGAAGGGCGCGGCACCGAGAATCCCGAAAGTTTATCGCGCAGATTGAAAAACGCCGTCGCTGAAATAAAAATCGGGCTTGAATACGATTATGTCGTCGTAAATGACACGATTGACAACGCCGCCGCGCAGATTAAGGCGATTTTGACGGCTGAACGTTTAAAAGTTGCTCGGAACGCGGATAAATTCGATTTTAAGGGAGGATTTTAAATGAAACTCAAGGAAGATGTGCTAAGCATGGTAAATCCTTCTACGGATTCTATGTTAAAACAGACTCACAGCCGCTATGCACTGGTTGTTTTGGCGAGTAAACGTGCTCGTGAACTCTTAAGCGGTGCTCCTTGTCGCGTCGAAAATCGCGCCAATAAATACGTCACAAACGCGATGGAAGAAATTAACGAAGGGAAAATTACTTACACGATAAGGGATTAAACCATGCAGAAAAATATTTTAATCGGCGTGACGGGCGGAATTGCGGCTTATAAGGTCGTCGAAGTCGCAAGTTTGCTCAAAAAATCGGGCGCGAACGTTAAAATTATCATGACGCACAACGCTACCGAGTTTGTTTCGCCGAGAACTTTTCAAGAAATTACAAATAATGCCGTGTCCGTCGAAATGTTTGGCGATACGGCTAATTTTATTCACGTCGAACATATTGCGCTGGCTGATTGGGCTGATTTTATGTTAATCGCGCCCGCAACTGCGAACTTTTTAGCAAAAATGGCGCACGGAATTGCCGACGACCTCTTAAGCACGACGATGTTAGCCTTCGACAAAAAAATTTTAGTTTGTCCGGCGATGAATACCAAAATGTTTGAAAATACCGCGACGCAAGCGAATTTATCAACGTTAAAGGCGCGTGGAGTAAAAATTTTGGAACCTGCGGAAGGAAATTTGGCTTGCGGGACGGTTGGGAAAGGTCGTTTGCCCGAACCACAAGAAATCTGCGCGGAGATAAAGAAAATTTTATCCGAAGAACAAATTTTAAGCGGGAGAAAAATTCTCGTGACGGCGGGCGGCACAGTCGAGCCGATTGATCCCGTTCGATACATTGGAAACCGTTCAAGCGGGCGTATGGGCTACGAAATTGCTAAGGCGGCAGTCAATGCGGGCGCGGAAGTCGTCCTAATTTCGGGCAAAAGTGAGCTTGAACCGCCTAAAAATTTAAAATTTATTAAAGTCGAGGCGGCAATCGATATGCGCGAGGCGGTTTTGAATGAATTTGATTCAGTTGACGCCGTTATAATGTCCGCTGCCGTCGCCGATTATCGAGTTAAAAACGTTTCCGCGCAGAAAATTAAAAAATCAGACGAAAATTTAACGCTTGAACTCGTTAAAAACCCCGACATACTAAAAGAACTCGGCTCAATCAAAAAAAATCAAGTTTTAATCGGCTTTGCGGCTGAAACTCAAAACATTTTGGATTACGCCAATAAAAAACTCGTCGAAAAAAATCTTGACTTCATAGTTGCCAACGATGTCACGGCTGAAGGTGCAGGTTTCGGCGTTCCAACCAACATTGCAACGATAATTTGGCGAGGCGGCGACGTTGAGACTTTCGATAAGATGAGTAAGGCTGATTTGGCGGGAAAAATTATCGAACGCGTCGCCGATTTATTAAGCAAAGATAAGAAATTCTTCCCGCTAACCTCTAATCATTGAAATTTCAGAAAAGTATGCTAGGCTTGCATAAACTTTATTGGAGGTGAAGTTTATGCTTGACAAGGCAATAAAATTTTTCATCACGTTGACGCTGGCGATTGTCGGCGGCGCAATTTTACGGCAAGCAAGCCCCTTTTTAATCTCGTACATCAATTTGGAGTTCTTCCGAATCGAAACGGGCATTTTTGAGCTTACACTCGCAAGTTTGGTATGTATTTTGGCGGGCGCGACGCTCGGAGGGCTTGCAGGCTTCTTTATTTCTCCGTTTTTAATCGACAAACTCAGAAATTTCACGTCCTTTGTCGAAAAACAACTCAGTAAAATGCCAATCAACGACGTTATAGCGGGCGCAATCGGGTTGGCTATCGGACTTATTCTCGCAAATTTATTGGGCAACGCATTTTCGCGGATTCCTATCGTCGGTAATTATATCCCCATAATTTTTAGCCTCGTTCTTGGTTATTTGGGCGTCAGAATCACGATTAAAAAGCGCAAGGAAATTGCTAACAGCTTTGATTTTATAAAAGAGATTATTCACAGTCGCGAGCTTGCAAAGACCGATAAAAAGCCCGAAGAACCTCAAAAAGTCGCGGAAAATCCCATTCAAGATGAAAATCAACCCGTCGAACGCGCAAAAGTTAATCTCGTCAAACTTAAAACGCATAAAGATAAAAATTATAAGCTCCTCGATACCAACGTTATAATTGACGGGCGCATCGCCGACATTTGCAAAACCGGTTTTTTGGAAGGTACGCTTTTAATTCCCGTGTTCGTCCTCGAAGAACTTCAGTATATCGCCGATTCTTCCGATACACTGCGTAGAGTTCGCGGGCGTCGTGGCTTAGATGTCCTCCAAAAAATCCGCGAAGACGAATCTAACATGGAAGTCGAAGTTATGAACGTCGATTTTGAGGATATTCAAGGCGTCGATTCAAAATTAGTTCGTCTCGCGCAGAAACTCGGCGGAAAAATCATCACCAACGATTTCAACCTTAATAAAGTCGCTCAACTGCGCGGCGTCGAAGTTCTTAATATCAACGAACTCTCCAACGCCGTTAAACCGGTCGTGATTCCGGGCGAAACTATGAAAGTTCAAGTCGTTAAAGACGGCAAAGAACCCGGTCAAGGCGTCGCGTACCTCGACGATGGCACGATGATTGTTATCGAAAACGGGCACAGATATTTGAGTAGGACAATCTCCGTCGAAGTTACAAGCGCGTTGCAAACGTCAGCAGGACGTATGATTTTCGCTAAACCCAGATAGAAATTTTTTCGGAGCCGCGTGGCTCCTTTTTTTTGGAGATGTATTGATGAAGACGGTAACAGAAGTTTTAAAATCGGCAACGGCACGGCTTGAGGTGGGGGCTGTTGAAAATCCCAGACTCGACGCGGAAATTTTATTGGCGCACGTGCTTAAATGGCGGCGATTGAGTTTGTATGTTGACGCGGAGAAAACTTTGCCCCTTGAAAGTATTCTACGTTTTAATGAACTCGTAAATCGGCGGCTCGAAGGTATTCCAGTCGCTTATTTGGTCGGTTCAAAGGAATTTATGGGCTTATCGTTCGCAGTCAATCAAAATGTCCTTATCCCGCGACCGGAAACCGAAATTTTAACCGAATTCGTCGGCGAATATCTGCGCGGACTCGGCGGCGAAGTAAATTTTGCTGATTTGGGCGTCGGTAGCGGCGCGATTTGCATTTCGATGTTAAAATTTGTAAAATCTGCGCGGGCATCGGCTGTCGATATATCAAATGAGGCTTTGGCAGTCGCAAAGTTCAACGCAAGCAAGTTTCACGTCGAAGACAGAATAAAATTTTTCTGTGGAGACTTACTCAAGCCGCTCGAAGGACAAAAATTTAATGTAATCGTATCGAATCCGCCATACATACCGACTTTAGAGTTGAAAAAGTTACAAATCGAAGTAAAACTCGAGCCGCAACTTGCATTGGACGGCGGCGAGGACGGTTTAAGCTTTTATAGGCGAATAATTTCAGATGCGCCAAGATTTTTAGTTGACGGCGGACTTTTGGCAGTAGAAATCGGAATAAATCAAGCGTCGGCAGTCAGAAAACTTTTTGAACAAGAAAATTTCGTTGACGTGACGATTTTAAAGGATTTGTCAGGCATTGAACGAATAATTGCAGGGAGGAATTGATTTGCAGACAGAAATTTTACTTCCAACAGCTGAAAATTTGTTGCGAGCAGCTGAAATGATTAAAATTGGCGAACTTGTATCCTTTCCGACTGAAACAGTGTACGGATTGGGAGCAGACGGCTTAAATATCGAAGCTTGTAGGGAAATTTTCGTCGCTAAGGGCAGACCGAGCGATAAACCGTTGAGTTTGCACGTCGCGAGCCTTGAAATGGCAGAGAGAATCGGCAAAATCACCGCTCAGGCAGAAAAATTATTCGCGAAATTCCTGCCGGGAGCCTTGACGATAATATTATCAAAGAATAAAATTGTTCCCGACTTCGTGACGAGCGGAAAATCGAGCGTCGGGATAAGATTTCCGGCAAATGACGTAGCACTTTCGCTGATAAGGCTTGCAGGAGTACCGATAGCGGCTCCGAGCGCAAATTTATCGGGAAAAGTGCCGCCGAAGACTGCGCAGGAAGTTTTCGACAACTTATCTGGCAAAATACCGCTAATATTGGACGGCGGGCAATGCGAATTCGGCATTTCATCAACGATAATCGATTTAACGACTTTGGAGCCGAAAATTTTACGTCACGGAGCGATTTCAGAGGAAAAAATATGGGAGGTGTTAGAATGAGCAATGCAGAGCGGAATAAAAATGCGATTAAACGCTTTGTGGAGTGCATAAATAACAATGACAAGGCACTTGCGGAAGAATTAATCGCGTCTGACGCCGAATTTACGACGCCGGTATCAGAAAAACCGCTTTACGGCGGCGCGGGTTATTTGAGCGTGGTTGATTTAATGCGCAAAAGTTTTTCGGATATTCGCTGGGAAATAGTGGATATGGCGGCGGAAAATGACAAAGTTGCTGTTTATTGGACGTGTTCTGGCACGCACGACGGAAAATTTATGAATTTTGAGCCGACCGGCAAGAAATTTTCGTTCAGCGTGATGAATTTCTATTATTTCAACGCGGAAGGTAAAATCATCAACGACGTAGCGGCTGAAGGACTTTTCGGGCTATTTAGAGAGTTAAATTTAATGGAGGTCCAAGTATGAAGAGAGATTTTGAACTGTTTAAGGCGATTGATGATGAATTAAATCGTCAGCGGAACAAATTGGAGCTTATCGCGTCGGAAAATATCGTGAGCAAGGCAGTAATGGAGGCGCAAGGCTCGGTTTTGACGAACAAATACGCCGAAGGTTATCCCGGCAAGCGTTATTATGGCGGTTGCGAGTTCGTGGACGTGGCAGAACAGCTTGCGATCGACCGCGCAAAGCAACTTTTCAACTGCGCCTACGCAAATGTGCAGGCTCATTCGGGTGCGCAAGCTAATATGGCGGTATATTTTGCGTTGGCGACGCCCGGCGATGTGATAATGGGCATGAATTTAACTGACGGCGGGCATTTGACGCACGGAAGTCCCGTAAATTTGAGCGGAAAGTACTTTAAAATCGTTCCATACGGCGTAAATCGCGAAACTGAGATGATTGACTACGATGAACTCGAAAAAATCGCCGAAAATTGCCGTCCGAAGATAATTGTAGCGGGCGCGTCGGCATATTCGCGGATAATTGACTTTGAACGGCTCGCAAGCACTGCTAAAAAGGTAGGCGCGTATTTAATGGTCGACATGGCGCACATTGCTGGCTTAGTCGCGGCGGGATTGCATCCCAGTCCGATTGAATTTGCCGATGTAGTGACTTCGACGACGCATAAAACACTTAGAGGACCTCGCGGCGGTTTGATTTTGTGCAAGGACGCGGAATTCGGCAAGCAATTTAACAAGGCGATATTCCCCGGCACTCAAGGCGGACCTTTAATGCATGTCATTGCGGCAAAGGCTGTGGCATTTTTCGAGGCTCTTCAGCCGGAATTTAAAGAATATGCCGCGCAGATTATCAAAAACGCGAAGATTTTAGCCGAAACTCTGCAAAAAGACGGATTCAGGATAGTTTCTGGTGGCACGGACAATCATTTAATGCTTGTCGACCTCACGAGCAAGAATATCACGGGCAAAGAGGCGCAAAATGTGCTTGACGAGGTAAATATCACGGCGAATAAGAACACAATCCCGTTTGAACCGCGCAGTCCGTTTGTTACGAGCGGATTGAGACTTGGAAGTCCCGCATTGACTACACGCGGCTTTAAAGAAGACGATATGCGCGAAGTTGCCGACATTATCGCGTTGGTTTTAGATAATCCGACCGATGAGAGCAAAAAAATTGAGGCACGCGAGCGGGTCGCGGCACTTTGCAAGAAATATCCGCTGTACTGAGATGAATTTAAGCAACCAAGATATTGATAAAGCGATTAATAACATACGCGACTTTTTTAAAAATGCAAACGTCCCGCACAAAGACGTGATAAAAATTTGCCTGATTGTTGAAGAGGCTTTACTTCGTTGGCAAGATCGATTCGGAGAGGCGCACGAGTTCAAACTTTACAAGAAAAAATGGTTCGGTACGCCGAAAATTATAATCCGAATCAAGGGCAAGCCGTTTTCTCCTCTGCAAAATGATTTGGACGACGACACGATTTTAAGCAACGAAGTTATGAAAAATCTTCTGCATTATGACGAGGCAAAGACGATTTATCGCTACGAAAACGGTTACAACGAGTTAATTTCCGTTTCAACTAAAGAACGCAAGCCGCTTGGAATTCCCGGCGGTTCAATAACTGTCTCGATAATTTTGGCTGTGATATTTTCGTTTCTCGTGGACTTTTTGCCGCAAGACATTCAGGCTACATTGCTTAACGAAGTTATTACGCCGATTTTAGATACGCTAATGCAATTAGTCGTCACGGTAACAATTTTTATGGTGTTTTTCGCCGTCATATCGAGTATTTGCGCGATTGAAGATAGTACAATGCTCGGCAATATCGGATTAACAGTTATCGGGCGGATATTTTTTTTGAATATAATCATCATTCTCCTCACGATTTTTATCGGTAGCTTGTTTTTCCCGTTAAACTTTGTTGAAAACGGCGATTCGTTTGCGATAAGTAAAGTCGTGGAATTATTCCTGTCAATCATTCCGACGAATATTTTGGCGGCATTTTTAGACGGAAATATTTTACAAGTTACAGTTTTAGCGTTTCTGATTGGGATTTGCATAACGCTGATTGGAAATCAAATACCTAACGTAAAAAGTATTGTCATGGAGCTGAACGAATTAATTTTTAAGGTAACGGAGATGATTTTGGGCGTAATTCCGCTGACAATTTTCCTTTGTATCTTTAAAACGCTGGTTGAGAGTGATTTTTCAGAGTTCTTTGTAGTTTGGAAGCTTGTTGCGGCGAGTATAATCACGTACGCGGCAATTATTTTGCTCATGTTGATTTGTATAAAGTCCAAAATAAAGCTTGGCATTAAGGATTTCTTTAAGAAAATTTTCCCTGCGTTTATAATTGCGTTTACGACAGTCAACAGCAGTGCCGCATTGCCGAAAATAATTGAAGTATCGCGAGACAATCTGCGGATAGAAGAAAAATTTTGCAACTTTTGGGCTCCGTTGGCGTTTGTAATGTTTTCTCCGTCGGAATTAATTGCGCTGACCATTTGCGTTATTTACGGCATTTCGGCGGCGGGCAGTAGTCTTTCGCTGATTGACCCGCTTATCATAATTTTTCTCGCGATACAACTTAGCATTGCCACGCCTGACGCTGCGGGCGGAATTGCGGCGGCTTACGGGATAATTCTTACTCAATTTGGTCTCCCGCTTGAAATTATCGGCGCGTTGATGATTACCGACGTTGTGATCGACAATCTGTTTACAGGTTTAGATGTCGTGGCGCACGAGTGCGAACTGGTTTTGGTTGCTAACAAAATGGGCTTTATTAAGGAGTTTTGAAGTGGATTTAGATTATCTGATGTTTTTGCAAGGCTTGCGCACGGACTGGGGCGGCGAAGGATTTTTTACATTGGTATCCTCCCTGCCGAAAAGTGCTTTGACGGCGATGATACCGGCGGTACTTTTCTGGTGTATCAACAAATACGCGGGAATTTTTATTCTGTTCAACGCGGAATGCGGGCGCGTGATTAATGAGCTGTTGAAGGGAACATTTTGCGTTTATCGTCCTTGGATAAAGGACGCGGCGTTAATACCTTCGGCGGACGCGATGAATCAAGCGTCGAGCTTTTCGTTTCCGAGCGGACATGCACAATTTGCGACGGCGGTTTACGGCGGCTTTGCGTTTTTCTACAGAAAAGTTTTGCCGTTGCTGATAATCCCCTGCGCGGCGATAGTTTTAATGGTTGCGTTCAGTCGGAATTTTTTAGGCGTGCACACTCCGCAGGATGTTTTGGTTTCGATAATTTATTCGATTGGATTATTTTTCGCAGCGGAAAAAATTTTCAAGTGGATGGGCAAGGACGAGGAGCGAAAATTAATTTTCCTTATCGGCGGGCTGGTAATCTGCGCGGTTGTCTTTTTATGGCTGTACTTCAAACCTTATCCCGAAGACATTTTAAACGGTAAACTGATAGTTGACCCGCTTGCGGCAAGGGCAGACGCTTTCGATGCGTTAGGTTTCGGGCTGGCATTTTTCTTGGGCTGGTTCCTCGAACAAAAATTTATAAACTTCAAAACTAACGTCTCGCCGAAGGACAGATTATGGCGAATCATCATCGGCTTTGCGATTTTAGGCGTGATAGCGGTAATTTTTTATCCGTTGATGAAAATTTTATTGAGCGTGGAGGCGTACAAATTTTTCAAAGCGTTCTTGCCATTCTTCTCGATATTGTTCTTAATCCCGCTGATATTCACGAAGGTCGAACAACGTTTCAAAAGATAAAAAAAAATTCCTCCGCCAAATTTCTGACGGAGGTTTTTTTTATTTGCCATCGGGCTTAAGCCGTTTTATGTGGAAAGTTCCGGTCTCGACTTCTTTTCTGTGACAATGCGGACACTCGTTGGCGATAATCCCGGTGTAGCCGCAAACAGGGTCGCGGTCGACGGGGTGATTGATACTGAAATAACCCATGTTAGCATCATGCATAGCCCTGACGAGAGCCTCGAACGCGGAAATATTTTTAGTCGGGTCGCCGTCCATTTCAATGTAAGCGATATGTCCCGCGTTACAAATGGCGTGGTAGGGAGCC
Source organism: uncultured Selenomonadaceae bacterium (assembly GCA_905234235.1). Taxonomy (GTDB): domain Bacteria; phylum Bacillota; class Negativicutes; order Selenomonadales; family Selenomonadaceae; genus Quinella. Next base: position 164,862 of record CAJOHN010000003.1, read on the forward strand.
TCAATCCTAATCTTTTCGCCCGCGCATATTGGAAAATAAACCGGCACGTGACTCGAATTCGTCATATAGGGGCGGTCAGTGACGCCTTTAATATTTCCGTAAATTTTTCTGTTTGAACGTTGAAATTGTCCGGCTGTAGACTCGGCGGGAGTCCCGAACGTTGTCCAATTTCTTTTTTCTCGCTTAGTATAATCGTCGGTTCTTCCGCGCAGATGTTTGACGATTTTTAAGCCGAGTTCCTGAGCTTCGTTGCTTTGCCCGTGATGTTTGCCGATTAAAGCAACCAAACACTCCGCTAAACCACAAAAGCCGATTGAATAGCTCGCGTGCTTGAGAACGTCCTTGATTTTATCGGTCGGCTTGAGTTTTTCCGAATCCATCCACACGCCCTGCCCCATTAAAAACGGGAAATTGTAAACGTGTTTCTCCTCAATAACTTTAAGACGGCACAATAAATAATCGTGGCAAAGAGTTATGTACTTGTCAAAGAGCTCAAAAAATTTTTCGACGTTTTTTTTTGATTCAAGCGCGAGTTTCGGAAGATTAATCGTCACGAAGGCAAAATTTCCTCTGCTACCCGATTCTTCGCGCCCGTTGACGTTCGACATCACTCTTGTTCTGCAACCCCACTGCAGATTTGCAGACTATTTCATTGACCCGCAATATTCAATTTGCTGGTCACCTGTCTTTTCGGGATGAGTGAGAGCCCTACTCTACTCGGTTATTTCCCGTTAATCAGTTGCGAGCTGAAACCCTTAAGCGGCGGGTACCCTTTCGATAGTCGTTACACATTTAGCATTACTTTTTTGAACACTCGTCTTATACCAATTTTCCCACGTTTATGTTTCCAATCGGCATAAAAGTAACCACGACTGCAAGATTTTACTACCGTTGCACGATTAATTTTATAATCTGCCATTAAATCAGGTTTTCTGCTGTATTCTTTAATAAGCACGCCAGTCGAGTAATCGAATACTTGATAATACATATCCCCTGCGTGTCCGGAAACATGAATGTGACGTAAATCATTTCTGAAAGCGTGAAGGTCATTTTCGCTTCGACTCACCCATTCAAGATTTTCAGCACGATTATCTTTTTTGTCTCCATTTTTGTGATTGACAACAAGTTCATCTGAATAACCACTCACGAAATGATATGCGACAAGTCTATGCACAAAGAAACGTTTCTTAATCGGCACATATAAAATTACTCTTCTGTATCCTACAGTATTGAAGTCTCCTTGAAGTATACGATGAGTTTTGTCGTTGCGAACATTGCCTAAGTTGCTTACGCTGTAATAATTCTCGTAACCTTTTATAGATTTCCAAATTTCTTTAACGATGTTCATAAGCCCAACTCCTTTTTAGGAATGTGGCATTAGTAATGCACTTAGCACGAGATTGTCTTCATTGAAGGTTTTCCTCGTTTAGACAGGTTATTCGACATGCGTTGCCGCATGAAGCCACAGGTTTAGTTTATGGTCGCGACGCAACTATTATAATCGCCTGCCTTGTAGTATTGCAGATTATACGGCGCGTCAATGTTCACGAAGTTAGGGAAAAGACGTTTCGCACTTACTTTGCACGCTTGCCGAAATAAATCGTAGTTCGGGTCGTCGACGTTATAATTGACGCCGCTTTTAAGTTGGAAGACGCTGATTGGGAAAATAGGAGTTTCGCCATTGCCGAGCCCCGCGTCGATAGCATTCAAAACTTCACGAATCACTAATCGACCTTCCGTCGAAGTATCCATGCCGTAATTTATCGAACTGAACGGGACTTGCGCGCCCGCCCGACTGTGGAGCGTGTTGAAGTTGTGAATCAAAGCCTCCATCGCTTGATGAGTTTCTTCCTCGACGTCCGCGCAGGCTTGCTTATAAATTTTCTCCGCGAGTTCAGCCGAGCCTACGACTTGCGTTAAATTTTCGACGGCAACGGGATTATTTCCCTCCGAATAAGTGCAAACATTAAAATCAATTTCGCCTGCCGCTTGAACGTTACAAAATTCACAAGCGCGTTTAACTTCGTCGCGTATCACCCTCTTAAAAGATTTTCTTACACCTTCAGCCATTGCATAATCAAAAGCGTTTATGCTCTGCCCGCCAAATTGATCGTTCTGGTTTGATTGTATGGCGATACAAGCCAGCGCGGCATAGGAACGAATGGAATTAGGCTCGCGAAGGAAACCGTGCCCCGTCGAGAAGCCGCCGTGAAATAATTTCAGCAAATCGATTTGGCAACAGTTAAAAGTTATCAAACTGAAATCCTTGTCCGTAATTTTGACTATATCACAATCTCCTTAGAGATCCCGGGCACTTCGGAATGCGGAATTTCACCGCAAACCTACTCTACTTGCCTTTTAAGCTTTCGATAGTCGATTGACTTTACTTTTCAAGTCTACAACGGAGATTATGCCTTCTGGAAAAACATCCGCTTAAAATTTGACCGGCAGATATATTTCTGGAAGTTTTTTTTCTGAACTCTTCATCCTTCCAACGATTGGAGTTACTAAGAGAAACATCATTAACACCTTTTTCGCGAGCTCTGCGATTATTTTCTTTGGGAGTGACCCACTCAAGATTTTCGGCAGAATTATTAAAATGGTTATTATCCAAATGATCAACTTCCAGTTTGGAATAATTAGCAGGAGGATTGCAAAAGAGATACGCTACAAGTCGGTGAACGCTGAAACGTTTTGCTTGTCCTTCGATCCTCAATGTCACTTTGGCGTAAGAGCCGTAACAGTCGAACTTAAGAAATTTTCTAGTAAGGTTTGAATAAACTCGTCCGTCCGAGTACACGAGATAATCATAAAAATTTTTAACAGCCATTCGGCATAACCTCCTTTCCTCGAAAAGTCTCAGCACAGGATTCGCATTGAGCATTCCCTGTTAGCCTCGCCACAAATTGCCATTTCCTGCAATTCCGCAATAAGCGTTGGCAAGACACCTCAAATTTTTGAGTTCACCCGGTTTTTCATAGCGCGTTGCCACGCTAAGCCACGACTTTTTCATGGATATGGATCCAGTTTTCTTTGTCAGCCTGCACGAATTCTTCGGGCAAAACGTAATTGTCGACGAAATACTTTGAACTTTCCGCGCCGAGCTTTAGCATAATGCCCATTGAAGCATCGGTGTTAATGTTGGCGTTGTCGCGCTTGAGGTCAATGTCTACGGAGTCGGCGAAAAAAATATCTCGGTAGGTGTCCATCAATTTTTTCTGCGCGGCGCGTCGCTGAGAATGTTTCTGCCGATAAACTATGAATTGCTTGGCAACGTCGAAGAAACCATGCGCCATTAAACATTTCTCGACTAGGTCTTGAATCGATTCAACGTCTATGATTTCCTTATCGGCAATGGAACGCTCTACCGAATTCGTCACGAGTTCCAAATCGGCGTCGGAAAGTTTATCGGCGGGCGTCGACGCATCACGATTCGCTCCGACTATCGCACTGAAAATTTTTTCGCGGTCGTAATTAACTCGTTGTCCCGAACGCTTCCGAACTTTAGTCAGTTGCATCTGCTTCTCCTCCTTTCAAGTTAAGTGGCGCGATTATATCATCTGAAAACGTCTTTGTGAACAACCGCTAAAACCGCACCGCTACGCCGTTTGTTTCTTTTTAGCAAGCAGTGACGCGGAAAAATTTTTAGCAAAAAAAAATCCCCGCCGTGTTCGACGAGGATAAATTTTTATCGAATGGATTTTATTGAGCGGGCGCAGGTGCTGGAGCCGCCGGTTTGAAAGGTTCAGTCGGCAAAGGTTCCAAAGTATAATCGCCCTTTGTCGCGACGAGTGCCGCCTCAATCGCTTTGTGTGCTCTGTCAATCGAAATTCCAAGTGACTTCATGCATTTGTCGGGGTTGTGGAAGCCCATAGAACTTTCGGCGGAGACCCAATCCCAATACCATTGAGCCTCACGAACTAACATGCGGGCATTTGCAAGTTGTTCATCAGTCGCGCCCGCCGCATTAGCCGCTTGAATTGTTTTGTGAGCGCGAGCCGTTGTTTCTCCGGCTATCCGCAAAATGAACTTTTAACATGCGAGCCTCGCTGTCGGGATGAGTCCAATCGCCCGTGAATCCTTTGGAGTGCCCGTCGTGATAATATTTAAATTCGGATTCGGGGTCGAGCCCATTAGCGAACGGCATATGAACGCGCCCATCTCCGCCATGCTTTCAACGAAACCTTGATTGTAAACGCGCAACTGCATTGTATCGGGGTCGTGGCAAGTAGAACAGCCGAACCATTCGTCCTCTTTAATCGGCGCGGCAATTTCATCGAAAGGCTTAGAGGCAAATTCCCAGCCGCTTTCCTTAAAATAAACGTCGTACATGTAGGAGCCTTTGCAGACTATGCACGAGCCTTTCTGCCCGGGACGGCGAAGCGATTCTAAAATATCTTGCCCGGCGTACCAATGCCCGCGATCGTCGTCGTACTGAATCGAAAACTTGTAGCCTTTGAATAATTCAATCTGTTCGGGCTGTTCCGTAAGAATTAAATTGCAACGGGTAAGCGTCTTTGAAAGCCATGCGAGTCAGCTTTTGGTCTTCGGGAATTTGTGCAAGTTCAAATTTTGTAGCGGGTTTGGCGATAACTCGCGTAAACAGCAAGCCGAAGAAAATCAGTGCGCCCGCGATATATTTCTGTAGCCTAGTCAACTTTAATACCCCCTCGAGCCGTGCGCGATTCTGCTGTGGCACTTCCCTGCGTGCCGCTTGGTGCGCTGTTCACAATTTTCGGCAACCATCTTGCGAGCATCGGCGTCGAGCTTAATTCTGTTCGGATAATCGCGCATAATCTCATGATACATATCGACCATGCCGGTGCGCCCCTTCTCAATCAGATAGTGCGCGGTGTTCTCGTGCGGCAAATGGCATTCGACGCAATCAAGTTCCCTGTGACTTGAAACCTCGAACGTTGCCGCCTCGTGTTTCATTGAATGGCATTGACTGCAGAAAAATTTTGTGCCCGAAGCGTGCAAAGCTCCCATTCCTACGCCGACCGCCAGCACTCCGACGACAAAGCCGCCCGCCAGACATTTCAGCGTATGTTTTTCAAGTAAATCTTTTATGCACATGTTCCCTCCTCCTTCCTAGAATTTTTTTATTGCCAACAGAGTTCCCGCGCAGATTGCCGTGACGCTTAACCATAACAGCCAGATAAACGGTTTCGTGGAAATTGTGGCGGTCACGGGCATTGACGAAAGTTTTTCGAGAGTCGGGAGAATTTCTAATCGCGCCTTCTGCAAGTCGCCGGATATTCCCGTCAATCGTACGCGCCTTTTGCCGTTGAAAACTTCCAAAGCTTGCGAAGAACCACCGTCGGGCGTCACGATTATCAGCGGGTGAATTACTTCCTCAACTTCGCCGTCGGTTATCGTGATTTGAGCGGTTGCCTGCGTCGGTTGATTATTTTCGTCGCGTTCGATATGCGCGTCCTCGAAAACGTAACCGAGTTCGCCGTCCATTGTAAAAAGATTTTTAGTCAACGATAATTCTTGAACGTCATCGATTGCCGACGCGTGCGGCGCGATATAAATGTCGCCGGAAAAATTTTTCAAGATAGCGGGCTCGCGAGCGGCATCCTCTCCATTTCCGCGCAGTTTCGTTAAAGCTCTGACTGCCTCGCCGTCAACCGTGTAGACGTAAAATTTTTTATGCTCCGCCTCGAAAAATACTTGCCCCTCGTAAATGACTTCGTGCCCTGCGATTGAAATTTTTTCTCGCGGTCGAAGTTCTTGCGTAACGGTCTCGCCCTGCACGGAAATTATTATCGCCGTCAACATCGCCAAGAATCCAACGTGCGCAACTTTTCCGCCGAAACTTATCATTCGCCCGAACTTTGCAAACGTATAAATCATCAGCGCGGCGACGGTTAAAGCTATAGGCGCGGTCGGTCTTACATAAAAATCAGTATCGACGGCGGCGGCTTGCCCGAACAGTTGGCTAAGGAGCGGCATTGACATTCCAATCCAAACAATCACCGCGATAAAAATTAACAGCAGACAACTCAGCAGGATTATGAACGCCGATTCGCCGTGAGTTTCGTACATTTTACCTTGCGGGAGAGATTTCGCTTTGATTAGGATAATGCAGAGCCCGCCGATTAAGACGAGCGCATTTGCGAGCGCGATTGCCAAGCCGATATTGGAGCCCGCGAACGAATGAACTGAAAAATCTCCCAGAATCCCCGACCGCGTTAAAAAAGTTCCGTAGATGACGAGCGAATAAGTGAACGTCGCCGCCAAGTGAGTTACGGCTAAGACGGCGGGCTTTTTTCGCGCGAGGGTTATCAAGTGCAATAGGACAGCCGCCAAGAGATAAGGGACTAACGAAGAATTTTCTACGGGATCCCAACCCCAATAGCCGCCCCAACCTAAAACTTTATACGCCCAATAGCCGCCGATAAAAATTCCTGCGCCGAGTAAACTCCACGCTAACAACGTCCATTTGCGAGCCTCTTCGAGCCAAGCTTGTGACGTTTCTGTTAATAAATTTCCCAAACTCAGCGCGAACGGCACCGCTAACAGCGCGTAGCCCACAAAAATTATCGGCGGGTGAATTGCCATCCAAAAATCTTGCAACAGCGGATTGAGCCCGACGCCTTCATAAACCTGCGCGGGATTTTCTGCGAACGGCGACTTAGCTAAGACTAAAAACGTCAGAACGCTTTGCAGTAAGAAAAAAATTCCTAAAGCCGCCGCGCTTGTCCGCCTGAAGGTTAAAATCGCGCCGGTTATCGCGTGAATCAATAGCCACAGTAAAAACGAACCTTGTTGCCCCGCCCAGAACGCCGAAATTTTATACATTGTCGGGAGCGTCGTTGAGGAATAAGTCGCCACGTATTCGACGCTGAAATCATTTTCAAAGAGCAGATACCAAAGTAGCAAACTCGCCGCGCAGATAAAACTTGTCGACGTTCCCGCGCAGATTTTGACGAGCCGAGCCGACGGGATTTTTTGCGCGAAACATATAATCATCGCCGCAAGTGACGCCGTCAACCCGCCGCCTAATAATAAAATTCCCGTCAAGACTTCACCTCGCTTGTTGCCCTTCGTACTTCGACGGACACTTAATCAGAAGTTTTTTAGCGTGAAAAGTTTCGTCCTCCGGAGCGTACTTGCCGACAGCAACGATATGATACGCCTCGTCGAATTGGTCGGGCTTAATGCCGTCGAATTTAACGCGCAAAGTCTCGCCAGTCTCCTCGTCTTGGAGGCTGAAAATAAATTCGTTGCCAACCTGCGCGAGCTGAAAATTTTTATCGAGCAGACCTTTGACTTGCACGCCGTTTGAAGTCGCACGCGCCTCAGCAATGCTCACGTATGGCGTAACGCTCTCGGCAAGATTCAAACCCGCATAAGCCACGAAGCCGACAAGTAAGACAATTAAAAAAATCTTCCGCACAAGTCGCCGCCTCCCCCCGATAAATTTTGCTGATTATATCATTGTAAAAAATTGCGCGTTGTTGCGCGGGCAACGCAGGTAAACAAAAAGCCGCCGTCGAATACGTAGCAAATTCTTGCGAGGAAGTGGACGGAATGAGTAAATACTCTCACATAAAAAGTTTTGTAGACTTGGACGAGGCGGCGAAGATTCTCGGCGAGATACTTCAACGGCATTTTGAGCAGTTCGGCGGCTACAGCAACAAGCAACTCCTGTTCAATGCCGCGTCCGAAGAACTTTCCATGTTCATTAACGATAACGGCTGTGAAAGTGCAGAGGACATTTATGCGGTCGCGCGTTTCCTGTTTGATAAAAAGTTTGGCAAGGAAAAACTTTACAAGTTTTATAATCAACATATTTTTAAGGACGAGCCGGATTATCCGATGTCGACAAAAGGGCTAATGATTCATCTTGCGCGAAATAACGGCGGCATTCTGCATGTGGGCGACGCGAAAAATTATCTCCAAAAACTTATGTTTGCTAATAGAGGGTTTAGCGAGCGTTTGCAAATCAATTCTTCCGACACGTTCCTTGCATACGACGCTGATAGATATTTGCTGAGCGAGACAATCGGGATTGATGACGCGTGGTGCCGGCGGCTTTATGAACATCTTGACGGTTTATTTAGTGCGGAAAATGTGGCGTATATAGTTCCGAGAGACATAACCGACGCGTGGTTTGAAACATTGCCCGCTTTGCCGCAAAATCTCAAGTGGACGCGGCTCTTGCTCCAAGAAATTTTAAAAAAATATCCCGCCACAGGATTTAAATGTATATTGCCTAAACCGAATTGTAACCACCAAAAACTTGTGGCGGCGTTCGTCCCGATTAATTCGCCCCTGCAATCATTTCCGGACGTGGTAACGCTGTTCATGCAAGGATATGAGCAACTGCCCGTGCGCATGTCGGCAGGAAGTTTGCAGAAGAAATTACGCGTGGCGGGCATGGTAGCCAATAGCGAATTGCTTTTAACGTTGCACAAGGTGCTGAATGATTATCGGTTCGCTTGGTCGTTTGATAAGAAAACGGTTTACGTTCGCGGGAACAGATAACAATCTTTTGAACAGAGGTCAGTTAATGTACGGCTACGAATGGACGAACACGAACGGAATTTATCGGTTGTCCGTGAACAGCAAAATCGAAAAGGAAATTCGCCCGGTATTCAAAGAGGAATTGGATTATTTCGGCTTCAACGAGCATTGGAGTTATCCGAAAACTGATGCGCCGTTGCTTTGGGCGGAGGGAGTTCGACGTTACGTTTTTAATGGGAAATGTGTTGCGGAGGCTGTCGGCGGCGGCTTCTACACTAAACCCGACATAAAAATTTTCAGCGAGAGTTTAAGCCTTAAGCCGATTGATATAAATTTGCTTTGGGCGGAAAACGAACGGCTGATGCTTGGGCTTGAGAAAACCGCTATGGATTTTATCCGCAAAACTTACAACGATTATTCAAAGCAGGGCATGACTTTTGCGGTTGCGTTCAGCGGCGGAAAGGATTCGTTGGTTTTACTCGATTTGGTTGCGCGGACGCTTTCGCCCGATAAATTTTCCGTCGTGTTCAGCAACACCGGCATGGAACTTTCTACGACATATCAATCTGTTGAACGGGCTAAAAAGCGTTGGGCGTCGCTAAAATTTTACGAGGCAAAAAGTCATCTTGCGCCCGCTGATACTTGGGATAAATTTGGTTTGCCCGGACGCAGAATGCGTTGGTGCTGTGCAGTTCATAAATCTGTTCCGACAATTCTGCTCCTGCGCGAGATCACAGGAAATTATTTGGTTAAAGCTGTCGTGTTTGACGGTGTCAGGGCTGAAGAAAGTTTCCAACGTTCCAACTACGACGAAATCAGCGTGGGCGCGAAGAATATCAATCAAATCAACTGCAGACCGATACTCAAATGGAACTCGGCAGAAATTTTTTTATACCTTTTGCACCGCGACATATTTTTTAACGCGGCTTATCGGTACGGCTTTAATCGCGTCGGCTGTACGATTTGCCCGTTATCGTCGAGTTGGCGCGACAGTATAAGCAATCACGTTTTCACGGATGAAATTGCTCCGCTCCTACGCAAGGTCGAAGAGTACACAAACGACGCGGGCATTAGTAAAAATCAGCAGAAAAGTTATATCGAACAAAACGGCTGGCGCACTCGCATGGGCGGGAAATTTTTAAAGAACGGCGGCAGTCGCTTCGTTGAAAAAATTATCGACGACAAAATCACGTTCAGCTTTACGCATAAAACTCAAAACTGGCTCGACGTGTGCGCTATTCTCGGCTCGGTCGTTCAGCGCGAGGGAAATATTTACACGCAGATAATCGATTGGCGGCAGTTTCAATTTACCGTCGAGGATAAAGCCGTTACCTATTGGTCGTATTCAAACATGGACAGATTTATTATCAGTCGCCTGCGCGGGATTGCCAATAAAGTTGCCTATTGCGTCGGCTGTAAGGCGTGCGAGGTGGAATGTCCTGCTAATGCCTTCACAATCATTGACGATAAAATTTATATCCGGCAAGAAAATTGCATTCACTGTTGCAACTGCATTGAATTCACACAAAGCAAAGGTTGTCTCGTTGCGAAATCGCTTTTAGTTGCGGGAGGCGGAAATATGACTTTAAAGGGAATGGATAAATATAAAACTTTTGGCTTTAGGAGAGCGTGGCTGGAACATTTCTTTGAACATAAAGAGAATTGTTTTGTTATGGATAAGCTCGGCAACCGCCAATTTAAGTGGTACATGCTCAACGCGCCTGCCGGAGAAATTTACGACAAGAATGATTTGATTCTTATGCTCGGCGATGATTATTCCAAGTCGACTCGCGATAATGCCGTCACTGCGCTGTTTGAAACTTTTCGTCACAGCCCGATAGGCACCGTCCTTAAGCAAGGCATTCCCATTCCGAACGGTAACGGTTATAAATTTTCTAAGCAAGGCTGGAATACTCCCGACGCAGTTGCGATACTCTACGCTCTGTACATGTGGGCGGAGGCAACGGGGCGATATACTTTTACATTAAATCAAATGACATCAGCCAAAGCCAATGCCGAATCAAAAGGAATTTCTCCCGTATCAATCTTTGCCATAAATCCCGAACGTTTCAAGGGCATTCTACAAGATGTTGCTCTGCAGTTCGACAAATATATTCGCACGACGTTTATTGCCGATTTGGATAACGTTCAACTGTCCCCCGAATATAAACCCATTGACATTCTGAATTTAATCGCTAAGTAAGGAGTCGGCGTCATGTCAAAATATAAAGATTACATAGAAGTAAGCCCGCGTTATGAATCAGTGATAGACATTGATTCCGACTCGCGCAACCCCGATATGTGGCAGGAATATATCATTCACGAGGACATGCAGAAAACTTTGGAGGCAATTTGCGACTCGTTGAAATATGAGGACGCTGATAAACGCCGTTCGTTTTTGATTCACGGAGCTTACGGCACGGGCAAAAGTTATGCCGCTATCGTCTTGAAACATCTCTTTGAAGACGACATCGACAAAGTTAAAAAGTTCCTATCGAATCAGCGGCTGATTTCCTACCGTGAAAGTTTCCTTTCCATTCGCAAAAAGGGCGAGTTCCTTGTTATCTGGAAGAGCCAAGCGACTGACATTAGAAGCGGCGTTCAGTTGCTTATGACTATGGAAGATTCTATACGCGTAAGTTTAAAGGCGAAGTTCGGCGATAAAGCTTACTACGGAAAAAAATCTCTTATCGCGGCGGCTAAGGAGGCTGTTAATGATTCTTCCGTCAACTGGACAGAACTTTTTAAAAATCCCGGCTATGCTCTGAACGATAAATACAATTCTATCGATGAGTTCCGCGCAGATGTTTTAGCGGGCGGCTTAAAGGCGGCGAATATCGTTGCCCGTATTTATCGCGACAAAGGCTGGGGATTTTTTACGTCGTTGGACATGTTCAAAGATTGGATTGCAGACATTATCAACGGCAACCGCCTTAAAAAGACCGGCATTATTTTTATTTGGGACGAGTTTACTTCTTACCTACGTAACAATCCCAATGATGACGTTTTGCAACCGCTTTCCGAGTTTTGTAAGGAACAGCCTTTTTTTATGTTCCTGATTGTTCACAAGACTCCCGGCTGGCTTAATCAAATCGGCGAAGAAATTTACGAGCGAATTATTCACCGTTATCACTCGTTGGCTTTTCACGTCAGCGAGAGTGCGGCTTATGAACTTATCGGAAGTTCGATTATTACGCGTGCGGGCATGGAAAAAAAATGGGACACGCAAAAAAATATTTTGATGAAGTCTATCAGCAAATATATTGCCGACGCTGATAATCCGGAGAGTCTTCGCCAACTTTTTCCTCTGCACCCGATGACGCTTTCTTTGCTTGCGATTGTTGCACAGAATTTTGGCGCGTCTCAACGAACACTTTTCCGATTTATGAAAGACCCTAAAGAATCTGAGCAAAACGTCGGCTTTATTCACTACATAAATAATTATGGCGCGGATGATTGGCGTTGGTTGACGGCGGATTTTCTTTGGGATTATTTTTTTACGAGGGAAAGCGACGTGCGCAATTTTTCTGAGGGAGCTTGGAACGCTTATCAACATTACATCACGAAACGAGAATACATATCGGGCGAAAAGCCAATGCACGTGTTCAAGGCGGCAATGCTTCTTATCGCCATTATGTCATCAGCCACAGTCAGCAATCTTTACAGCCGAACGATTCAACGCAAAATTTCCGCCACGCAAAGCACGCTTTACAGATGTTTTGTCGGGCAACTTACCGGTGAAGACGTTGATAATTATCTCGATACTCTCGAACAAATCGGCGTCCTGCGCCTCGACACGATGGTTAATGGCGATATGCGTTTGCAAATTCCTTACAGCGGCGATTCCGACGTTTTTGATGTCCGCAAAGATAATTTGAAGAAAAAATATACCCGCTACGAACTCTTTAAGAAAAATGGCGTCTTCGCGAAGGCTGTTGAAAATAAAATTTGGGATAAAAACAGCGCGTCGTACGGCAGAATTTTTATTGCCGCCTGCGACTGCGGAACAATTTCCATTAAGGCGCGATTCGAGGAAGTCCAAAGCGAGCTTGACAAACACCAATATAAATTCGCTATTCTTGTCGTTACAATTTCCGAGCCGAATCAGTTCGCCGCGATTCAAGATAAAATTAAGAGCCTTGCCGCGCAGGATTCGACGGGACGTTTTGCCGTTTACTTATTGAACTCGCCGCTTACGGAAAAACATTTGGACAGGTGGTACAGTACCTTAACGCATTCGGAACTTGCCGCCGAAGAGGGCAAAAACAGCGACGCGGAACGTTACGCTGACGAAGCGGATATAATTGTCGAGGAATGGGCGGCTCCCGCTGTCGAGGATAAGTTTATGGTTGTCTGCGGCGATAAGATTTATCCGTCGGAATATGGCGCGAATTATTTTGCCGCGAAACTTGAACGGGAAATTATTTTCGGCGAGATTTTTACTGCGGCACCGGAGTTGGTCGTGACGACGAATACGGCTTTCAAAAAAATTCAGCAGAGTACGGCATTGGCGGGCGTCCAGAAAAAAATTCCAAATAAACAAGTCGGCAATATCGTCAACGGACTCAAGCAAGCCGGCGTTTGGGATATGAAAAATCTTGAAAGTATCGCGCAATGCAAAGACAGCGTCGGAGCAATGGCAAATTTTTTGTTGCAACGTTTTTCGCGGGGCACGCTAATAAATTTGGATATTCTTTGGCAGGAATTGCAGGCGGCTCCTTACGGCTATTATAACAACATGGCTTGCGGCTACATTCTCGGCTTTTTGCTTCGGCACTACGTAAACAGCGAATTTACGTGGAGTAAGGGCGACAATAATTCTTGGTCGCTGACTGAACAGAATCTTGCCACGATGATTACCGCAATGTGCAAGGATGAACTCGTTAATAATTATTTATCGCCCGGCTCCAAAGTTTGGCAGAAATTCAGACCCTACGCGCAAAAAATTTTCAATCTGCAGGACGGCGAGTCAGTCAACGAGACGGAGGCGCGCAAATATATTTCCAAGCAGTGCACCGAAAACGCCGGAGCTCCGTTTTGGGTTTTGAAATATTTGCCGTCGGAAAAATTCGGCGGAGATGTTGCCAAGAAATCGGCGGAGGAAATAATTGCTCTCTTCTGCGACTTCATGACGGAAACCGGCGATCAAGATACGGTGATGAAAAATATTGTCGCTAATTTTACCGGTCGCGGAGCCTTGCGCAAAACTTTGACGAGCCTTTACTTCGATAAAAAAATTGTTTACGAGGCTTTTAGTTGCTTTGTTTCTTTTAAATGTGGCGAGTTGCAGGCGTTGCGCGGGAGTATCGGCTTAAGCGACTACGATATTTTTGATTCGATTCATCAAATGATGCAGGGGCAAGTTTCCACTTGGACGGAGTCGGAGGTTGAGGAAAAACTTTCCGAACTCTGCATAGAATATCGCGCCGTTGCCGCTCTTAATAACGCGCTCAACTTGAAACGTAAAAATATCAAAACTTTAAGCGCGGACATTGCGGACGCCTTTGCGAATATGAAAGTTCCCGCGACCGTTATAAAAAAATTGGATTATGCGTGGTTCCCGACGTTGGAAATCATGGAGCAAATCGCCGCCACTCAATGGAATAAAATCAGTTCAAACGACAAGGAAAATTATATGAAGCTTTTGGCTGAAACCGCGCAGGAAGTTTGGGACGCCGTGACCGCGCCGAAGACAATTCTTAAACGTTACATGGAGACGCACGGGCATAATTGCACGGAAGAAGAATTGAACAGCGTATACGATTCTTTGCAGGCGGTGGATTATAATTCTTCGGCGGCTGATTTTGATTCGAGAATCGCGGCGCAACTAAATAAGCTGACGTATACCCGCGATAAAAATCAACTGCAGAAACTTTGGCGGAAACAAAGCGGCTTTGAATCCGTTGAAACTTGGTGTGAAAATTTTGCCGTGCCTATTCAATGGATCGTCGACGATGAAACGTTGCCGCACATAATCGTTTTGAAAACTTTGCAGGACGGAAAAATTGTTGATAATACTGCGCTCGGTAATGCCGTAAAATTTTTTGAAAGCCACAAGATAAGCGCGTTAAAGGATACAAACTTTATTATGAATCGCTTTATCGCTCAAATCGGCGAGAGTTATCGCGCTCCGTTTATCGAACACAAAGATTTATTGGTTGCCCAACTCAAGGCGAACGAAAAACTTTCCGCGAATGTTTATTCATGGGCAAATAAAGTCGGCGAAATTCGCAAAACTGTTGACGTTGTCCTGCGCGATAAATATTCCGAAGGTGCAAAGAAGAATATTAAGAGTATGCTCAAAGCTCAGTTGCGCGATAAAGTGCTTAAACTGCTCGACGAAAATCCCGACCTGTATTCGTTGTTCATTGATTAGAGGCGGGCTCATGAAGAAAAAATTATGTTGTGAATGCGGCAAGGCGTTGATTAAAGACGAGGCGGCTTTGTGTAAAAAATTGCTCGGCACTGATACGGATGAATTTTATTGTATCGATTGCTTTGCTGAATATTTGGAGTGCGATAAAGTCGACCTTGAAATAAAAATCCAAGAGTTCAAAGAGCAAGGATGTATTTTGTTTCTATGAAAAGGCACATCTACGCGGACAACGCGGCGACTACAAAATTGGACGCTGAGGCTTTTGCGGCAATGAAAATTTGGCTCCTCGATGAATACGCAAACGCCTCGCAACAATATTCTTTTGCCCGCAAGCCGAGAGCTGCCATTAAACAAGCAAGAGAAATTATCGCCGAATGTATCAACGCCGAACCGCAAGAAATTTTTTTTACGTCGGGCGGCACGGAAAGCGATAATTGGGCGATAAAGTCGGCTGTACTCGCAAACTTGAACGAACGTCCGCACATAATTACTTCCGCCATTGAACACAAAGCGATATTAAATTCCTGCGCGGCTATGCAAAACTTAGGTTGCACGGTAACGAAATTGCCCGTCGACGCTCGCGGAGTTGTCAGCCCTGATGATTTGGCGAGTAGCATTCTGCCGCAGACAAAAATTATCTCCGTCATGACTGCCAACAACGAAATCGGAACGATTCAGCCCGTTAAAAAGTTATGCGAAATCGCGCACGAACACGGCAAAATTTTTCATACGGATGCGGTTCAAGCGGTCGGGCATATTCCCATCGACGTTAAAAATCTCGGCGTGGATATGTTGTCGGCGTCGGCGCACAAGTTCAACGCTCCTAAAGGCGTCGGCTTCCTTTACGTCCGCGCAGGCGTGAAGTTGTTTCCCTATCTTGACGGCGGGGCGCAGGAATATGGTATGCGCGCCGGAACGGAAAATGTTGCCGCGATTGTTGGGATGGCAGTTGCCTTGAAGAAAAATATTTCCGCACTCGAAACCAATCAAAAACATATCATCGGACTTGAGAAATTATTTATCCGCGAGCTTGAAGAAAATAATATTCCACACGTTCGCAACGGCGCGGAACCTACGTTGCCGGGTTTAATCAGCCTTTCATTTGACGGCAAAGACGGCGAAAAAATTTTACACAGAATGGATTTGATGGGCATAAGCATTTCGACGGGCTCCGCCTGCGACGGCAATAAAAATCAAATATCGCACGTCCTTAAGGCTTTGAACTTGTCGGAAAGCCTCGCTAAGGGGACAATCAGAATATCTTTGGGTAAAAATAATACGTTGGAAGATGTTCGCGCTATCGTTACAGCTTTGAAGAAAGTTTTGGGTGATTAATATGAGTGTGAAAGATTTTGTTAGGAAATGGTCGAGTAGAGGCTACGAGAAAGGCGACGCGCAACCTTTTTGGCTGAGTTTGCTCCGTGACGTGTTTAATATTGACGAGCCGGAAGAATTTATCAGCTTTGAAGTACCGATTCCGCACGGTTTTATTGACGGACTCATCATTTCCACGAAAATTCTTATCGAACAGAAAAGTTCTACCGTAAATCTCGACGACGAAGAAATTTTTCGCCAAGCTAAACGTTATAACGACGCTTTGGAGTATTCGCGCAAGGCTCGCTGGATTATAACTTGCAATTTCAAGGAGTTTCGCGTCTTCGATATGGATAAACGCTACCCAGAACGCGACCCGACTAAAATTTTCCTCTACGAATTGCCTAAAAAATTCAACGCGCTTAATTTCATCGTTGAATTGCAAGATAAACTCTCCTATGAACGCGAATTATCCATTCAGGCCAGCGAAATCGTCGCCAAAATCTATAACGGACTTAAAAATCAACTCAAAATCCAATCCGACAAGGCTCTTTCCGACTTAAACAAGCTTTGCGTCCGATTGGTTTTTTGTTTGTACGCTGAAAGTATCGACATCTTCGGCAAACATAAAATTTTCCGAGATTATCTTCGCGGCGCACGCAATATTCGTCAAGATTTACTCGAATTGTTCAAAGTCCTCGATACTCCGATTGAAAATCGCAGCCCGTACCTCGACGACACGCTTAAAAAGTTCCCTTACGTCGACGGCGGGCTTTTTTCTGACGAAATCGACTTCCCGAACTTCACGCCCGAACTTAAAACCCTTTTGCTCGACGAGGCTAGCAGTAAATTCAAGTGGGAGGACATTTCCCCGACCATTTTCGGCACAGTTTTTGAATCGACGACCGAAAAAGATATTCGCAGGCATGGCGGTATGCATTACACCAGCGTCGAAAACATTCATAAGGTCATCGACCCGCTCTTTTTGGACGATTTGAACGCTCAATTTACAAAATCCCATATACAGGATTCTGTCAATCGAGCCTCCAAACGCAGGAATTTTCTCCTAAATCTCCAAAAAAAGCTCTCCGAAATCAAAATCCTCGACCCCGCTTGCGGTTCAGGCAATTTTTTAACCGAATCTTTCATTTCGCTCCGCAGATTGGAGAATAAAATCCTTCATGAACTGCTCGGCAACCAAATTTTGCTCGGCGAACTCGTTAATCCTATCAAAGTCTCCATAAATCAGTTTTTCGGCATCGAAATAAATAATTTTGCCGTTACCGTCGCTCAAACTGCACTCTGGATTGCCGAACTCAAGATGAAACGCGAAACTGAGGCGATTGTTCATAAAAATTTGGAACTTTTCCCGCTAAAAAGCTATCCGAATATCATTCAGGCGAACGCTTTGCACGTCGAGTGGGCGAAAACCGACTACATTATCAGCAATCCGCCGTTCGTGGGCGCTAGTATGATGAATCGCGAGCAAAAATCCGACGCCGTGAGCATTTTCGGCAAAATTAAGCTTTCAAACAGCATTGATTACGTTGGCGCGTGGTATCACAAAGCCGCAAAACTCATTCAGGGCACAAATATTCGCGCGGCGTTCGTTTCGACCAATTCAATCACGCAAGGCGAGCAAGTTACGCCCCTTTGGCAGAAAATTTTCGACGTTTACGGTATGCAAATCATTTTTGGGCGGCGAACTTTCAAATGGGACAGCGAATCGACTCAAAAAGCGGCGATTCATTGCGTGGTAGTTGGCATTAGCGATAAAAATTTGGCAGTGGACAAGAAAATTTATGACGGCGAGCGCGTAATTGCGGCGAAAAATATCAATCCGTACCTTGTTGACGCCCCGACTGTCTTTATTGAGAGCCGCGCTAAACATATTCAACCCTTCGTGCCTAAAATGACTAATGGAAGTCAATCTACTGACGGCGGAAACTTAATTTTAAGTGCTGATGAGGCAAAAAAAATCCTCCAACGTGAACCTGCGCTGGAGAAATTTATTTTTAGGTATATGGGCGCGAAAGATTTTATAAATGATAGTGTTCGCTATTGTTTTTATCTGATAAATGCTACGCCCGATGAAATTCGACGCAGTAAGGAACTTTATCGGCGCGTTTCAGCAGTAAGAGAGTTCAGATTGGCGAGTACAGCGGCTCCGACGCGAAAATCAGCCGAAACTCCGCATAAATTCTTTTCAAACACGCAACCGAGCGGAATTTATCTTGCAATGCCGCGAACAAGTTCAGAACGCCGAAAATATATGCCGATGAAGTTTTTGACGCCCGATATTATTGCGAATTGCGATTTATGTATCGTTCCCGCCGCGCAGATTTATGAATTTGGAATCTTAACGAGTTCAATCCACATGAGTTGGATGCGAGCGGTAGCTGGGCGATTGGAAATGAGTTATCGGTATTCAGGGAGCGTGGTGTACAATAATTTTGTGTGGTGCGAGCCGAATTTAGCGGAAAAAAGTTTGATAGAGGGAACAGCGGCGGAGATTTTATCATGTCGTGCGCGTTATCCGAGAGCGACTTTAGCCGACCTGTACGATGAACTGACGATGCCGGCAGATTTACGCGCTGCCCACCGCAAAAACGATTTAGCCGTCGCCCGCGCGTATGGTTTCGCTGAAATTTTAGATTCAGAGCCGTTAATCGTCGCCGAAC